>DATAXU010000131.1:0-22417 GCA_036272955.1 Verrucomicrobiia bacterium
CGCCCAATTCCCCGAAACGGCAGAGAATGTCCTCCTTGACCTGCCCGGTAAGGCCGGGCTGGCGGGCGCCGCCTGCACCCGGGGTGTGGGAATAGGGGTCCATCGGAAATGCGCCATAGTCGGCGGGAGTCTTACGGTCGCCGATCCCAGTGCGGATGTCCCGGTAACACTTCGCGAGGCCGTCAAGTATATTACGGGGCGCGCCGGAGCGGACGGCGCGTTCGTGCGATTCCTGCACGGCCAGGAGAAGCTTGGAAACCATGTGCCAGTAGATGCACCCAAGTCCTTCGTAACCGAAAAATGCGCCCGAACGGCCCGTGAAAGATTGATGGTCGAAAAGCCGCTCGAAAATTTCGAGGACCAAAGGACCGTCGCGTTTGACAAGCCGGGAGTAGCCGGATTCGGCCAGATGCCGCAACGCTGTTTGGACATCGCGCGAGTTTTTGAAATCACTGTTGAAATGGCTGTGCCCGGAGACATCCCGTTCGAGGAGCACTGTGTTGCCGTCGGCGATTAGTTTGCGAAGCAATTGGGAGCGGGCGATATCGCGATGGCGAATATTGTTCTTGTCGGCGAAGCGGGGGAGCGGTCGGTCGGGATATAACAGGTAGCTTTGCCGCGGGGCGTGATACATCGCGCTGGCGCGGAGGGCGCGCAGGACCGACAGCGACTCTTCGGGCGCGAGGCTGCCGGAACTCAGCGCGGCGACCTGGCCCTCGAGCATTTCGTAAAGGCGGCGAATTTTCACGGCGCCGGGGCGTTCAAAGGAAATGAGATTGTAGGCGTAGTAAAGGGCGTCGGGCCGGCGATTGGCGCGGATGGAGTGGTCGATCCACGCGAGGGCATTGGAGAAAAACGCGAGCAGGCCGGCGCCGGGACTTGCGGCACGGGCGGACAGACCGCGTTGATAAACGTGCTCGCGATACCGGCTGCCGGCCTGGCCCAGGTCGTCAAGAATAAGTTTTCGGCGCCTGTCGGTCAGCGGGGCGGCGAGCCATGGACGGCGTCGCTCAAGAGTCCCGGCGATCTCTTCCATTAATTGGAGGACTTCGCGCGAAATTTTAATCTTTGCGGCAGCCAGCGGGCGGAATATCTCGGCGCAAAATGCGAGGTAGCGCCGGAGATGATGGAGCGTGATGACGCTTGCGCCGTTGCCGACAAGCGCGTTGTTGGCGTCGTTCCATTCGGGGCGCTGGGTGTTGAGCCAGATGCCGGCTTCGGGCACGAAGTTGGATAATTTCGCGAGGATCGAGACCAGTATTTTTTCGGTGAGATTGACGAGTAATACGGCGCCGTTGCGGTCCCAAACCAACTTTCCGTCCGCGCCGCGTTCCCGGACGCGTTGGCGCGTCAATTCGTCCAAATCGGGACGAAAATGGACGGTTTCTTTTGGGTTGGCCAGGAGTTCGGCGTAAGGGGCAATGCGATAGGGAACGTTGGCGAAGGCAAAGATGTCGCGCGTCAAAAAATCGGCGAGCGTTGTCGGATCGTGCCGTTGGAGAATTTCCAGCAGCTTGAGGAGATAAATGATCTGATGATCGCCCCAATAACCGATGTGCGACCACGGGTCGTGGGGGTCCACAGTTTCCCAATCGAAGCCGTCGCGGCTGATGCGGTAAGGGTTGTAGCCGTCCATGGTCGAGGCGTTGACGAATTTGCAAATCATGCCCGGAGCGAAGCCGGGAAAGGAGACGGCGAGGGCCTCCCAATTTTGGAAAATATCGCGCCAATTCCCCTCGTAATTCGCGGCGCGCGTAGTGATGGAAAAGCGATTCCATGGGCGGCTTGGGTCGCCATGACGGCGGCTGAAAGTCAGCGGCAAATATTCGCGGCGCAGCCGTTCGAGGTTTGCGGGTGAGGAGGCGCGTTGTATGTCGGCATTTTGGATGAAGGCGGCGAAGTCGGTTTGATCGACGGCGTATCCGCGCAAAAAAACGCCGCCACGCATGACATTGAACAGGACGTTGTTGAAATGGCGGGCGTCGCCGAGGGGGCGGGCGGTTTTTTGGAGTCCATCGGCCTGTGCGACGATGCGGCGCAATTCGTCGTCGCCACCTTGGATGTCGGCGTCCACCAAACGTTGAAGATGGGCCGGATAGTGAAGGAGTTTGTTGGTGGCGGCGATTTGAGAAGGGCCTTGGTGAATATCGGCGACGATCCGCCACGAGGCGGTGGCGGCTGGGGGTAAATTTATTTCCGCATATACGAAATAAGCGCCGCGCCGGGCACGAATATCCGTTTCCGTGTGGAGTTGGCGGCCTTCGCGAAACGCGTCCAGTTGCGTTGAAGAGAGAAAATGGGCACGGGCGTAGATTCCGGCGGACCAAAGCGACGTTGCGCGCAATGCTTCGGCGGGTTCGGGTCGGTCGATTGGAACGGAGGCGAGAGTGAAGAGGCCCAGGCCGGTTTCCGGCAGGAGTTCGTTTTTTTTGTAGGCGTCCACAAGGACGCTTTTGTCGAGTTGCAACTGGCTGCCGACGGCGCTGGGGAGGATGTTCTGGACGCCATCGAGAATTTTCGCCTTGACACTGGAACGCGCGGTGGAGATGAGCCAGGATTTGCGAACAAAACCAAAGCGCTCGCTGTTGAACCAGCCGTAGCGGAAGGTCAATTCGAGGGCGGCGTTGATTTCCTCGAAAATAATTTTGTTGCCGTGGAAGCTTTTACGAAGGTTGCGCTGGACGGGGTAAATCCCACGAGCGCGATCAGAGAAAGGCTCCCAAAGATGGAGGCGACCGCGGAGTTCGACGACGAGGATGGTTTTAGGACCGGTGACTTCGGCGGAATCGTGGATTTTGTCTTCCGTGTAGTAGGGGAAGAGAGCGCGGTCGGGATTGGCGCGGCCGGCGGTCAGCGCGCCGGTGCTGGAAATGAACATCCAATGATCGCCGGGACTGACGACGCTCATCAAGAAAGGAGGCAGCCGGTCGTAATTGCGGATTTCGTAAAAGTCGTCGCCGTCCGATTCAATTTGCCGGCCCTCGATTGCGCCAGCGGAAAAATGGGCGGGGTTGCATCCGAGATAAAGTGCCCGAGTGCGAGACGGCATTAGGGGATGTTGTTCGATGCCGAAACCACTTCCGACTTATCAACATAGAAAGGAATATTGACGTGGGCGGCGTGCCGGTGATTGTCAAACACATACGCGAAAAGGCGGTAGGCCCCGGGTTGGGGAGGGGCGCTGAGGGTGATTTCGGAATGGCCGGCTTGCCGGATGAGAGCGGGCCAGCTTTTCGGTTCTGATTCGCGGTCGCCGCCGGTGGTTTTGGCGTTGCTTTCACTCATGATAACCCAGCGATAAGTCAACGGGTCGCCATCGGGATCGTCCGCGGTGACTTTTGCGGTGTAATTGCGTCCGGATTTCAAGCGAACATTTTGGTAGGCGTTTTTTCCATCCAGCCAGGCGCCCTTCAATTCGGGGCTGCGGTTGGAAGGCCATTTTCCGTTCCAGACATAATGCAAGGCGTCCACGCTGGCGGTTTCCTCACCTGATTTTAGAAACATGCCGTACCAGGTGGGAGTGCGCTCCTGCTTCTGGCCCCATAGAAACACGTAGGAGCCGAGGCATTGCGTGGTGTCTTTGGCAATGACCTCCTGGTAGCGGGTCAGGTAGGAGTTGGCTTTGGTAGTACTGTCGTTTTCGATGGGCGCGCCCCAGTCTGTTTTTGGCACTTCCCAATGACCGGTAGCGCCCCATTCAGTGACGATATAAGCGCCGTCATAACCGCTCTTTTTCAAATAGGCGGGCAGCTTGACAATATCGGCATACATCTGGATGCCGACCAGGTCGAGGTCCGGCGCGTGCGAGCGGACGGAATTGATCAACTGTCCACTGAAGCCGGATAGCGGCGTCAGAGTCGGATGATTAGGATCGATCCGATGGATCATTTTTGAAATTTCATTGACAGCATCCCAGACTTTGGGATTCCTGGCGTTGAGGTTCAGTTCATTGCCGATGGCCCACATGAGGAGCGCGGGGTGGTCCTTATATTCTAAAACCTGGCGCTGAACATCGGCCAACTGCTGGGCAACAGCGGCGCTATCATTGTAATCGAACCCCTGGCGTTCGCGCGTGAGGTCAATGCCCATGGTGACGTAGAGGCCGTTGGATTGGGCGCGGTCCAGGATTTCGCGCCCGGTTTCGATGCCGTTATCGGTGCGCCAGGTGCGGAAGGAATTACCGCCGTGCGCGGCCAGTTCCTCCTGGCTGCCAAACTCCAATCCGCCGCCCTTGATGTAGAAAGGCTTTTGATTGACAAAAAGTTGCCAGCGTCCGTCCGCTTTGCGAAGCCGGACGATTGACGGGGCGGCTGTCGCATCCGCGGCCAGGAGCGCGAGGAGAATGGCGGCGGCGCACAGTTTATTTAATTGCATGCGAAGGGATGGATTGGTGTTTCAAGGGAGAGCGGACAAGTATGGTCTCCAATTCCTCGAGCGATTTGCCTTTGGTCTCCGGGATGCCGACAAGGATGAACAGCCACGCCAGCAACGCGAGGACGCCGTAAGCCAGGAATGTGCCCGCCGAACCGAGATGGCTCAATTCCCAGGGAAAAATCAACGTCACGCTCGCGCTGATCGCGGAATTCCAAAACCCAACGAGGGACATCCCCGCGCCGCGATATTCGTTTGGAAAAATTTCCGAGAGCAACACCCACATTACCGGGCCGAGCGAAATGGCGAACGAGGCGACAAACCCGATGATGGCATAGAGCACGAGCTGGGCACGGATTTGGAAACCGGCGGTGACTATGGAATCGCGGTAGGGCTTGACGTGATCGGCGCCGAGGGCGGATTCCAGATTTGTCATGAATTCCTGTTCCGTCGCGAAAATTTTTCCGTCGGCGGCTTTCAACTCCGCGAGGAAATCGGGCGGGACATTATCCGCCTGCAACATGGCGTAAGACCTGGGGGTCAATTGATAACTGGAATCGTGAAAAGCCCAACTGCAAGTGAGCAGGGATAACGTCATCCCCGCGGCGCCGACGAGCAAAAGGGGTTTGCGGCCAACACGGTCAACGAGCCAAATGGCGACGAACGTCATCAGCAGGTTGACAAGCCCGACGAGCACGGCCTGGCGGAATGCGGCGTTCTGCGAGCCGCCGGCCTGGGCGAAAATTGTCGGCAGATAATAAAAGACGGCGTTGATCCCGGTGATTTGCTGGAAAAATGCGATTGCCAGGGCAATGAGCAGGACGAACTTCATTTTCCCGCCCAGCAATCCGCCCAGTTCCGATCCGGCTTGATTATCCGCGAAGCTGTCGCGGATGTTTTCCAATTCCGTCGCGACGACATTTCCGCCCCGGACCTTTTCGAGGATTTTGCGCGCGGCGGTTTCGTTGCCGCGGCCGAGAAGCCAGCGGGGGCTTTCCGGGACGAAAAACAGCATGACGAAATAGAGCAGGGCGGGAATCACTTCCACGCCGAGCATCCAGCGCCAGTTGTTGGGGCCGGAATCGACCAGATACCAGTTGGAGAAAAATGAGGCGGAGATGCCGGTCACGATCATCAATTGATTAAGCGAAACGAGAGTTCCGCGGAGGTTGGACGGCGCGATTTCGGCGATGTAAACCGGAGCAATCAATATGGCGCCGCCGACGGCGATGCCGCCGATGACGCGCGAAACGACAAATAATTCGAATTGCGTCGCGAGCGCCGAGAGCAACGCGGAGCCGGCGAAGAGCAGGGCGGTGACTAACAGGACATTCTTTCTGCCAAAACGATCGCTAAGAAAACCAGAGCAGGCCGTGCCACCCAAAACTCCCCAACCGAGACAACTGACGGCGAGGCCCAATTTTAAATCGCCGGCGTCGCCGGTGAGATCGAAATATTTTTTGATGAAAGGGACGGCGCCGGCAATGACCGTGGCGTCAAAACCCCAGACGAAACCACCCAGGGCCACGACGAGCGAAATAAATACTACATAAGGATTGAGAGCCTTCATCGCATTGTTACGATTTCATGAAGTATTTGTTGAGTCACGCGTGTTAGTGTAGTAAACGATACGACAAAACATGTCAATGCATATTGTGCAGGTATCATGCGGGATTTGCCGCAAGTGAGAAATTCGGATAAATTCGGAAAAAAGCCAGGAATTCCCCAGAAATCTCGTAAATATCGTGAAAACGGGCGTCGGAAGGCTGGTAACATGTTCAGAAAGAATAGGATGCAGCAAACATAGGGATTTTGCTTACTTTTTACATTTTTCTATTGACCGTGATTGTGAAAATGTAGTAATAAAAACTACACAGCGTATCAATAAGCATGGCGAGGCAGTCGGCTCGCGAGAAAAAGTGACGTGTCGGAAAACAACTTGTATATGCGACAGAACGATAAACTGAGCAAAGAAGTCAATGACAATTCCTATTTTCAAAACCGTATGAAAAAAGCATTTTTATCCCTCGCCATTACCGCAATGTTCGCAACATTGGCCGGTACGGCTCGCGCGCAAATTGTCAATCAACTGCGAATCCCCTTCACCGACACCGGCGCGGGCACTACGGCTGCAAGCGACACGAGCCTTGGAGGCGTCGCGGTCAGTCTGTCGTTGGTGAGTTCCAACGGGGTTCCCACGGATTACCACGGCGTGCCCGGGAGCGGCGTCAGCGGGTTGAATGTGGCGCTGGATTTTTCCACCAATTCAGATTTCTTACTCGGTGCGGGAGAAGGCTCGGTGGCCGGCCTCGGGCCGATGGCGGGCGTGACCAATGCCGCGCTGAATTTCGGCTCGGTCACCGCTTTTACGGCGACGATGTGGTTTAAGCCCGAAGTGGTGCTGGCCGGCGGCGTTACAACGGGGCCGCGCCTGTTCACTCTCGGCGCCAACGGCGTTGCGGACAAAGGGGTCGCCAACAGCATCGGGCTGTATTACCAGCAGTCAAATGAAGTCGAGGCCACGATCAACGCGACGGCGCTCCCGCCCACCGCGGGCGTCGCTGGTCCCATTGTTCCGGCGAATCAGTGGCAGTTTTATGCGATCACTTACGACGGCACAACGGCGACGGTTTACCAGGGCACGGACGGGAGCGCCACGACGGTGGCTTCCAGCACCGCGCTGGCAGGACAAACCGTCACATTGAATAACGCCGGGGGCAGCGTGCTGTTTATCGGCAATCGTCCGGCTGCCGCGCGTCCGTTCGATGGCTGGATCAACGATTTTAGATTTTACACCGGCGCGGCAAGCGCGAACGCAGTGGAAGACATCCGCTGGGCGGCGGTTGCGCCGACGAATGTAGTCGGTTCCATTGTGGCGAACCAGGCGACTTTGACCTGGAGCGCATTGGGCGGCGCGGCGACTTACAACGTTTCCAATTCCACCAGCGCCAGCGGGCCGTTCACGCAGGTTGGCAGCGCGGTGAGCGGGACCACGTTTACGGATACGACCACGACGCTGGCTCCGGGCACCACCTACTACTATGTGGTTTCGGCGGTCAACGCGAATGGCGACGCGACGACGAGCGCGAGTTCGTTGCCCGTTACCGTGCCGGGAGCGCCGATGGCTGTTATCGGAGATCTGGAAGACGGCGGGGTCGGCTTGACCTGGAATGATAGCGACGTCACCGGTTACGATGTCCTTCGCGCCACGAGTGCCGGAGGCCCATGGATGACGATAGCCACCAATATTACGACAACGAATTACCTCGACACGAATGTGACCGTTGGTCAGCAGTTTTATTACTATGAAGTCGTTGGGATCAACGCCAACGGCCCGACGACTGTTTCCGCGCCGGAGACAGTTTCGTATGGGCAGGGCAATCAACTGGCCGATCCCGGTTTCGAATCGTCAGCGGCGCTTGGACCGTGGACGGCAATCGCCGACCAGAACAATAATCCCGTCAACGTGACGCCTGGGCCTACCTATTACAACAGCGCAACCGGCGTATGCCCGCAGGACCCGACGGCGGAGCCAGTTGTCACGCACAGCGGCAATAACCTGGCCAAAATCTACGGTAATTTTACCGCTCCCGTGAACGTCTGCACGGTCAGCCAGGAAGTCTTGGCGACACCCAATGGGACGTGGTCGGCCGGAGGGTGGACTTATGCATCGCACCAGGACCTCATGGCTGGGGACAACTATTTTTATTACGAAGTGGATTACCTGGACATCAACGGAAATCTTCTGGGCGCCTACGAATCGTACATCGTGAGCAATCTGACTTGTCACGAAACATCGCCGTTTCCTGTGGACACATGGGTGTGGATGCCTGTGACGAATCAAATGGTCGTGACGGGCGGCACGAACACCGGCGCTGTCAGCGGCTCCGTCAGCGTATTGACGGCGCCCGTTGGGTCAGCGCAAGCCCGTTTTCAAACTGTCTATGTGAGCGTGAACTACGCCGGCGGTTCGATGTATTTCGACGATCTCGAATTGGACTTAATCAACGGAGTTCTGCCTCCGAGCCTCTCCCCGAGCGGTCTCAACGGGCTGACGCTCTGCACCAATACGGCCCTTACCGAAGTCGCTGCGGCGACGGGCGGCACGATCACGAACGTTGTTGCAATTATCAAAGAGACCGCGTTCCCCTCGGGCATCGTCACAAACATGACGAACAACCTCAACGCCACGACTGCCGGGATTGACACCAGCACGGCGAATATCAGTATTCCGCTGACGACCAACGTGACCTATAGCATCAAAGTCACCGCGTCGGATAGCAGCGGGAATCTTGTTTCGTCCACCTCGGCGTTCGATACGATATCGCCGGCACTGGTGATCGAAGCCACGGACTTTAACTTTAGCAGTGGCGGATTCATCGATACACCGCCGAATGGAGGGGTGTTCCTTTATACAAATCAAGTCGGGCAAGAGGGGGTTGACGAACATAAGGTTGCTGGCAATACCTCCACCATAACACATTACCGTGGAAGTTCCGAAGAAACCATCGTACAACCGGCGGGATCAACGACCTTCACAGAGCAAAAATTCGTGGGAGTCACGGAGTTGTGCGTGGACTACACGAGCACCCATGATTGGTACGACTACACCAGAACATACGGGGTTGGCGGGTCCGCACCCGCGGGCACTTACGAGGTTTACCTCTGTCTGGGAACGAGTAGCAGCGCCTCGCAGGCTGCCCTTTACACGATCGCAGGCGACCCCAATTCATCCGACCAAACCACGAACTTCGTTGGCTATTACGGAACAGCCAGCTTCGCGGAGAACGCCTGGGCCGGCTATGAGTATGTGCCGGTGACGGACCAGTACGGCAACCTGCAGCCCATCACCATTGGAAGCGGGCCGCAGACGCTGCGAATCTCCCAGATTACAAATCCCAATCTTCTGTATTTGATGCTGATGCCGGCCACTCCTGTATTGACGCCGGTATTGCAATACTACTATCCGGACGGCATCCATCCATTTGAGTCCACCAACAAGCTTACGTTCACCGTTGGACCGGCCAATGGCTCGAACATTCTCAGCAGCGGGATCTCGCTCACCGTGGACGGGGAAAATGTTACCGGGACGACCGGATATACGGTTACGCCCTCTGGAAGCAGTTGGATTGTCAGTTATCCGCTCAAGCTCAATGAACCCTATACCGCCTCCATCAGCATCACCAACACGGCGGGCCTGGCGTCGACGTTCCCTGTTAATTTTGACACCTTTAATGTGACAAATTATCAGTGGGAAGCGGTTGATTACGACTTCAGCACCAACAACGGCACCGCCACGCCGCCGGAACAAGGCCTTGAAACCAGCGCAGGATGGGTCAGCGGGCTGTATATCGATAATCCAGTGCCGACGTGCGATGGACCGCAGACCGGCGAATTGGCCACGAACAGTTACTTCGCTTATCCCACCGGCTTTAGTCCTGGGAAGGATTTTCTGACCGGCTTGGGCGCGGCGGCGCAGCAGGGAGTGGACATTAACTTTGGGAACAGTGGGCAAGCAGCGCCCGGCTCGGAGGTTTACCGCAACGACGGCGTGGGCAGCCAGGCCGCTACGGATTATGTGCGTCCGAAATTCGTCGCGGCGCAGGCGGAATTCAATGACCCGAAGATCGAGCCGATCAACATCGGATACTATGCGGCCGGTTATTGGCTCAATTACACGCGCGATTACCCGACGAACAATTATTATATCTGGGGCCGGCTGGCCGGCGGTTCGGCCTACAGCGGCACGACGTTCGACCTCGTGACCAGCGGCGTGGGAACGACCAACCAGGCACTCGACCAGTTGGGATCGTTCGCCGACCCCAACGCCTCGGGTTATCAAACCTGGCATTGGATCCAGTTGCTCGACACCAATGGCAACCCGGTTGTCGCTTCCCTCGGAGGGAAGGCCACGTTCCGCGTGACCAGCGGTGGCGGCATGAACACGGAGTTCTTCATGCTTGTCGTGGCGCCGCCTCAATTCAAGCTGACGCCCACCCTTGTTGGAAACCAGCTCGGCATTTCGTTTCCGACAGAGATTGGACATAACTATACGCTGATGACTTCCGCGACCTTGCCGGCTCCGAATGCGACCGCCTCGTGGACGCAAGTTGGCAGCGTGATTCCCGGCACAGGTACAAGCCAGAGCGTTAATGTAACGATAACTCCTAGTAGCGCTCAGGGTTATTATGTGGTATCTGTGCAGTAGATACACTCGTGCCTGTCGAATAAACGCCCGACGAAGGGCAGCGCCAGGCTAAAAAATGAAAGCACATACTGTGAATGCAAGTATCAAACGCGGCTTCCGAGGAAGAAGTCAACGCCAGGCCCCAGGGTCTGGCGGGGCGGGGTTCACCCTGATTGAATTGCTGGTGGTCATCGCGATCATCGCCATTCTGGCGGCGATGCTGTTGCCGGCCCTTGCGAAGGCCAAGGAGCAGGCCCAAGGCACCAAGTGCATGAACAATCTCCGGCAACTATGCATCGCGTGGACCATGTACGCTGGAGACAACAAGACCTATTTGGTGGCCAATGGGGATGAAGGAAAGCAGCCGGCCAGTTTAACGGATCCCACAGCGTTGCCGGGCGGAGTGAATTCCCAGTGGTGCGTTGGACGCCAGGACGAGTCAACCGAACTGAGCGCCGCCGGCTCGCCTGGAAACAACATTGGGGACGAGTGGATCAAATTGGGTCTGCTTTATCCCTATGTCAACAGCGTGCAAGTCTATCTGTGTCCCGCGGACATCAGCGCCCTTCCTTCTTTTGGGGCGCAATACCCACACGTTCGGAGCATGTCGATGAATACCTGGCTCAACCCGCTGGACGATTGGAATAATCAAGAGGCGGATGTGGACATATTCAGAAAAGAGTCCGATCTGGGGCTACTCGGGCCGTCGTCCACCTGGGTATTCATTGATGAGAATCCGCACAGTATTAATGACGGCTCCTTTATTTGCGATCCGACCTATACAAGCTGGATTGATTATCCGGCCAGCTATCATGCCGGTGCGGGCGGGATAGCGTTTGCGGACGGACATGACCAGATCAAGTTGTGGCGCGATCAAACGATATTGAAGGAGTGCGATCAGGTGATTCCTTGGGGAAATCCCTCGTATGTTGACCTGGCTCCGTCCAACGGTTACACGAATGACCTTTGGTGGCTCCAAAGCCGGAGCACCGATCCTCTCGGTGTTTCTGGTTTCCATGGCCCTCCGTGAGAGACCGACCGAGGTGTGTTCGATTGAGGAGAACAGGGACACGTTGCGACCGGCTTCATTTGAGTTGCCGTTTTGCTGAATTCGAATAAAGTAAAAGTGAGGAGGATGCAGATCCCGCGCGGGGGTTCGTCCCCCCCGGCAAACATATGAAAATGGATATTGTAAGTGCCCGTCTGCGACGGTTATTCGGCAGCGCCTTTACCCTGATTGAATTGTTGGTGGTGATCGCCATCATCGCGATCCTTGCGGCCATGCTCCTGCCCGCGCTGGCGCGAGCCAAACAGCAAGCCCAAGGCACCCAATGCATGGATAACCTCAAGCAATTGACCGATGCATGGGTCATGTATGACGGGGACAACCACGGCTATTTCGTTCCCAATGGCGCCGAGGACGCCCAACCGGCCACGTGGCAATTGGCCCAGCAGGGAACCAGCCCGCAATGGTGTCCCGGTTGGCAGGACGGCTCGCCGATTTCCACGTACTTGAGTCCGGCTAGTCAGCCCGCCACGCAACCCAACATTGGCTTTGAATGGATCCAGGCGGGTCTCCTCTATCCTTACATCAAAAACGTCATGGTTTATAAATGCCCGGCGGATATAGTTGTGCCAACCCCGAATATTTCATTCGGCACTGAGTATCCACATGTGCGAAGCATGTCCATGAACTCCGACATCAGCCCGGCCCCAGCTCCCGGCAAGAAGCCGGCGGCGTGGGATAACTCGGTTGACCCTACTGACATTCGACTTTACCTGAAAGATAGCGACCTGACAGTCCCCGGCCCGGGCAACACGTGGCTTTTCATTGATGAAAATCCTTACAGCATCAATGACGGTTCCTTTGTGTCGGACGTGACGGCGCCGTCTCCCGGAGACTGGGTCGATTGCCCGGCGTCCTATCATGATAATGCCGCGGGAATCTGTTTTACGGATGGGCATGCCGAAATCAAGAAATGGCGCGACAAGGTGATCCTCAACGTCACTACCCAGTGGAACACAACACCCGCCACAGTCGGCATCAACGATTGTATGTGGCTTGAAAACCGGACCAGCGCAAGGTTCGAAACGCCGGCGTTTTTGGGGCCGTAGCAGCGTGAGAGGCGTCGATAATTTATTTCTCACGCTGCTGTTAAGCGCTCTCCCCGCCTGCGCCAGCGATATTTTGATCAACCCCGGATTTGAAGCCGACGGCGCAAGCAACGCCGTCGTGGGATGGACAACCTACGGGCCGAATGTCTATGGCGAAACCTCCTCCACCATTGCCCATAGCGGGACCAATTACCTCAAGGTCTATCAGGATTTCAGTGGGGGAGTGAATTATAGCGGCGTCTTTCTGGACACGCTATCCGGCCCCAGTGCCGTCTATGCCGCCGACGGCTGGGCTTACTCCGCCACAGGCGATCTTCTCGCGGGACAAAACCAAGTGTGGATCGAGGTGACTTTTCGGGATGCCAGCGCCAATGTTCTGGCCCTGTACCGTTCCGCGATCATTACCACAAATACCATCGCCTCCGGCGCCTTTCCGGAAAGCATCTGGCGCGACCTGGCGGTGACCAATCAATACAATCCAAACACTTACGTTATTACGAATTATACGAGCGCACTCGTCGCTCCCGCGGGAACCAGTTATGTTCGCTATCAAATCGTATTCCAGGGCGATGCCGCCTACAGCGGGGGGTCGGTTTATTTCGACGATTTGAACCTGACGCAAACCGCCGGGCAAACCCAGGGCAATTGGAACATCGTCTGGAGCGATGAATTTAACGGAACCTCCATCAACCCGAAGACATGGACATACGACCTCGGCAATAATGGCGGGTGGGGTAACAGTGAATTGGAATACTACACCAATACCACCCAAAACGCTTATGTCTCCAACGGCGCGCTCCACATCGTGGCACGGCAGCAATCCGTGGGAGGGTATAATTACACCTCCGCGCGAATGAAAACCGAGGGCCTCTTCAGCGCCACGTATGGCCGGTTTGATTGGCGCGCAAGTCTGCCGTCGGGCCTCGGCTTTTGGCCGGCGTTATGGATGCTGGGCACCAACATTACGGAATCCGGCTTTGGCTGGCCCTCCTGCGGCGAAATCGATGTCATGGAAAATAACGGCACCAACCTTTTTAAAGTCCAGGGCAGCCTGCACTCGGGCAGCGACGAGACGCAAGTTTACACGATGCCCGGCACCAGTGTGACCAACTTCCACGATTATGTGCTCGAATGGACCAGCAACGCGATCAGTTGGTACGTCGATGGCGTGCGTTACGAGACGCAGACCAATTGGTCCGATTTCGCCGGAAGCTATCCCTTCCCATTCGACCAGCCATTCTTTATCGTGATGAATCTGGCGATCGGCGGAAGCTTCGTGGGATACCCCGCCGGCACCAACATCAACGCGAACTCCACTTTCCCCGGCGAAATGGTGGTGGATTACGTCCGCCTCTACAATCTTACCGCCCCGCTGGAAATCACCGCCGGAACCACGGGCGAAAACCTGGTATTGACATGGCCCACCAACATCGTCTGCCACCTGGAATCCGCCACCAGCCTGGCTCCAACGCCGATTTGGACCAATATTTCCGGCGCGATCCCGCCTTTCTCCGTAAAATCTCTTTCCACGAGCGCGTATTACCGCCTGGCCTCTCCGTAACACTTCTTCCTGTGCTCAACCTTCGTATTGCTGATCTTCGTGACCTTCGTTCGCAGCCCCGTCCGCTGGACACTTTATTGCCGCGGAAGACTTCGGGGGGCTTGGAGGATTTTGCGGGCGGCGGCGGCGATGGCGGCGGCCAGTTCGGGCGGCTGGATGACCTGGGCGTTGCCGGCCCAGCCGAGGACCCAGCGCTCGATTTCGCCGAGACTTGAAAGTTTGAGACGCAGTTCAACGCCGCCGTCGTCCAGTTCGCGGAGTTCCTGGGATTCGTGCCATTTCTTTTCGCGAATGTAGTCGCTGACGAGTTCGTTGAAGTGGAGGACAACTTCAAAATTTCCGTGGCCTGATTGCACGCCGAAGCTGTCGCGCAGGCGTTTTTCGAGGGAAAATTTCTGCGGGAGCGCGAATGTTTTGCCGGTCGGCTCGACGCGTTGGATGCGGGCGGGAACAAAGGTGCGGATGTCGTTGCGCAAATGGCACCAGGCAAAGAGAAACCATTCGCCGTTGATGTTGGCCAAATGATAGGGATCGACCAGGCGCAATTCGGTGTCGCGCCGCCCCGGCTTGCGATAGGTCAATTGCAATTGCTTGCGCTTCGCGGCGGCCTTGGCGAGGGCATCGAATATTTCCAGGTTTAAAATCGGCTCGGCGCGCGTGCGGAAAGAGATGGTCCGCTCCCAATCGGCGACGTTCAATGAGACGGTGTCGGGAAGGCTGGCGGCCATTTTCTTGAAAGCGCTGACGAGGGGACGTTCGAAGGCGGTGCCGCGATATTGCTGGAGGGCTTTTTCGGCGACCAGGAGCGCAAATAGTTCACCCTCAGTGATTTGGAGCGTTGGAAAACTGGTGACTTCCTGGGTGTAATGGTAACCCCTGTGCTTGGGGCAGTATTCCAATGGCAACTCCAGGCGGTCGCGCATGAACTCGAAATCGCGATGGATGGATTTGGTGCTGACCTCCAAATCGCCGGCGAGAGTGAAAGCGTTCGGATATTTGCCGGTTTGGAGGGCCTGATGGATGCGCAGCATCCGCTCCAGAGGCGGGCGCGCGCCGGGAGATTTTGCGGGCTTCGCCTTCACGGAAGAAATCCGTCAGACGATTTTCGCGAGCAATTCGTCGTTGGTCTTGTGTTTCTTCAACGCGGCAATGAGGGTTTCCATCGCCTCAACCGGGTTGAGATCGACCATCATGCGGCGGAGCTTGCGAATGGACTCGATGTTCTTGGGTGGAAATAATTTTTCCTCCTTGCGCGTGCCACTCTTGGGAATGTCGATGGCGGGAAAGAGGCGGCGATCGGCCAGTTTGCGTTCGAGAATCAATTCCATGTTGCCGGTGCCCTTGAATTCCTGGAAAATCAATTCATCCATGCGCGACCCGGTATCGACCAGCGCTGTGGCAATGATCGTCAGGGAGCCGCCCTCTTCGATCTTGCGGGCGGAGGCGAACATTTTGCGCGGGATTTCGAGTGCGCGGGCATCGACGCCGCCCGTCATGGTGCGTCCGCTGCCGCCGTGGACGCTGTTGTAGGCGCGCGCGACGCGGGTGATGGAGTCGAGCAAAACAAAAACGTCACGGCCGCTTTCGACCATCCTGCGGCAACGCTCGATCATGAAGCGGGAAAGGCGGACATGGGTTTCCAAGTCCTGATCGTTGGAGGAGGCAACGACCTCGGCATTGACGGAGCGTTGAAAATCGGTGACTTCCTCGGGGCGCTCGTCGATGAGGAGGACCATCACGTAAACCTCCGGGTGATTGGTTGTGACGGCGTTGGCGATTTGCTTGAGAATGGTGGTCTTGCCCGTGCGGGGCGGGGCGACAATCAAGCCGCGCGTGCCCTTGCCGATGGGAGTGACGAGATCGATGATGCGGGTTTCGAGAAGGTCCGGGGAGGTTTCCAGGTTGATTTTCTCGATGGGATCAATGGTGGTCAGGTTCTCAAACCGGACGTTCTTTGTATAAGCTTCGAAGGGCAGGTCATTGATCTTATTGACGGTCTTGAGCTGGGGGCTGTTGCCGCGGTGAGGCGGCTGGGTTTCGCCGGCGACCAGGCAGCCTTCGCGCAGGAAATTGCGTTTGATGGTATCGGGGGTGACGAAGATGTCGCTGGGCTTGGGATGGTAGTTGTTTTCCCTGGTTCGCAGGAAACCAAAGCCCTTTTCCGAAATCTCAAGGTAGCCTGCACCGTGATCGGTGGCGGTGGCGCCGGGAGCATTACTCATAAGATGATAATTTTGTAAAACGTGCGAAGGCCTTGCCTGAATTGCCCGAAAAGTTACTTTCGTCTGAACTAGGAATTCTTGGAGGACCGGTGCGCCCCTCGCAAAACTGTTGGCACACCCCGGTCAAACCTTCAACATTCGAATATTTAGGCCAAAAGGCCATTATTGCAACTTATTTTTTCAACGGCCTCAACCTCCGACTTCCGCCCTGGCTTCGGCGGCCAGCGGCGTGCTGAGGTAACGCTCGCCCGTTGAGCAGGCGATTGTGACAATCATTTTGCCCTTATTTTCGGGGCGCTGGGCCACTTTGAGGGCGGCGGTGACGTTGGCTCCGGTGGAGATTCCGGCCAGGATCCCTTCCTCTTTGGCGAGGCGGCGCGCCATGGCAAAGGATTCATCGTTGGTCACTTGAACGCACTCGACAATCTGCGGGTTGCCCTTGCTGTCCTTGAGATGCAAATTTTTCGGGATGAAACCGGCGCCGGTGCCCTGGATTTTATGGGGGCCGGGTTTTAACGGCTGACCGGCCAGGCATTGGGAAATCACGGGCGAAGTGTCCGGCTCGACGGCGATCGCCTGAAATAACGGCTTGCGCGGTTTGATGACCTCGACGCACCCGGTGATCGTCCCGCCCGTGCCGACGGCGGAAATCAAAATATCGACATTGCCGTCGGTGTCCTTCCAAATCTCCTCCGCGGTGGTGAAGCGGTGGATGGCCGGATTGGCGGGGTTTTCGAATTGCTGTGGGATCCAGGAATTGGGGGTCTCGCGGGCCAATTGCTCGGCGCGCGCGATGGCGCCTTTCATTCCCTCGGCGCCGGGGGTGAGGACCAATTTTGCGCCGAGCATCGCCAGCAAAGTGCGGCGTTCCAGGGACATTGTGTCGGGCATTGTCAAAATCAATTTGTAGCCTTTTGCGGCGGCGACGAAAGCGAGCGCGATGCCGGTATTGCCGCTCGTAGGCTCAATGATGACGGTGTCCTTTTTCATGATGCCGCGGCGCTCGGCGTCCTCGATCATCGCCATGCCGATGCGGTCCTTGACGCTGCCCAGCGGATTGAAAAATTCGCACTTCAGAAGAATCGTGGCGTCCACGCCCGCGGTGACTTTATTTAATCGCACGAGCGGGGTGCGTCCGACGGTTTCGACGATGTTATTGTAAATATGTGCCATGGGAAAACCTTTCCTGTTGTTACCTTTTCGGTGGCATATTGTCGCACGTCTCCGCAAGGGCAAGAACTTTTTTTGCTGATTATTGCCGATTATTGCAGGTCAAACTAAGGCGGGTCGCCCGCCGCCGCAATCGAGTAAACCTGGCCCTCGTAAGCCAGCATGTAAAGTTCACGGTCGAGGTCCTGTGCGAAACTGGAAATGTTCCGGGGCTGATCGAGCATCGTGCCGTGTTCGGTGACTTTGCCGTCTTGATAGCGAAAGCCCCAAATCGTCCCCAGCGCATAGTCGCCGTAAATGTAAATTCCGCGCAACGCCGGATGCCTCGCGCCGCGATAAACGTACCCGCCCACCACGCAAGCGCCAATGGTGTGGGACGGATACATCGCCTGCGAAAGGAGATTCGTATTGTGCGGGTACTCCATGACCGGATCGATATAGCGCGCGCCCTCGGGGCCAGGCTTGAAGTAATGCGCGCCTTCGCGCACGCCCCAGCCGTAATTGCCGCCTTTGACGATCAAGTCGATTTCCTCCCATTTATCCTGGCCGACATCGCCGGCCCACATGTCGCCAGTTTCGCGGTCCCAACTGTATCGCCAGGGATTGCGCAGGCCGTAAGCCCAGATTTCCTTGTGGACACTGTTCTCCCAAAAATCCGGCTCGTTGATGAAGGGATTGTCGGAGGGGATGCCGTAGGGCAAAGTTACCTTAGCGCCGTGCAATCCGATTGTCGTGCGCGTGTTGACATCGATGCGAAGAATTTTGCCACGCAAGGTGGAAGTGTTTTGAGCCGCGCCGAATTCATCGTTTTGCCCGCCGCCGTCGCCGACGCTTAAGTAAAGAAAACCGTCGGGGCCGAAACTCGCCAGGCCCGCTTTGTGGACATCGGACGGCTGGGGGATTTCCAGCAATTTACGCTCGGAGTTCGTGTTTGCACGATCGGGATCGGCGGCGGAAATTTTCAATTCGCTGAGAATGGTGCGACGAGGATTTTGCTGGCTGTAAAATATATAAAAAAGGCCGTTGGTTTTGAACCCCGGGTGGAACGCAAGGCTCAACAGTCCCTGTTCCGTGCTGACGTGCGGCTGCCGGGCGGAAATATCCAAAAGGACCTTCGCATGGGCGCCATCCGTGCCTTTTCGAGGCAGGAGAACGCAGCCATCCTGGCCGACGAGCGCCATGCGCCCGGAACCATCGGGGGCCTCGGCCATCCAAACAAGGTTGCTGAAATCCAATTTGGGAAACACGCGGTGAAGTTCGATTTTTGGGAGCGGTTGGGCATTTGCTTGATCGACCGGCACAAGCACCAAAATCGCCTGTGCCGCGAGAAACAACCATTTATTCATGTTGCACCACAGTGGAGGCAACAGGCGCAAATTTCAAAGGCAGTTTACACCTAACTTCGCGAGGGAAAAAATAACCTTGCCGCAAGTCCGGTTTGAATTTTAAATCAGTCCCCATGGACGCCCAAGCTGACATTGGATTGATCGGACTGGCCGTGATGGGCCAAAACCTCGTTCTCAACATGAATGACCACGGTTTCACTGTGGCCGTTTTCAACCGGACGGTGGCCAAGGTTGATGAATTCCTCGCCCATGAGGCCAAGGGAACCAAAGTTCTCGGCGCTCATTCCCTGGCGGAGTTGGCGGGGATGCTCAAGCGACCGCGCCGAGTCATGCTCATGGTCAAGGCGGGAAAGCCGGTCGATGAATTGATCGAAGAAATCCTGCCGCACCTGGAAAAGGGGGACATCCTCATCGATGGCGGGAATTCGCTTTTCGCGGACACCACCCGGCGGGTCAAGGAATTGGAGGAAAAGGGATTTTTATTCGTCGGCACGGGCGTTTCGGGAGGCGAGGAGGGAGCGCGTCACGGCCCATCGATCATGCCCGGCGGATCGAAAGAGGCGTGGCCGCACGTCAAGGATATTTTTCAGAGCATCGCCGCGAAAGTCGATGACGGCACTCCCTGCTGCGATTGGGTCGGCGAAAACGGGGCCGGCCACTACGTCAAAATGGTCCACAACGGCATCGAGTACGGTGACATGCAGTTGATTTGCGAAGCGTACCAATTGATGAAAGACGGCCTGGGCATGACCGCCCAGGAGATGCATCAAGCTTTCGCCGAATGGAACAAAACGGAACTGGACTCTTTCCTGATCGAAATCACGGCCAATATCCTCGCCTTCAACGACACCGACGGCCAGCCGCTTGTGGATAAGATACTTGACACCGCAGGCCAGAAGGGGACGGGCAAATGGACGGTCATCAGCTCCAGCGAATTGGGCATTCCCAGCACCTTAATCACCGAGGCCGTTTATTCCAGGTGCGTTTCGGCGCTGAAAGACGAGCGCGTCGCGGCCGCCAAAAAGCTGAAGGGGCCGGCCCGCAAAATTTCCGGCGACCGCGCGGCATTCGTCGAGAACATCCGGCATGCGCTTTACGCTTCCAAAATCATTTCCTACGCGCAGGGATACATGCTCATGCGCGCGGCAGCCAAGGAATATGCATGGAACCTCAACTATGGCGGCGTGGCGCTGATGTGGCGCGGCGGGTGCATCGTCCGAAGCCGGTTCCTGGGAAAAATCAAAGAGGCGTTCGATCGCAATCCCAACCTGACCAATTTGCTGCTGGACGGATTTTTCCGCGGAGAAATCAAAAAGTGCCAGCGCTCGTGGCGCAAAGTCATCGCCATCGCGGCGCGCAAGGGCATCCCGGCCCCGGCGTTTTCAACGGCGCTTAATTTTTTCGACAGCTACCGCAGTGAGCGTTTGCCCGCCAATCTGCTCCAGGCGCAACGGGACTATTTCGGCGCCCACACCTACGAACGACTCGACAAACCGCGCGGACAATTCTTCCACACCAACTGGACAGGCCACGGTGGAACCACGTCGTCCGGTAGTTACACGGTTTAGAGCAATCGGACATGCGCCAGGAAGGCATTCTCAAACATTTTGGCGCCGCCCTCCTGATTGCGGTTGTTTTTTACGTGGTCGGTTTTGCCTGGATTCAACACCAGCGCGAGGGGAACGGGCCGTGGCAAATCACCTTTCGAACCGACGCCTCGGGCACGCCGGCCATCACCATCGCGCAGCCTAAACTCAAAATCATTGAATCTGTTTCGTTCCCTCGCGGACATGCCGGGCCGAACATTTCGCGCACAGTCGAGTTCGGGCAGGACCCGCCCGATTTGCCGTTTGGCGAGATGATTTATCACGACCCGACATTTCTTCCCGGCACGGTGACCTTGCGGCTTTTCGGCCACGAAGTGGAACTGATCCCGCGCACACTGAGCATCGACCACAAGGAATACCCGTGGAATTCCAAGGACCTCATCGTTCCGTGAAAGGCATCGTTTTTGTGACAGGGACGGACACGGGCGTTGGGAAAACTGTATTGACAGCAATGCTCCTGGCCCACCTGCGCGACGGGGGCATTGACGCGCTGGCGATGAAACCGTTTTGCTCCGGCTCCCGAGGCGACGCGCGGCTGCTGCACAGTTTGGAGAAGGAATGTTTGACACTGGAAACCGTCAATCCTTTTTATTTTGACAAGCCGCTGGCGCCCGCGGCGGATCCAAAAGCGGCGCCGATTCGGAAGGTTTTGGACAAAATTCGGGCATTGGCGGAAATGTGCGAGGTGCTTTTGGTGGAAGGCGCGGGCGGTTTGCTGGCGCCATTGGGAAAAAACTACGCTGCCCGCGAAATTATAGCCGCCCTGCGGTGCCGGACAATCATTGTCGCCCGCAACCGGCTGGGAGTGATTAACCACACGCTTTTGACTGCTAATGCCTTGCAACAGGCTACAAAAGAAGAACTTACCATCGTCCTGATGCAGGGTAAGAACCGCGATTTATCTTCCAAGACCAACCCTCAAATGTTGCGTCAAAGGTTGGGCGGAACGCGGGTTTTTTTGATACCGCACGTTGATTTTTTGAGGGCAAATACGAGGGAAATTAAAAAAAGTGCAAGATTTTTGAAAAAAACACTTGCAGGAATATTATGAACCGCTATTTTGATGACGTTCTTTTTCACAAAGAAATAGATTGATCGACGAAACCAGTTGACGATCAACTTCGAACGAAGTAATTTGTTCGGAGTTAAACAAAGGTATCTGAGATGCCGAGTTGAAGAATGATTCGGCGCTCAGGTTTTTTGTCCCCTTATGTGTGGACGAAATGGGTTAAAAGACCCGAAATTGCTCATTGAAAGTTGAATTGTGCGAATAGTGAGAGCCCCTTCAAGTTTCGCCTGTTAGTGGCGGGATTTGGAGAGTTTTAATAATTGCAAAATCAGTCCGGCTAACCCCCGGACAAGATTCAAGCTAACGTTTTTAACGGAGAGTTTGATTCTGGCTCAGAACGAACGCTGGCGGCGTGGATAAGACATGCAAGTCGAGCGCTGGTCAAGGGGTAGCAATATCTCTTGATCGGAGCGGCGCAAGGGTGCGTAACACGTGGGTAATTTGCCATGAAGTTGGGGATAACTTGCTGAAAGGCGAGCTAATACCGAATGTGACCCGAGGGAGGCATCTCTCTTTGGTTAAAGCTGGGGACCGTAAGGCCTGGCGCTACATGATGAACCCGCGGCCTATCAGCTAGTTGGCGGGGTAACGGCCCACCAAGGCGAAGACGGGTAGCTGGTCTGAGAGGACGACCAGCCACACTGGAACTGAGACACGGTCCAGACACCTACGGGTGGCAGCAGTCGAGAATTTTTCTCAATGGGGGAAACCCTGAAGGAGCGACGCCGCGTGGAGGATGAAGGTCTTCGGATTGTAAACTCCTGTCATT
>DATAXU010000132.1:0-7573 GCA_036272955.1 Verrucomicrobiia bacterium
CGATGGGACAACCCAATCCCAAATCTGCATCAACAACGGCCAGCAAGTGCTGGACGTAAGCGTGGGAGTGCGAATCAATGACCCCAACCTGGACGATTTGGTATTGCACCTGACCAGTCCCCAAGGCACCAGCGTCTTGCTGTTTGAGGATCGGGGCGGCCTGGCTGCCACGAGCCTCGGCTTGGGCGATACCCTCACCAACACGATTTACACCGTCTTTACCGACGACACCAACCAGACCACTACGCCTATCAAGTTCGCCAATGAGTTTGCCACCAGCAACGGGGTGCAGACTGACACCGTGATCACCGGCGACGGTTTTGAGAATATGGCCGCGGGGACTTACACCAACGGCCAGCGGGTGGGGAATTGGACGGTCGCGACTAATCAAGTAGGAGTTATTACTGAGCCGTCCATCGCGCATACTGGCAGCAACTACCTTGCGCTAACGAGCGGCCGCATTACCAACACATTCATGACCGTCCCTGGCGCAGCGTATGAACTGCAATTTTGGGCCCGGGGGTCGGGAATTACGAACTGGTGGCCTGGCGACGATAACACTGATGACATTATTAATACAAACAATGGAACACCTGTTAATATGGCTTACGACGTCGGGGAAGTGGCTCGCGCGTTCACTTTCAACGGAACGACTTCTGGCATAACGTTCGGACCAAATGTCGGCAATTTCGGCACGAACGATTTCACCATAGACTTTTGGTTGAAGACGAGTTCCCAAGCCGGTCTGCAGGCTCTCATTGAAAAACGCCAGGAGTGCGATGACAATCTCAGTTTCTGGGGGCTCCGCATCAATACCGTGGGGGCCACTCCCGGTCACCTTGTCACCGTGCTGTCCGGCAATAACGCCGCCAACTACGTTCACATGGAGAGCAACGCGATTCTCAACAACGGCAATTACCACCATATCGCCCTAACTAGGAATGGAATCGGACCGAATCAAACTCTAAACGTGTATGTGGACGGGGTGCTCGACGATACCACAACCATGAATGGAATCACGGACACGGCGAATGCGGATAATGTGCTTGTGGGAACCAGTGTTTGCGAAGGTTCCGATGGCACCGTGGCTTATACCGGTGACTTGGATGAACTGGATTTTTGGAGCCGCGCGCTGTCCGGCGCTGAAGTTCATGCTATATATGCTGCTGGCAGCGCGGGCAAATACAGCAGCAACTCGCTGTTTCCAAATTTTGAGCTGGCGATTGACGGTTATTCCACCAACACGATCATTCTGACCAATTTCGACGGCCCTTGGCGGATTTTTACCAATAGCTTCATCGCTACCAATACCGAGACCACCATTGAGCTGGCGGGCAACACCTTGAGCACACTATTTGATGACATTCAACTCATCAAGCTTCCCTCCACCAACTACGATAATTATTTCCTGCCCGAAGAGCCGCTGGCTCCGTTTATCGGCGAGAATCCCGAAGGCTGCTGGACGCTGGATATTTGGGACACGCGAACTGATTCGTTGCTCACCAATAACGGCACGCTCCTAAGCTGGGATTTGCAAATGACCAGTTCTTCCACCAATGTTAACCTCACAGTTCTAACAAATCGCGAGGCCGATACTAACGGAGCCCTTGCCGCGGGCAGTATCGCCTATTTTGCCGTCGATGTTCCCACGACGGCGAATTTCGCGACCAACATTCTGTCCAATGTCCTCAGCGCTTCAGGTTTAAATCTGTTCTTCAACCAAACCGCTCTTCCGACTGGTAGTTCGCCGGGAGATGTTGAGTTGCTGGGAAATGTCGGCTTGGTGGGGTCCAAAACGCTTTCCACCCTTGGTGCTCCACCCCCATTGGTTCCCGGAAGCCGCTATTACCTTGAGGTTGAGAATCCGGGTTCGACTCCTGCCAAATTCACCTTGGAAGTCGATTTCGACGTGGGCAACAAATACACCAATATCTACGCCCTCACTAACGAGGTTTCCGTCGCTACCAACATCAGCACCAACGGTCCGAGCTTCTATTCGTTTACGGTGCCGGCAAATGCGACAATGGTTACATTCCAGATCCTCAATCCAACTAATGCCGAAGTGGACCTCTACGCGCGGGAAGGGTTGCCCGTGCCCGGTCCGTTTAACTTCGATTACGATAGCCGCAATCTTGGCGCCAACGATCAGTTTATTGTAGTCACGACGAATTCAGAGCCGGTTTCACTGCCAGCCGCCGTCCTATCGCTGCCGCCGACAACGTGGTATCTCTCGGTGTATAATCCCAGCGGCGTGACGAACGCTGGTTATACCCTAGTCGCCACCTATGCTACCAACAGTGTGCCTGCCACCGTTCCGCTGGCCACGACTGTCGTTAATCTCATCGCGCTGACAAACGGCATATCCTACACCAACACCGCAGTCTCCGGTTTTCCGACCAACTTCCTATATTCGTTTTCCGTTCCGGGGAATCCGGCGGGCCTGCAATTCGCGGTCACGAATCTTTCCAGGTTTGGAAATGTGCAGTTGCTGGCGCAAAACGGGACTTTCCCAACGCCCTCCCAGTCCTACTCCGGCAGCTTCAATTCAGGAACCGGGCCGCAAATGATCGCCTTTGGTACGAATGTCAATTTGCCTGCGCTGACAAACACAACTTGGTATCTGGCTGTTCCCAACACATCGACCAACAATTCGGTGAACTATACCATTACGGTTGCAACGCTTGCCACCGCGCCCGTAACGACCCTCCCGTTATTCATCGGCGCAAGTATCTCCACCGCGGCCAATCAATTCACGCTCACTTGGAATGCCACGCCAGGGCAGAACTATTTAGTCCAGGTTTCCGCCAATCTGATCACTTGGAACACGGTGGCTAACATTGTCGCGCAATCCTCGACCATCACCTACACGGACTCGGTGCCCGTCAATACTCAACGATCGCGCTTCTTCCGGATTTCAACGCCATAGAAGGTCCGGAATCAGTTCGTGGCGGGGTTGGCAAGAAGATCTTCGATTTCGGTTACGATTTGGCTCAATGACGCCGTCTTATCCAGGTATCGGGACACTTTTTTCTCAATGGTCTCGCGGATGATGGCCCGGTCGAATAACGCCCCAGTCAGTAATAATATGGGGATTTTCGGCGCAAGTTTGCGGATCTCTTCAATCAGTGTAAACCCATCCCCATCCTCAATCTGAAGGTCAATGATAACCAGATCGGGCGGGTCCTGTTGAACGATCCTCCTCGCGACGTCCGGTTCGGCCGTGGTGGAAACCCGGTAGCCTCTCATGGTCAGAGCTTCTTCCAACAGATTGCGGATCGGCGCCTCGTCATCGATGGCAAGTATATATTTCTTCATAAAATTAATGCGGTTGGTTCCGAACGGTGATCACTGCCCCGACGACTTTGTCCTGGTCCCGAAGCGGGATAAGGCTGAAAAGCACCGGCGCGGGCTGTCCGGAGCGAGTTATCAAAAGCGCCGTCCGTTCCGGGATTTCGCGCCCGTCGCGCATGGCTTGAATGAGCGGATTTTGGTCGCCCCCGGCTGTGGCGTCCGGCTGAAGTTGCAGGATACGTTCAATCGATTGCGAGATCAACTCCTCGGGCTGCCAACCGGTTTGTTTCGCAACCGCCGGGTTGACCCGGCTGATGTTGAGGGCGCGGCTTACGACAAAAACCATTTCGGCAATCGAATTGATAATCAGTTGATTATAACGTCCCTGGTGTTCCAGGGATTGGCATGTCCAGCGCCGCTCCAGGTTTTCGGTTGTCAGCGTCTGGTTTGTTTTGACGAGTTCGGCTGTCCGCTCCCGCACTTTGGCTTCGAGTTCAACATTGGACGCCTCCAGCGCCTTGGTCGCTTTTCGACGCGCCTTCAAATCATCCCGCAACAACGCAAAGACAAATCCAAGCAGAACAAAATTTACCGCAACGCCGCTATAAACCGTCCATTTGGTCGCAATCGCCTGCGTATGCTCTTCGACGTCCCGCTGCCGCAGCAATCCCTCTTCGGACCCGATGAGCGATGCGGTGTATCTTTCTATTTTTCCGATCGACTCCAGGTCCGGGCTGGAATTAAGCAATGTCCGCACGCCCTCCAACCCACCTTGCTGCCGCGCACTGGCCATGGATCGCGCGATTCCGATTCGGTTGCTGATCAGGGTTTGGAGGTCGTACACCCGTTTGTGAAGGTCCGCGTCCTCCTCCCCGGATCGAGTCAACGCAATCAGCTCATCCATCCGTTCCACCATCGTGTTGTAATCATTTCGATAAACTCCTTGGTCGCGTCGGTCCCCCGTAATGATGTAAGTCCTCAATGCCGCGTCCCCGGCGTGCAGATAGGAAAGCACCTCCCCCGCATGAATGATAACGTCGTGCGTATGGTTCACCCACGCCTCGCTTTTGATCGAGCGCTGGATGGTGCGCATGGCCGAGGCCGCGACAAATGCGAGGATCGCCAGCATGAAAACAAAAAGTGCAATGACACGCTTCTCAAGGTTGTCTTTCATGGTCTCTTTCTCGCTCACGGTTTGCGGGTTAAAAATTAATGACGATTGGCGGTCCCGGCGGCGATTGCCCCGCGACCGGATCAGACGACGCCGGTTCCGTTTCAACAACGGTTGCCAATATCTGGCAAAATCCGTTGGAGTAGGAAAATTCGGAGGCGCACGTCCAATCCAAATTCAGCGAACCGGCAAGCTGGCCGGCGATTTGCCGGATCGTGGAGCCGGAACCTTCGAGTTGAAGGGCGTAGCTGCTCCTGTCAATATGAATAAAACTGCTCGACTCATTCACGTAACACGCGTCATCGCAAATCACCCCGGGCATGTTCACCAAAATCAACCGCGGCGTCAGATTTTTGCTGGGCAACACCATGCTGGCCAGGATCACGTAATCGTATTTCATCACCACACGGAAATACTGCGGCGTCGAACTGTTCGCCGGCACCGTGAACGTTTGCACGCCCGGAACAAACGCCAGGTCCAGCGCGTCAGGCGTCGGTGCCGGCGGATTGGTCAGCGCGACAGGGGCGATGTTGGTCACGCAGATATTCGTGACCTCGCTCCACCCGTCCATCGAAAATATATTCGTCGTGGATTCCAGCATCAGCGTCGCGCCGACGGTCCCGCCAATGCTCAAGTTCGCCATCCCGTTGCTCATCCCTAAGTTCACAAACGGCGGCACGCCCCAAAACAGCGATTGGCTTATATTGGTGTTTACAGTCTGCGCCCCGTTGCCGCTGGCGACGTTGGTCCCGCTGGTGGTTCCGTTGGTGGTCCCGCTATTGGTCCCAAGTCCCCCTGGCGGCGATGGGGGAGTTGATCCCGCGCCGTTCGTGTCGGATGTGATACCGCCTAATTCAGACGGCGGGTTGGTGGCCGATTCAATGTTCGTGAAAACAACCTCGTTCGCGTAGCTGCTGACCGAGCCGCCGCTGTAAGATTGAACGTTCAGGTAAAAAACCTCGCCCGGGCTTGCGTTCGTAAACGTGACAAGTTCGCTATACTGGCTATTGGTATCGGCAAGGATGGTATTGGTTCCCAGCGAATAGTCCCCGCTGCTCAATCCCCAAGCCAGGTAGTAGCCCGTAATCGAACTGCTACTCGGCCCGTTCCAGACCAATGTCGCTTGCGCTGTCTGCGCTTCGCATCGCCCCGCCAGCATCCCCGTCATCGATAAGATGACTAATAACCCTTTTAATACTCGCATGAATTAACGGGGGGCAACGTCCAGGCTGACCCCTTCCCTGGTGCTGCGCGCGTAAATGCGTCCATCACTGACGCTCGCGCAATTCCAGCACTTCCCCGCCAGGACATGGCTCCGCGCCATTTCCTGGTAACTTCCCGGCGTTGCCTTGACCAATATCAGGTCACCGGCATCGCTCAACACTAGCACGTTGCCCCCGACTAAAATGCATCCTCCCGGACCAAAACCGGGTTGCGACCACATCACACGTCCGCTCGAAACATCGACGCACACAAGCGGCGATACCCCAAATTTCGCCTGGCCCGAAATCCCATATAGATAGCCCTCGCTGTAAACCGGCGTGCTCCAATGATTGACAAGTATGTTCGCAGGCTGGGACCAAATCCGCGTCGCCGCAAATCCCGCCGGCGTCCGTGTGATTCTGCACGCGCCGGATCCAACCCCGTACCCCGCCGAGCAGTACACAATGTCCCCGCACACAACCGGCGTCATTCCCGTGGCGACTTGAAACCGAAAGGGAAAACGCCACAAGACATTCCCCGTCTCCGGCACGACGGACACCAATCCTTTTTGCGTGAAAAAAATCACCTGCCGTTGCCCAAGAATCGTCGCCGCCACCGGGCTGGACTGCGTCATCAAATCATTTTGCCCCTTCCACACGACGTGCCCGTCCTTTTTATCGAATGCCAGCAAAGCCTCGCCCGGACCGCCGCCGGCAACATACACAAGGTTCCCCTGAATCAGTGGCGACGCCGCCGATTCCCAATGAATATTGTGCCCCGCGTGTTCCTTGATCACATTGCACGCCCAAATCTGCCTGCCGCTGGCCGCGTCCATGCATTTCAAAACCATTCGGGAGGAATACGTATAGACTCGCCCGTCGTCGTAAGCCGGGGTGGAGCGGGGGCCGTCTCCTCCGTTGTTGGCCGGAAGGCCGTGATCGCCGCCGGGGTCGTATTGCGCCACGCCAAGCGGCGCCGTCCAAAGTTCGTTGCCAGAATTGGCGTCCAACGCGAGGCAAACCTCCTGGCTCGCCCCATCGACTTCCCGCGTCACCAGCGTGAACGCCTTGCCGCCGCCGAGGCTGATCCCGCAAAAACCATCCGTCAGCGGATGCTTCCAAATTTGCCGCAAGCCGCCCGCCGGCCACGCTGTCAATATCTTTTCCGTCGATGTCCCGTCGTGATTCGGCCCGCGAAACTGGGACCATTCTGTCGCCTCGCTCGCGCAGGCCATGCCAATGGCAAGGGCAGTTCCGAGCATGGCAAAAATGCGGCGAATCATGCCACTATAATCGTCAAATTCCCATAAGAGTAAAGCAAGAAACGCAAAAAATAGTATTTGACACCAATGGTCTGCAAAAAGCGCGCTCCGATGCACACTATCCGTGACTTTCTCCCACGAAAAGATTGAAAAGGCGCGTCCCGCCATTCATTTTCCCCCATGTCCATACATCTTTTATCGCCCTTGAAGTCTCTTGGAGTCTCCATGCTCTTCGCGTTTTCGCTGGCTGTCTCCGGCGGGCCTCTGACGTTGTGGTACCGAGGCCCCGCAATCAAATGGACCGAGGCGTTGCCCATCGGCAACGGCAGGCTGGGCGCAATGATTTTCGGCGGGGTTGAAGAGGAGCGCCTCCAATTGAACGAGGACACTCTTTACGCGGGCGGTCCGTACGACCCCTCAAACCCCGATGCCCTCAGCGCCCTCCCGGAAGTCCGCCGCCTGATATTTGCCGGTGATTACGCGGCCGCCCAGGATCTCGCCGGGAAAAAAATGATGGCCCACCCGTTGCGCGAAATGCCTTACGAGCCGGTCGGCGATTTGCTCCTGTCGTTCCACGACACCAATTCACCCTCCGATTATCGCCGCGAATTGGACCTCGACACCGCCATCGCCAAGGTGAGTTACGT
>DATAXU010000133.1:0-11012 GCA_036272955.1 Verrucomicrobiia bacterium
CGCCAGCGATCGTTGGCATTCGTGGCAGGTCTGAATATGGTCTCGGGCGGCGGATTGTTCAGCCGCCGGCAATGTTTCATCCAGGTATTCCAGCATTTGCTCGTTAAACTTCTCGCAATTCATATTGTCCCTTTCTGATGGGTGTCGGTGGAAGCGAAAGGGTTCATTTCCGGAGGTAGAAATTGTTCCAGGCAACGTACCGCGTAGTGAAGGCGGGATTTTACGGTGCCGGTGGAAACGCCGGTTTGATGGGCGATCTCTCCGATTTTTAAATTTTCGTAATACCGGAGAACGACGACTTCGCGATGTTCGTGGGAAAGTTCCCGCATCGCCTTGACGAGCCGCGCCGCGCATCCATCCTGGTCGATGCTCTGGACGTGGTCGGGCTGGCATGTTTCGGTGAGGATGCGTTCTTCGTCATAAACCAGGCGCCCTTGTTTTCGATGATAGCGGCGGCACAAATTCAACAGGATGCCGTGGAGCCAGGTGTAATGCGCCGATTCCCCGCGAAATCGACTCCACGATTTGATGGCTTGGACGAACGTTTCCTGGACGAGGTCCTCGGCTTCGGTTCGATTGCCGCACAGCAGACAGGCCGACCGAAGCAGTTGATCTCCATGAAGCTCCATGAACTCCTGGACATCAAAAGAATCCGCGGCCATATCGGGTATAAGTGCCAGCAAGACCCGAAAGGTTCAAGAAAGCCGGCGAAGAACTACGGCGCGGACGATCTTCCCTCTGCGGGGAATCCGCTGAGCCGGTTGACTTGGGCGTCCAGCAATGGCAGGCGGGTCAGCGGTGTATCGTCGGTTTGCTTTGCCGTCCGTGTGGAATGATCTCTGGGCGGGATTTGCACGAGGTTGACGGGCAGCCAGGCGTCCCGGCAGCAATCCAGGGAATCGAGCGCGGAAAGCAAACAGGGCACCACGGAACCCAATTCGTTTGCGCGCCAAACCGCGCGGCGCAACGATTCCTGGTTTGCCCAGACTTTCTCGGAAAGGTCCTCGTCGCACAAAAGATTGTCCAGGGCCGGGGTTGCCTGCAACGTGGCGATAATGTCATCGAGCAGCGAAATGCGCACGGTGCAACCGCCCTTCCAAAGGCGCACGATCTCAACGATGTCCAAGCCAAAGCCATGCCAGCGAGAGCCTTTGGCCAAAAGCGCCAGACCTTCGGCATATGTAATGATCATCGCCGCATAGAGGGCTTTATGCAATTGGTCCAACACGCCCTCCGTCTGGGTTCCGAATTTTCCGGATGGATGCCGGAAGGGCGTCGAGATCAACAAAAGCTGGCGTTCGCGCGCCAAATCATGGCGTGATTCCAGGGCGGCGTCGATGATCGGAGTCGGCGCGCCCAATTCGCGGGCGCTTTGCCTGCTCCATCGGGCGATTGAATCTTTTCTGACGGCAGCGAGCATTTCCTCGAGCACGCGCCACTCCGATCTCTTGAAGACCGGGCTGAAAACATTGCCGGAAAACTCCCGGAGATGGCCGTTGAACACGCCGATGCGCCAGTTTGCGCAGACATCGTGAAGGTCCTGGTCGCTCAACTGCAACGTCCTCTGCATCAAATCGAATGTCTCAAACACCAATTGCATCAAGGCGTATTCGATGCCCGCATGGACCATCCGCACAAAATGGGCGGCCGCCGGGGAATCATGATAACCGACGGCAGGTTCGCCGTTGGTGTTGGACGCCAGCGCTTCGAGCAACGGGCGCGTCCTCACGTGGGCTTCGCGTCGCCCGCCGGCCATAATCATTGTTCCGCGTCGCTCCGGGCCGATGCCCCACAAGCCCAGGCCCATGAAGTCGATGGATCGCTGCGACAGAGCACGGGCGCGGCGCGTGGTGTCTTTAAAATAGGAATTGCTTCCGTCGATCAAAAGATCCTGCTGCGAGAGGTGGGGTAATAATTCGCCGATGACCGTATCGATCTGGGCTTCGGTTTCGCAGAAGATAAAAATGGTCCGGGGCTGGCGCAGCAATCCCGCCAATTCGGCAAGGGTTTGGGCGTGAACAAACGGATCGGCCGCAACGACATTCGCACGGTCGCGCGGCTGTGAATCGTATGCTGCCACTTGGTATAAATGGCTGGAAATATCGCGGGCGACACTACGTCCCAAGCCGGCTAAGCCCGCGATTCCGACATCGCATTTCCGTAAATCCGTCTCTGGCATTCTGACAATCCAATTGCAGGCCACCCAAGCATTCTTGTGAACGCAACCTGTTGAAAACCGAGAGGCGCTGGTTTTTGTTGATAGTGCCCCTTTGGAGCAAATGAGTCAAATAATTTGCGCGAAAACTTGTTCACATTTCCGTAACCTATTCGTAACCTTTTAAATCACGGCAGCTTAAAACAAGTTCAACAAACATCCGCCGCCAACCTCCGTCATAACCACAGTTTATAAGACACTTCAGATTCGATTTTGTTCCGCAATGGGCAAAAAAAACTCGACTGCACAAAAAGCAACATACAAATCTCTTGCGTCGCGGTGTCGCTACGAGGGAAAGCGTGTCAAAACGAGTGATGGCATCGGGTTTGCTGATGGTTAGGCGACGCGCGAGCGCGAATTTTTCCGAAGGCTCGCACGTCAGAGTTACTGGAGGAACCGAGAATGCTAATGCGGACGGCGTGGAAGCGATTCCACGCCGTCGATGTTTTGGCCCCTTGCAATTCTGCACTCCTGCCCTATAAAGGGCACATGTCCGATGAGTTGCAACACCCTATCGATGCCAGCACCCGCGTGTGCGCTGTCTTCGGGCATCCGGTGAACCATTCGGCATCCCCTGCGATGCAAAACGCAGGCATCGCGGCGCTCAAGCTGAACTGGCGCTATCTCGCCTTCGACGTGCATCCCAGCCAATTGCGCGGAGCGATCGAAGGCGCGCGCCTGATGGGATTCGTTGGCTTGAACCTGACGGTGCCGCATAAAATGCTGGCGGTGGAAATGGTCGATGTAGTTGATGACCAAGCCAAACCATGGAGAGCCGTCAATACAATCGTGTTTGAAACCCACGCGGGAGGAGTTCGCAGCCGGGGCTTTAACACCGACGCCGACGCCATCGTCAAGTCGCTCAAAGAAGAATTCTCGTTGGAAACCTTGCGCGGCGCTTCGGTGCTTATACTTGGGGCGGGCGGCGCGGCGCAGACGGCGGCGTTACGCCTGGCGCGGGAAGGGATCGGCGAACTGTTCCTGGTCAATCGCACGGCCGCGCGCGCCGCGGAGCTGGCGCAGGCGATCCGGAAAGATTGCCCAAGTGTCGCCGTGACAGAAGGATACCCCTTGCGGGCGGTCGATTTGGTGCTCAATGCGACCTCGCTGGGGCTTAAGCCGGAGGATGGGCCGCCGATAGATCTGGCGTGGCTGCGCAAGCTGCCGCCCCGGTTCGTTTATGACATGATTTATCGTCCGACGGAGACCCAATTGTTGCGCGCGGCCAGGAGCGCGGGTTGCCGGGCCGCCAATGGCACGGGGATGCTGCTTCACCAGGGAGCGCGTTCGCTGGAGCTTTGGACCGGGCAGTCCGCTCCGCTTTCAGAAATGCGGCGGGCGCTGGAGAAAAATGTTTACGGCTGAACTCTATGTTTGATCCTAAAATCTGGGCGCAAGTGCCGTTTCACTTTTGGACAGCGTGCTTTTTTGCGTTCGGGTGCGTGGTTGGCAGTTTTCTCAACGTGTGCATCCACCGGATGCCGCGAGGGGAAAGCATCGTGCGGCCTCCGTCCCATTGCCCGCATTGCGGCTACTCGATCCCGTGGTATTTGAACGTGCCGCTGATAACGTGGCTTTGGCTGCACGCCCAGTGCGCCAATTGCGGGAAGGAAATCTCGGCGCGGTATTTTCTGGTGGAATTATTGACAGGCGTGGTGTTTGCGGCGTGCTGGCTGGATTTCGGCCGTCGCTCGGCCCTCGTGGCCATTGTGTTTTGCATCATGATCGCGGGACTGATCGTCGCGACGTTCATCGACGTGGAACATTATATCATCCCGGACGAAATCACCCTTGGTGGAGCGGTCGTCGGATTGTTGCTGGCGTTTTTCGTGCCGGGTTCGCACGTGAGTTTTCCCTATGCGCGCCCGATGCACACTATAGGCGCGGCGATGGGCGACAGCGTGCTGGGAATCCTCGTGGGCGCCGGCGTGGTGTATGGTGTTTTGCGATTGGGCAAGGCGCTGTTTGGCCGTTACAAGCTGCGCATGCCGCCGAACTCGCGTGTGGTGTTCACCGAAACCATGCTTCAATTGCCCGACCTGGAAATGCCTTACGAAGATTTGTTTTATCGCGCCGGAGACACCATCCGCATGACTGCCGAGCGCGTGGAAATGATCGACCGTTGCTACGTCAAAACCGAAGTGCGCTTGCAGCCGCACGAACTAAGAATCGGCGAAGAGACATTCGATCCCGAAAAGGTCCATCACCTGGAGGCGGTGTCTGACCGCATCGTGCTTCCGCGCGAAGCGATGGGCCTAGGGGACGTGAAATTCATGGCGGCGATCGGAGCATTTCTCGGATGGCGCGCGGTGCTCTTTTCGCTGGCGGCAAGCTCGGTGATTGGGACGGTGGTGGTGGGAACATTGATAGCGTTCAGGCGGCGGGATTGGTCCACGCGACTTCCGTATGGGCCGTACATTGCGGCGGCGGCGGTGATATGGATTTTTGGCGGTTATCTTTGGTTTCGGAGCTTGTTTTAGATTAGGAGTTCCTGGAAGCATATCTTGTGCCACGAGGCGGTACTCTTTTTGGCTACCCCAAAACGTCACTTAACTTGTTGCGCAAGGCAGCGGAAAGGCGATATATTAGCAAAAGCCCGAACATGTCAGCAGGACCATTTTGAGTTCGGACGCCAAATATATGAAGCAAAAAACGACGCTGTCCAATAGTCGCTGGTGGCAGGCTTTTACTTTAATCGAGTTGCTAGTCGTCATTGCCATAATTGCAATTTTGGCCGGGATGCTTTTGCCGGCTTTGGCAAAGGCCAAGGATCAGGCCCGGAAAACGACTTGCACCAATAACCTCAAACAAATGGGCCTCGCCATGCACATGTATGGCGACGACAACAAGGACTGGCTCGCATACCCGAATTGGGATGGTGGCGATTCCCAGGACCCGGGAGCTGGGACGCAACTGGCCTACGACGGCTGGCTTTACACCCTCAACGTTCCACAAGGACTTCCAGATGCAGGCTCCTCCAGCATACCGAATCCTTATGCAGCGCCCTTCACAACTACGAGCACGCAGTCGGCGTGGCTTTCGGGCGTTTGGTTCCAGTATATGAAAAACTTTCACTCCTATCTTTGCCCGGTGGACACAATGGCCAAGGATTACTTGGAAGCTCCCGGGTCAGGGGGGAGGCAAAACAAACTTTCAAGTTATGTCATGGATGGCGCGGTGTGCAATTTCGGCCAGACCGGCGGTCCATATTCGTGCAAGATTTCCGCCGTCTGGAGTCCTATGTGCTACCTTCTATGGGAACCGAACGAGAACACTTTGGGCCCCGGCAATCCTGGCGCGGGCGAGTTCAACGACGCTGGTAACTTTCCCGATGCGCCGCCCGACGGCGCAGAGGGCATCGGGCCACTGCATGACAACGGCGGCAACATTCTCGCGTTGGATGGCCATGTGGATTTCATGAACACAAACGGTTTCTTTAAGGCTGCGGCGTATCACGGAGGCGGCCCAGGCGGCAGGGGACTGCTCTGGTGGGCGACTGCGATTCCGGATGGCGGTTATAGTTTAAAGGAATAGCTTTTTGAAGTTGTTAATTGGGTGGTTAGCATGTTGCGCGCAAAGGATGCTCGCCTTGGGTTCAGGATTGCCTTAGCTTTCTCAGATCAATGAAATCACATCGTTGGGTTCTTCTCAATCTTTGCACCCTTGTAGTCAGTATTCTCAGTGCAATCCCCTCCTCCGCCGCGAATGACGCGCTTCCTCGCGAACGGCAACTGCTGGATTTTGGCTGGAAATTTCACCTCGGCGACGATTGGGGATTGGCCGAACGTTTGGACAAAGCCGGCGTCAGCACAGGCCCTGCCGCCATCGGCTTCGGGGACAGCGGTTGGCGCACCGTCAACCTTCCCCACGATTGGGTTCCTGAGCTTCCCTTCGACCCCAAGGCCGACGGAAGCCACGGTTTCAAACCCGTCGGTCCCGGCTACCACACCAACAGCGTCGGCTGGTACCGCCGCACTTTTACATTGCCGGAAAGTGATAAAGGCCGGCGGTTGATCGTGGAATTCGACGGCGTACTTCGCGATTGCCGGGTCTTTTTCAACGGCTATCTCATCGGGCATCACGAGAGCGGTTACAGCGGTTTTCGCTACGACATCACCGACCTCGCCAATTGCGGCGGCGACAACACATTGGCGGTGCGGGTCGATGCCTCTCAATTTGAAGGTTGGTTTTACGAAGGCGCGGGCATTTACCGGCACGTTTGGCTCGTCAAAACAAGTCAGTTGCACATTCCGCCCGACGGGACTTTTGTGTATGGCGAATTTCCCAATAATGTGCCGCAAGGCAAGGCGACAATTCGCATCCAGACTCTTCTGCAAAATGCTCAAACGAATCCCGCCAACGCGGATGTCCAATACGAAATCCTCGACGACCAAGGCCACACCGTGGCGCATACACACTCAACCGCAGCCCTGCAACCCTGGACCGTCCGGGAAATCAACCAGTCGTCCAAGGTCGCTTCGCCGGCGCTTTGGTCGCCGGAAGCGCCACGGCTTTACAAACTCGTCACCACCGTCCGCTCCGGCGGCCAGGTTGTCGATCGCACGGAGACGGAATTTGGAATTCGCACCACGGCGTTTGACGCGGACAAAGGGTTTCTCCTCAACGGCAAACCGTACGAAATCAAGGGAACGTGCAATCACCAGGACCACGCCGGGGTCGGTTCCGCCCTGCCCGACCGCCTGCAATATTTCCGCATCAGCCGGTTGAAAGAAATGGGGGACAATGCCATTCGGACTTCGCACAACGCGCCGACGCCGGAATTGCTGGAAGCGTGCGACCGCCTCGGTATGTTGGTGATGGACGAGAACCGGCTGCTGGGAAGCGATTCGCAAAATCTCCATTACCTCGAAGATCAGGTGCGGCGCGACCGCAATCATCCGAGCGTTTTCATTTGGTCGCTGTTCAACGAAGAGGACCGCCAGACAACTCCCGCCGCCGCGCGCGTGGCCGATACGATGCAACGACTGGTGCATCATTTGGACCCGACGCGCCTTTGCACCGCCGCGGGCAATGTGGGAAATGTTTTCGAGGGCGTCAACAGCGTGCTGGACGTGCGCGGATGGAACTATTATCCGACGGCGGTGGATGCGTATCACAAAGCGCACCCGGCCCAGCCGGAAATCGGCACCGAGCAGGCCAGCACCGTCAGCACGCGGGGCATCTACGCAAACGACACGCATCGCGGTTACGTCAGCGCCTATGACGACAATGCGCCCCCGTGGGCCAACACCGCGGAATTCTGGTGGAAGATTTTTGCCGCGCGGCCCTGGCTTTCCGGCGGGTTTGTCTGGACCGGTTTTGATTATCGCGGCGAACCGACCCCCTACGGCTGGCCTTGCATCAACTCGCATTTTGGAATCATGGACACCTGCGGTTTCGCCAAGGACAACTTCTATTATTACCAATCGTGGTGGAGCGACCGCACTGTGCTTCACCTTCTGCCGCATTGGAACTGGGCTGGCAAGGAGGGACAGGACATCGACGTGCGTTGCCTCAGTAATTGCGAGGAAGTGGAACTGTTTCTCAACGGCGAAAGTCTCGGCCGCAAAAAGATGCCGATCAATTCCCACCTTCAGTGGACCGTCAAGTACACGCCCGGAACGCTCCTCGCCAAGGGTTACAAGGATGGCCGCATCATCGCCGAGGACAAAGTGGAAACCACCGGCGCGCCCGCCCGCATCAAGCTGCTTCCCGACCGCGCTTCGATCACGGCGGACGGTCAGGATATTTCGATCATCAAAGTTGCTGTGGTGGACGCCGACGGACGCACGGTTCCGACAGCCGATAGTCTCGTCAACTTTGACTTGACTGGCCCGGGCAAAATCATCGGCGTGGGAAACGGTGACCCCAGTTGCCATGAACCTGACCAATATATCGCACCGCAAGCAGTCCATTACATCGGGCTCAAGGATTGGCGGATGAAAATCGTCCACGGCGCCAGCAGTCGCCCCGAGACAGCCGAGAAATTTGACGACGGCCAGTGGGACACCGCGAATGTCGAGAGCGAGAACGGCCCGCTGACTCCAGGACAGGACGCCGTTTTCCGCACGGAATTCGACGCCAGCAGCGACATTTCGACGTCGGCCTCCGTTGCCACGACCTTCGGCACAATCGATGACGACGGGTGGGTCTATGTCAACGGCCACATGGTGGGAGAATCGCACGATTGGACCGCGCATCCTTCCTTCGAAGTGCGCAAGTTTCTTCACGAAGGCGCGAACTCCATCGCCGTAGTCGTGCATAACAACGAAGGCCCCGGAGGCGTCAACCTGGGCGTCACGCTGGAGATCGCGCAAACACCCGTCCAACCGCAATGGAAACGCAGCGCGTTCAACGGTTTGGCCGAGGTCATTGTGCAATCGGAAAAAGAACCGGGAACTTTAGCATTGACAGCTCGTGGGGACGGTTTGACCGAAACGACGCTCAACATCACGGCCAACACCGCAGTCCCCGCACGATAACACACGCGCCCGCAGGAATAATATGCAACGACTCCAAAATCTGTTCCCCGTTCTCACCGTCCTTTGCGTCCTATCGTGTCCATTCGCGCGCGTTCGCGCCGCGGACAATGCCAAGCCCAATTTCGTCGTCATACTGATCGACGACATGGGTTATGGCGACGTCGGCCCATTTGGATCCAAACTCAACCGCACGCCCAATCTTGATAAAATGGCGCGCGAAGGAATGAAGCTCACCAGTTTTTACGGCGCTCCCGTTTGCACTCCATCCCGCGCGCAAATGATGACCGGATGCTACGCCAAACGCGTGTCGTTGCCGGTCGTCATTTTTCCCGGATGCCCTTACGGATTAAGCGCCAAAGAGCACACCGTCGCGAGCCTCTTGAAGGCACAAGGTTACGCCACGATGGCCATCGGTAAGTGGCATCTTGGCGACCAGCCCGAATTTCTCCCGACCAAGCGGGGCTTCGATCATTATCTGGGCTTGCCCTACTCCAACGATATGGGACAGCAAAAGGGCGCCAAAAACAAAGCCGCCCGCCCTCCCCTGCCCCTTCTGCGAGACGAAAAAGTCATCGAAGCGCCCGCAAACCAGGACACGTTGACCGCCCGTTACACTGAGGAAGCAGTCAAATTCATCTCCAGTCACAAAGACGGTCCATTTTTTCTCTACTTCGCGCACACTGCCGTCCACGTGCCTCTGCATCCCGGCGCCGCCTTCAAGGGCAAATCGGCCAACGGCGCCTACGGCGATTGGGTGGAAGAAGTGGACTGGAGCGTTGGCCGGGTGCTCGACACCCTTCGCGATCTTCATCTTGCCAGGAACACATTTGTTCTTTTCACAAGCGATAACGGCCCCTGGCTCACGCAGGGCGCGAACGGTGGAATCGCAGACCCTCTGCGCGGCGGCAAAGCCACCACATGGGAAGGCGGGATGCGCGAACCCACCATCGCATGGTGGCCCGGCAAAATCGCTCCCAACACCGTGTCCGACGCCGTCGCATCCGAAATGGATGTGCTGCCGACCCTGGTAGATTTGGCCGGCGGCCACGTGCCCGCTGATCGAAAAATTGACGGCGAAAACATCTGGCCCGTGCTCTCCGGCCAATCCACGACTTCGCCGCGGGAAGCCCTCTTTTATTTCAACGGCCTCAAACTGGAAGCCGTGCGAAGCGGCCCATGGAAACTGGCCATCGCCCCCCAAGGCACCGGCCGCAAAGAAGGCGCTCCCGATCCTGCGACCTTCGACACCCCGCGCCTTTACAATCTCGACGCGGACATCAGCGAATCGACCAACGTGGCGGCAGAGCATCCCGATGCCGTCGCCCGACTCCAGAATCTCATCCGCCAAATGGACGCGGACCTCGGCGAAAAGGGCAAAGGCCCTGGCGTCCGCCCCCCGGACCGCGTCGCTCATCCGCAACTTCTACTGAAACGAATCGGCGCGGAATACGACTGAGCCAGCGCCAGGATCGCCGAGAGCAAGGAGCTCACGACGGCGGCGTGGGCCAACCGAAACAACAATTCCTTCCGCCTCGGATTCACGGCAGTTTGATCTCTGCTTTCGCTTGCCCGCCATAGCCTTGCGAAGGAGGATCCTTCCCCTCCGCCGCGTTGATCTCCGCCCACGAGGGCGCGCGCCAGACGTTCAGAATCCCGTCATTGCTCAGGGTGCCAACGGCATTGCCATCGGGTGAAAAAGCCGCGAGACCAAATAAGGATCCCGCGCCTTCCAAGGTGAGCAACTCCTGCCAACTGGCCACATCCCACAGTTTCAAAGCCTCGTCCGGATTACTGCCGCTGGCGGCGAGTCGCCGGTCGTCCGGCGAAAAGACCGCCGAGTTCACCCCTTCGAGAAACCCGCGCAGCGTCGCTTGTTCCTGCCAAGTGGCGGTGTCCCAGACCCGTGCATAACCCAAGGCGCTGGAGAGCGCGAGGCGTGTCCCATCGGGCGAGAAAGCGACCGACCAACCCTCCATGTTGTCGAGCGGCAGGTTCGTGTTGGTATGTTCGGACAGGTTTCGTGCGGAGACATTCCCGTTCCGGCCCATGCCAATTCCCAGCCGTTCATCCGGCGACACGTCGAATGATTCAAAACGCGCCGGCGACGGCCAGGACTGGATTTCCCGATTGGCTTCCAGATCCCATTCGGAGAAGTGGTTGTCGGCGCGAAAATAAACCACCAATCGATTTCCCTGGGCGAGAAAACGCACGGGTTCCACGCGTCCATCGCCCAGTTTGAATTCGCGGCGCAAAACCCCTCGAGACAGGTCCCAAACCGAGATGTTTCCATTGTAGGATCCCACCGCCAGGAAACG
>DATAXU010000134.1:0-15142 GCA_036272955.1 Verrucomicrobiia bacterium
TCCGCCAATTTTTCCCGCCACGTTTTCTTTTGGTTTTTCATGGCATTACTTTCTACTCCGCCGTCACGGCATCAACTCGACATCCTTTTGTGGGAGCCAGCCGATTTGGTGCGATGCGCCGCTGACTTGCAGCCAATCGCCATCGCGTGCCAGCACCGTTAATTCCGCGCCATCATGCGCGGTAAAAGCGCTCTGGGATTCATCCATCGGCCCCCGACGCACCACCGCCTCGGGCACAATGATGATCGACGACTTGTCCAAAAGCTGCTGATCAATTGACATTCCCAGGCACCCGATCAACCAAATTGAGACGATCGCCAACGCCACCGTGATGCCCCCGGCCGACCTGTTGAAATTAGCCGAAGTTTGCCGCGCCATCAAAATGAAAAAGAACAGGGCGACACTCACCGACGCCGCGGCTGTCCATTCGTTGAGCGTCAATCTTCCGACCCAGCGCGTCCAGTGATTTCCCGGTAATGAGGCGATAGTGGTTCCCGCCTGCGTCCGCGCAATCTGGAGGTTGGCGCGAATATCCGGATCGCGCGGGGCCAGTTCCTCCGCCCTGCGATAACAATAAATGGCGCGTCCGATTTGGTTCGCTTTGAACCATGCATTGCCGGCGTTGAAATAAATCGCGGGCGAAACGTAACCGTGATCGATCAGACTCTGATAGCCAGAAGCGGCCTGCGCGTAATGACCTTCCTCGTAGGACTTGTTGGCTTGGAGGAACGGATCGGACACGGCGTCCGCCCTGGCGGAAACGGCCATCGCCAGGAGCAAGAGGGCGGCGCCTTGAACAGCGGTTCGACGAGTGCCGATGGAGTCATCGCGCATGTTTCGCAATGCGTCCAGGGCTGTTTTGACTTTTGGAATCAGCGACGCCAGCGCCTGGGCTGCGTGCTCCGGCGTGTAACGATATTGCTCGCAGGCCTGGAACAAATCGCTCACGGAACGCAACGCGGCAGGATCCAAACCTTTGCATTCTTCGAGGACGGCCACCGTAATGGCCGGCGCCGGAAGATCCAGGCGTTCGCCGAGTTGCTCCTGCAAAAGTCTCAGGACAGTCGAATAGAATTTCTCGACCTCGTTGGCGGCCGCCAATCGCGATAAATCCGCCAGGCCTTCGCGCACGAGCCGATCCACTTCCCTGCGCCGGCGCAGTCGGGGATTGGACGCCAGTTTTTCCTTTTGATGGCGCCAGAAGACGGCGAAAATCCAAGCCAGTGGCGCGAACGCCTGGAGCGCCAAATAAAATGGCTGCTCGATAAGCGGAGGGGCGTTCATCCTGACTTTTCCCGGCAATGGTTTAATATGCACGATATCGCCGTTTTGCGGTTGCGCATCCGGCCCCGGCGCGCCTGACGCAATGACTGTGGGTTGCGGCGTCGCGGCGGTTGGACGAACTATTATCGGAATGGCTGGATGGGTCAAGGTCTGAAACCTGCCGGCGGTCGGGTCAAAGAAGCTGAACTGGAAAGGAGGAATTTGCGTGATCTGGGCGTTGAGCGGCGTGATGACCTGTTCGAAATATTTCGAGCCGTCAATTTGGAGTGGGTCGGAGCTGTCCAGTTTGGCGGAGGGCGGATAGGTCTTGAATTCGCGCCAACCCGGTTCGGTGTCGGGGAGCGACACGGTGTCGAACGATCCGCGTCCAGCAATGCGCACCTTCAAGGTGATCGGATCTCCCACGTTGAGGGTCGTCGGGCCGGCTTCGAATTGCGCCAACGAAAAGCTTCCAATTGCCCCGCGAAAATCGGAAGGGGCACCCGCGGTGGGTATGGGTTTGACGGTGATCTCCGGGGCGTCACTGGTGAAGCTGCCCTGGCGGCTTCCGGTCCAACCAAAAAACGTCCGCTGACCTTCGTAAACCGTGAGGGACCAGGTTGCAGGCCCCAAGGCGAGCGTCCCCGGCCTTGTGGCGGTGACGGGGACCCGGAAATTAAAAAGAGTATAGATCGTATTTCCAACCCGAACATGTGACTGCCCGGGACGATTGGGAATATTGCCAACGATGAATCCGTCCGCGGAAAACTGCGGCAGTTGGATATTGCCGACGTTGTCCTGGCAATAACACTGCAAGTCCACGGAAATGGTTTGCCCTACATAGACAACCGACGTGCTGGGCAAGATGCGGACGAATGCTATTTCCGGCACGCCCGCAGGTTGGGGCAGGTTACCCCTAACGACACGCAAATGCACAGGACGGCTGCTAAGGCGTCCCTGATCAGTTTGGACCGTGAGCGACGGGATCGTAAAATCACCCGCCCGGCTGGATCGCACATCGAAACTATAAGTATAAGACTGGCTGGAGCGGCCGTTGTCGATTGTGTACTGCTGTGAAACGCTGCCTCCAGTGATTTGGAGACCTGGAACGTTTGGCAGATTGGGTTGTCCCTGGGGGGAACAATCCTGGAACGTCAGTGAGAGAGTCGCCGACTCCCCCATGCTGATGGCGTTCCTGTCCAGCGAGGCGTCAAAACTGGGAGCCGCGAAGGCGGAAAAACGCGTAAAAACGAGTAAAAGGAGGAAAGCGCCGCGGGCAAAACGCAACCATCTCCGCAACGCATCAGGGGCGGGTGTTCCTCTTTCCGTTAGACTCACCATAAGCAAGACACCAAATATTCGCCGCCGTTCATCCCATGCGTCACGGAGGCCGGCATGACGCAACAGCGTTCCGGGTTCAGACGGCCATTCCCAGGAGGAATTCAATGTTGCTGCGCGTCTTTTTGAGTTTGCCCAGCAAAAGTTCCATCGCTTCGACAGGCGGGACGCCGGTCAGGGCGCGACGCAATATGACGACTTTGTTATACTCGTCAGGATGGTAGAGCAACTCCTCCTTGCGCGTGCCGCTCAACTCGACGTTGATGGATGGGAAGATCCGGCGATCCACCAAATGGCGGTCCAAATGCACCTCCATGTTTCCCGTTCCCTTAAATTCCTCGAAAATCACTTCGTCCATTCGCGAACCGGTGTCGATCAAGGCGGTGGCAATGATCGTCAGCGAGCCGCCTTCCTCAATATTGCGGGCCGCGCCGAAGAATCGCTTGGGCTTGTGCAATGCGTTGGCATCCACGCCGCCGGAAAGAATCTTGCCGGAATGCGGCTGGATGGTGTTGTAGGCGCGAGCCAGGCGGGTGATGGAGTCCAGCAAAATCACCGCGTCCCGCTTGTGCTCGATCATGCGCTTGGCTTTTTCGATGACCATTTCGGCCACCTGGACATGCCGTTCGGGCGGCTCATCGAAGGTGGAACTGATCACCTCCGCGCCGCGGCAACTGCGCTCCATGTCAGTGACTTCTTCCGGGCGCTCGTCGATCAGCAGGATAAACAGGTACGCCTCCGGATTGTTCTTGAGAATGGCGTTGGCCAATTTTTGCATCAGAACCGTTTTTCCAGTCCGGGGCGGCGCGACGATCAAGCCGCGGGTTCCTTTGCCGATGGGGCAGACCAAATCAAGCACGCGCGTCGATAATTCGTCCGGGGACGTTTCCAGCAGGAAGCGCCGGGTGGGGAACAGCGGCGTCAGGTTGTCGAAATGGGTTTTGTCCTTCGCCTTGTCCGGTTCTTCGGTATCGACGGCCTCCACTTTGAGAAGCGCGAAGAACCGTTCCTTGTCCTTGGGCGGGCGAATTTGTCCTGCGATCAAATTGCCGGTCTGCAAATCGAAACGCCGGATTTGGGACGGCGAAACATAAATGTCCTCCGGGCAGGGAAGATAATTGAAACTGCGGGAGCGTAGGAACCCGAAGCCTTCGGGCAGGATTTCCAGGACGCCCTCGGAAAAAAGAACGCCGGCGCGCTCGGCATTTTTCTGGAGGATCTGGAAGATCACCTCGTGCTTGCGCATGGTGCCAAAATTCTCGATGCCCATGTCGCGGGCCTTGGTGTTCAATTCCGGCATGGCCATTGCCTGGAGTTCGGCAATGTTGACGGTGCCGCCGGCCGGAACGACTGACGGGCGTGAAGAGGAAGGAGGAGGAGGCGCTTCGACTTCCTCGCGGGCTTCGACCGCACGGGTAGGCGGCTCCAATTTCATTTCGGAAGGGCGCGGCGGCGCTTCAGATTCCTGGGGAGCCTCGACAGCCTCTACGGGGGGACCGTCAGGCGGGGCGGGCGGAGTCAAGACGGCGCTTTTACCGCTTTTGCGGGGCGCTCGTTTGGTGGCGACTTTAGGCATAAAAATGTAATATTTAAATTGAGGATTGGGCAGGACCCATCACGCGCTTACTACCAATTGGATTGCAGACATTTGAACAACGTTCAAAACTTGCGGCCAATTGAGGGGATTACCCAGTCGATTGTTTAATACGGCAACGGATACCTTGCCGTTAACTCGCGCACACGTTCCCTCACTTGGCGGGCTGTGTCAAGATTCTTAATATCCAGTAAAACCTCGCTGATCATATCGGCAACGGCGGCCATCTCCGGCTCCTTCATTCCCCGAGTGGTGACAGCCGGAGTGCCGAGGCGGATGCCGCTGCCCAGGAAGGGGGATTTGGTCTCAAATGGGATAGTGTTTTTATTGACGGTGATGCCGGCTTCGTCCAAGGCGGCCTGACATTCTTTGCCGGTCAATCCGCGCCCGCCCACATCGACCAGCATCAGGTGGTTGTCGGTGCCGCCGCTAACCAGGCGGAACTTGTTGCGTATCATCCCTTCAGCCAGAGCCTTGGCATTCAAGACAATTTGCTGCTGGTACGTCTTGAACGACGGCTCAAGCGCCTCAAGGAAGCAAACCGCCTTGGCCGCAATGACGTGCATGAGCGGGCCGCCCTGGATGCCAGGAAATGCCTGGGAATCAATTTCCTTGGCGAATTGTTCCTTGCAAAGGATCAGCCCTCCTCGCGGTCCCCGGAGGGTCTTGTGGGTGGTCGTTGTCACGAAATCGGCATGGCCCACGGGGGTGGGATGCAAGCCAACCGCCACCAGGCCGGCGATGTGAGCGATGTCCGCCAATAAATAGGCGCCAACGGAACGCGCGATTTCGCCCATCCGCTGGAAATTAATGATCCGTGAATACGCGCTGGCCCCGACGGTGATCATCCGGGGGCGATGCTCTTCGGCCATTTTCTGGAGTTGATCGTAGTCGATGGTTTCGTCATCGCGGCGGACGCCATAATGAACGATTTCAAAAAAACGGCCGGAAAAATTAGCTTTGTTGCCGTGGGTGAGGTGTCCGCCGTGGGACAAGTCCATGGTGAGCATTTTATCGCCCGGTTTGAGGACCGAGAAATAAACGGCCATGTTCGCCTGACTGCCGGAATGGGGCTGGACGTTGGCATGGTCGGCTCCAAAGATTTTGAGGGCGCGCTCGATTGCCAGGCGTTCGACGGTATCCACGTTTTCACAACCGCCGTACCAGCGTTTGCCGGGATAGCCTTCCGCATATTTGTTGGTCAGAACGGAGCCCTGGGCTTCCATGACGGCGGGGCTGACAAAGTTTTCGCTGGCGATCAATTCAATATTTTCCTGCTGACGGTCGCGTTCGCGGCTGATGGCCTCGGCGATGGCGGGATCAACGGATTGAAGTCGTTGGGAGAGGGGATGCGTTACGGGTTCCATTTTGCTGATTCGTCGTTCGTGGCGGCCGCCTTCAAACCGGGCGGAAAGGAAGGCGTCCACAATTTTCTTTGCGGTTTCAGGCGGTGTGTTGATGGCGCCGAGACAGAGGACATTGGCGTTATTGTGCTGGCGGGAAAGGGCGGCCATGTGTTCGTCAAAAACAAGTGCGGCGCGAACACCGGGGACTTTGTTGGCGGCCATGCTCATGCCGACGCCCGTCGAGCAAATCAACAGCCCAAATTCGGCGCGGCCCGACGCGACGGACTCGCCGACAGAGCGGGCGTAGTCGGCGTAATCGCACACCTCGGGCGAGTTTGTACCCATGTCCGTCAAAGGAATGTCGCAGGCGTGCAAATGATGTTTGAGGAAGTCCTTTAAGTGGAAGCCCGCGTGGTCGCATCCGATGGCGAAACTGGTTTTGACAGGGGATTGCGGGGCGATCTCGGCTTCGGCGCGTTGCTCGATGAAGTTGAGCATCGCAAAAATGCCTTGCTCAATCTGGTCGCGGCAGTAGGCATACGTTTCGTAGGAGCCGCCGATGGGATCGCTGATGTCTTTCTCGAATTCGTCGAGGGTCTCGTCAAATTCCCGGAGGAGAAAAGTCTTTTCGGCCGCTTGCGGGAAAAGGAGGTTGATGGAATCCACGTGGCTGTGAGTCATGCCGAAAATGTAGTCGGCCTGCTCGACGAGGTCTGAGGTGAGCATCCGGCTGCGCTGCAAACCAATATCGACACCCAATTCCTTGAGGGCGCGGACGGCGTGGAGCGAGGGCGGCTGGCCTTCGAGGGCGCCGACGCCGGCGGACATCACGTGAAAATCATTGCGGCCCCGGGTGGCGTGGCGAAAAAGACCCTCGGCCATGGGACTGCGACAGATATTCCCGGTGCAAACAAATAGAACGGTTCTCATTCCTGCAACCAAAAGCGGAGTAACGTTGCGTTGACTGGGGGTAATCGTCAACCGCGAATATTCACGGGCGAAGTGATAAATTCGGAGAAATTCGAGAAAAATCGCGAAAACTGAGTTTAGATTTCATAAATTAGCGCGATAATTGGGCGCGGTAGAAACGCTGGACGTTGGTGGTGGACTGCGCATCGGAGAAATAGAGCGGGCCGTTGCCGAGCAGATTGGTTTGCAGAGGAATCCAGGTTTTCAAATCGGTGCTGGCCTGAATGACCGCGTTGGAGCCGGACGGGCCGATCACATTAAAACCAAACACTCCGTTCGTGAAGCCAAACGCCGCGTGGGTGGGGATGAGAAGGGGTGTGGGAACTGCGGTAATAATAATCTCCCCATTGACCGCGTCGTCGGGGCTGTAGATGCCTGGAACTTCGGCGAGATTCGTTATTGCAGATGAGTCAATGATGGAGCCGCCACCGCCGCCGCCGTAGGTGGAGGGATCCTCGCTGCCGCCGCCGCCGCCGCTATAGCCGCCGCCACCGCCGCCGCCTGCGTCGCCCTCTGCGTAGCCATTGCCGCTACCAGCGCCGCCGCCCCCGCCGCCACCGTAGCCGCCGGCGCCGCCGAAGCCGTTATAGCCGCCAAGCGATTCACCGCCGCCGCCTGCGCCGCCCGCGTAGTTGATGCCACCGGCACCGCTGGTGACAGATGATCCGAATTCTCCAGTGCCGGCGGCACCGTTGCCTAGGAAGCCCCCGCCGCCTCCGCCTCCGCCGGGGGCGGCGGGGCCGTAGTCGCCTGGGGGGTCGCTATAGCCGCCAGCGCCGCCGCCACCGTTGGTGCCGCCGCGGCCGTATTTGCTGGAACCGTCAACGGCGCCGCCTTTGGTGCTGACGTTGCCGTTTTCGGCGATATGCCCTGTTCTGCCCCAACCGCCGCCGCCGCCTGCGATGACCAGCGGTGTGCTGCCTTCAACAACGAAGCTGCCGCCGCCGCCGCCGCCGCTGCCACTGAAGACGCTAGTATCGTAGTCGCCACCGCCACCACCGCCGCCGCCCACCAAGAGAGTGAGGTTCGTGGACGTTGAGAAGTTAAATTCGGCGCTCATCTCGGCTCCGAGGCCGCCGGAGGCCACGTCGGGGATGTAGGCGCTGCCGCCCGGAGCGCCGTAGGCAGTAATGATGTAAGTGCCTGCGGCCAGCGTGATATTTGTCTTCGACCCGCTGAACAGATATATGTTGGTCTGGGCGGAACCCGCCAGCACACCAAAGTGCAAGACGATCGACATGGCAAGGCCGCGAAGGGCGTTTTTAGAATTCATATCAATCCTTTCCATTTTTTAATGTGAGGCTTCGCAGTCCGAGTATTAAGATTAATGCTCCAGCACCCTCAAGAATTGTGCCGATTGATTGATGGGATTGGTCAGCGAAAAGATTGAACTGTTCACCGCGTTGGTTTGGATGGAAACCCAGTTCTGCAAATTGGTGGAAGCCTGCAAAACAACAGTCCCGCCGGCCGTGAGGTTAAACACGGTCATTTGGAGCGCGCCGTTATTGATGGTCAAACTGGCAAAAGCCGGGGCTGGCAAGGGCAGAATTTCCAACCCGCCGGACTTGGCATTGTCCTTGCCGGGAATGTTCACGTATTGAACAGCTATCTGGCCGGTGCCGCTTGCGGCAGCCACGCATTCCTTGAGGGTGGCCCGGTTCTCCGCGCCGGCGGCGGCGAAGATGTCATAATTGGTCAACACCTGCTTGCCGTTGATGAAGACATTGAAGACGCGCACACCGGCACTGGAGTAAAAGATTTCCGCAAAATGCAACCTCACCTTGTAGTTCGCGCCCGCATTCAGGTTGGTGAAAGTGTAGGTGTTATTATTCCAACGTTCGGTTTGATAAACCGCCTGTGGCGCGGGATTCGTCACGCCGCTGGTGTCAATGACCGCCGACGTTGAACCGGTTGAGCCGCCGGAAAAAAAGGCGTCGGCGATGAACGGACTGGCCGCGCCGCCGCCCGAATTTACGGCGTAAGTCGTCTGCGGTGTGATGCTGACGGCGATGGAGTTGGTGCTCTCGCCAAGCGAATTCACCGCGCTGACGACATAATAATAGTTCGTGCCGTTGATCAGGCGGGTGTCAGTGAATCCGACCAGCCCCACGTTGGTGGCAATGAGAGAATAATTCCCGCCGTTCCCGACGGCGCGTCTCACATTATAGCTCAAGACGTCGGCCGCGCCGGTTACCGGCGACCAATTCAAGGTGACCCGTCCGTTGCCGGCGGCAGCGGTCAAATTTGTCGGCGCGGTGGGAAATACAAGCGGCAGCATGGGAACGGTTGGCCGCGTGAAGGTGAAGGCGATCTGGCCCTTCAACATTTTATCGCCGTCGCCGGTGAGCCTCAAATAGTAGTCCGCCGAGCAAGGCACGCCGTCCTGGTCCAGGGTAAAATAAAGATTGGTCGAGCCGACCGGCTCCATCGAGGCGTTCTCCGCCGTGCAGGCAATCTGGTTGCCCTCGTTGAACTCGTCGAACATGGATATGTAAATTCCTTGAACGCCCAAATTGATCAGGTCGGCGAACTGTCGCCACATGAAATCACCGTGCGCGCGCTGGCCGGTATCGCCAGGTAGAACACACGGTTGATAATCGATGCCATTGGCATAGCAATATGCGAGGTCTCCTGTCTGAGGATTGGCAAGAAAATCATCCACGTCGTTGGTATTGCCAATTCTTCCAACCATCCACGGCGAAATCATGTTAAAGGCGCTATACGCACTTAAGAAATTGTTTTGGGAATCGCTGACGCCGGTGCGCCACCATGTCGGCACGCCGCCGATGACGTAACAACCCTGGCTCTTGAACCAGTTGATGATAGATGCGCAGGTTGCGGCGTCCCACGGATGATTGGAATCGTTGAAGCCAAATCCCCAGATGCAAACGACCGGCTTGCCGTTTTGCATCGCATACATGGGGGAATTGGTGATTTGCAATTGGGGTATGATGTTGGTCCAGTCATATTCGATCTGGGCGGGCATCGCGTTGCTGGTCCAACCACTGACGTCATACATGATGTAAAATTTTACGCCGTAAGTCTGTGCCGCATTCATCACTTTTACCGCCATATCGTTGCGTGTCGGGCCTTCGCCGCCGATTGTAAAACCGGTGCCGCTGTAAGGGTTGAACCGCTGTAGGGCGGCCGTATCAATTCCGTTCTCCGCCATCCACCGAAAATGGGTGTTGACCGTTTGCTGGTCGTAAGACGAGAACAACGTCGCCGGCTGGCCGTTGGCGAAATTCGCAAAGCCGGTTTGATACCCCCCGCTAAATTGACGCATATCCGGCCAGCAATGGATATTGTTGGTAAGCGTGATTGGCGTTGGCGTGGAACCGCCGCTATAATGCCACCAACTGTCAATCGGCGCGCCATCGCCCACACAGGCAAACCATCCCTGGTAGCCGACTGTCACTTTGCCCACCACGTCCCCCGGCGGACTCGCAGCCATCGGGCAGCCTGGGCACAGAACGGCAGGGGCGCCGCCAAACATCGAATCCCATCCGGTCTTGCCCGGCAGGTAATAGACCGTAGCCGGGTCGCCGCTGAATGCAGTCCCATCATCGGGCGGCGCGTTCCCCAAAAAATAGGCGTACGTCAGGGCATTGCAGTAAGCGAACGCCCCGTGTCCGATGCTGGTGACGCTATTGGGAATCGTCACGCTGGCCAGGCTGTAGCAGGAAGCGAACGCATCATCTCCGATGCTGGTGACATTGGTGCCAATCGTCACTCTGGCCAAATTTGGGCAGCTATCAAACGCATCAGCTCCGATGCTGGTGACGCTGCTGGGAATGGTGTAACTTCCGCCAAGTCCGGCTGGAAATTGAAGGAGTGTGGCTTGGCCTTTGTCGAACAATACTCCATTGACACTGCTATAAACCGGATTCTGTGCAGCCACCGAAATCGCGGTCAGGCTCGTGCAGTCTGAGAACGCCGCACTCCCGATGTTGGTGACGCTATTCGGAATCGTCACACTGGTCAGGCTGAAGCAGTATTCGAACGCACCGTCTCCGATGCTGGTGACATTGGTGCCAATCGTCACACTGGTCAGACCGTCAAAATCAAACACATAGGCTCCGATGCTAGTGACGCTATTTGGAATCGTCACACTGGCCAAGCTGAAGCAGTATTCGAACGCACCATCTCCGATTGTGGTGACACCATTCGGAATCGTCACGCTGGTTAGGCTGGAGCAGTCGAAAAACGCAGCCCCACCGATGCTGGTGACGCCGTTGCCGATCGTCACGCTGTTCAGGCTGGCGTCCGCGAACGCCCCCTGTCCGATGCTGGTGACGGTGTCGGGGATGGTCACGCTGGTTAAGCTGCTGCCATCAAACGCATCCTCTCCGATGGTGGTGACGCTGTTTGTGATGGTGTAACTTCCGCCAAGACCGCCGGGGAATTCGAGCAATGTCACTTGCGCCTTGTCGAACAAAACTCCGCCCAAACTGCTGTAAGCCGGGTTGGCTGCATCCACAGCGATATTCGTCAGGCTGGTGCAGTCGTCAAACACATCATACCCGATGCTGGTGACGCTGCTGGGAATCGTGACGGTGGTCAGACTCGTGTAAGCGAACGCCTCCTCACCGATGCTGGTGACCGTCAGGCCGTTGATATTGATTGGAATGGTCACAACCCAGGGAGGCCCGGCGAAAGCGACGATGCTGGCACTGCCGTCGGCGTTGGTGCTGTAAGTGTAGATGCTGCCGTCGGCATTGGTGCTGTAGGCGTTCTGCGCTTGCACCACGCCGGGCACTCCCAACAGTAACAGCAAGAGCAACAGGTTTTTAATGTGAGTTTTCATAACTTTAGTTTTTTTGCAGGAGACGAGGTGAGGAGTCTCTGATTTATTTTTATCCGTGTTTATCTGTGTGCATTTGTGATTGATTTGATTTGAGCCTCGTTACCTCACTTCTGCACCGCCGTGTAGACTAGTATCCGTAAAAATCCTGACCCCCACAGGCCAGCCCAGTCCCGAACTGGATGGCAGGGCCTTTGGGGAGAATCGTCGAACTGCACGAGGTGGTTCCCTCGATAACGGCGAGTTGGCACAACGGGTAGTAGCGTAGAGCGACATCATATGAGTATGGGCCCGCAGCAGTCACCCTAATCGGTCCACCGTTCTCTGTAACCATGACCGCAGGGACGCCGCCGTGGGCGGTTCCGTCCGCGACGGCGGCGTTATACATGTCTACGTCCATGTTGCCCGTGTAGAGTGGCGGGCACAGGACGGCAACGTTCGTCACATTGGCACCGCAGATGGTTCCGCTGCCGTTCATAAGCGTGCGGGTCGTCTCCGTGCCTCCGCTCGTTGCGCTGACGGTTACGGAGTAGGCGTGACCGTTAGGCAGCGCCGTCGGGAACGTGAACGTCCCGTTGGCGCTCAGCGTCAGGTTGTCGGACCCGTTGTCCTGAAGCGTAACGGTGTCACCGGCAGGGAGCCCGGTCAGCGTTCCGCCCACGGTATACGCTAACGCGACTCGATAGAACCGCACGGGTACCCCTGCCGTGTCGGTGTCCTCGAAGGAGAAGCTGCCCATCGCATTGGCGGGATCGGTCGCCGCCACCGTCCACGTTAGGAGATTGCTCGATTCCTCGACATCGTAAAGGGCCCCGGGGACACCACCGGAGAATTGAACGAGGATGTCCCCGTTGTTAAGGATTTGCGGGTTTGGAAGAAACCATGGCGCGGTCGGCAGACCGTCAAACATAGCACCCCAGCCTGTGGTGCCCGGCAAATAATAGACAGTCGCGGGGTCGGTGTAGCCGTAGCCGCCGGAGAAAACAGTTGAATCATTGGTCGGTGTCGGAGCGTTGCCCGTGAAATAGACGCTCGTCAGGCTGTCATCACCCTCGAACGCAAACTCACCGATGCTGGTGACGCCATTGTCAATTGTGGCATTGGTCAGGCTGGAACAGCCAGAGAACGCCCCATATCCGATGCTGGTGACGCTACCGGGAATCGTCACGCTGGTCAGACTCGTTAAACCGAACGCATTCTCACCGATGCTGGTGACGCTATTGCCGATCATGACGTTGGTCAGGCCGGTGCAGCCATCGAACGCCTCCTCTCCGATGCTGGTGACATTGTTGGGGATGATGATGCTCATCAAACTGGTGCAATCATAGAACGCCTCATCTCCGATGGTAGTAACACTGCTGGGAATCGTGCTGTTCGCCAAACTGGTGCAGAATCCGAACGCACCCTCACCGATGTTGGTGACGCTGTTGGGAATCGTGACGTTGATCAGGCTGGTGTCTTGGAACGCATACTCTCCGATGCTGGTGACTGTCAGGCCGTTGATATTGGTTGGAATGGTCACAACCCAGGGAGGCCCGGCGTAAGCGACGATGTTGACACTGCCGTCGGCGTTGGTGCTGTAAGTGTAGATGCTGCCGTCGGCATTTGTGCTGAAAGCATTTTGGGCTTGCGCCACGCCGGGTAATCCCAACAGCAACAGCAATGGCAACAGATTTTTAATATGCGCTTTCATAACTTTAGTTTTTTTGCAGGAGACGACGTGAGGAGTCTCTGATTTATTTTTATCCGTGTTTATCTATGTGCATTTGTGATTGATTTGATTTGAGCCTCGTTACCTCGGCTCTGCACCGCCGTGTAGACTAGTATCCGTAATAAATGTCACCCCCACATTCCAGCAAAGTCCCGAACTGGATGACAGGTGTGCCGTTGGTGAAAGTCGTCGAACTGCACGAGGTGTTTCCTACGACATGGGTGAATACGGCCCACCCGGGGTAGGTTTGAGCGACATCAATTGAGCATAGGGCCCAGGCCTCGGCAGTCACCCTGAACGGTCCACCGTTCTCCGTAAGCATGACCGCAGGGACGCCGCCGTTGGCGGTCCCGTCCGAGACGGCGGCGTTATACATGTCTAGGTCCCTGTTACCCGTGAGCGCGGGGCAACCGTCATGGCAACTAACGGCAACGTTCGTCACATTGGCGCCGGAGATGGTTCCGCTGCCGTTCGTAAACGTGCAGACGACCTGTCCGCTCGTTGTGTAGAGTGTTACGGAGTAGGCGTGACCGTTAGGCAGCGCCGTCGGGAATGTGAACGTCCCGTTGGTGCTCAGCGTCAGGTCGTCGCCCCCGTTGTCCTGAAGCGTAATGGAGTCCCACGCGGCGAGCCCCGTCACCGTCCCCCCCACGGTGAACCCGGTGAACCCGCCCACGGCTCGATAGAACTGTTCGGGATAATTCGTCCACTGCGGATCGCTGAAATAGTTCGTGCCGGAGGTCAGCGTGTTGGTGCCCACCGGAAGCCAGACCGGATTGGCCAGATTCGTGGCGGCTTGGATGACGACGGAAGCGTTCGTTGCCCAGGAGATGGTAAAACCAAACCCGTTGGCGCCCACGCCGAAGCTGGGTTCTCCATTTAGAATCAATGGGTTTGGAAGGAACCATGGCGCGGTTGGCAGACCGTCAAACATTGCGCCCCAGCCCGTGGTGCCCGGCAAGTAATAGACGGATGCAGGGTCGGGCCCATAATAATAATCATAAAAAACAGTTGAATCATTGGTTGGTGTCGGAGAGTTCCCCTGAAAATAGACTCCCGTCAGGCTGGTGCAGGCCCTGAACGCAGACGCCCCGATGCTGGTGACGCTGTTGGGAATGGTCACGTTCGTCAGGCTGGCGCAGTTGTAAAACGCACCATTCCCGATGCTGGTGACGCTGTTGCCGATGGTCACGCTCGTCAAATGAGTGCAGTCGATAAACGCCTGAAACCCAATGCTGGTGACGTTGTTGCCGATGGTCACGTTTGTCAGGCTGATGCAGTAGTAAAACGCCAATTCTCCGATGCTGGTGACGCTGTTGGGGATCGTGATGCTGGTCAGGCCGCTGTCGGAGAACGCATCCTGTCCGAAGCTGGTGACTGTCAGGCCGTTGATATTGGTTGGAATGGTCACAACCCAGGGAGGCCCGGCGTAAGCGACGATGTTGGCACTACCGTCGGCGTTTGTGCTGTAAGTGTAGATGCTGCCGTCGGCATTTGTGCTGTAAGCGTCTTGGGCTTGCACCGCCGCCGGTGCGGCCAGCAGCAACAAACCCAAAAGAATGGGCCATGTTGTTTTCATGGCTCTTGCAGCCACGCGTCGAGGCGCCGGGGAATTTCGACCTTGTCGCAAGTTGATCATAATCTTTTCTTTCCCTTTAAGATTCATCGTTTTGGAGCGGGCCGATTCACCCATTCAAAAGGACATACGAGATTCCGAGGAAAAAGGGGCAGATTGTTTTGGGGAAGACTAAACCGTAACCATTCGGTTGAATCGGTCGTGCTTGCTTGATCTTTTTGTGCAAGCACTCGTCAGCACAATACAAGAGATGCACAACTCGTTGTGCTCAGCGCGGTGCTTGTCGTTCGTCTCTTGCAGATCCCCTAGGGAAATGCGCGCTCCTCATTCCTCGTGTTGCGCAAAAATCTGCTGCGCAATCACAACCGATTCAACGAATGGATAGGGTTAGGGCGTTTGGACCGGAACCAGAATTCCGTAAACGAGGATTTTGAAGGTATTTGGGATCATTCGGGGGCGGCGACGGGGTTGGTCTTCGGGTTGTTCGGCCTGCGATTCGTAATCGGCGGTGGCAAGGTAGATTTTGTGGCTGTCGGGGTCC
>DATAXU010000135.1:0-19191 GCA_036272955.1 Verrucomicrobiia bacterium
CGGCTGAAAATCTCCGGAGCCTGGTGGTTGGAAACCACAGTGCAATGGATGTTGCAGTTGCGAGTCAAACGCGCCAACCAAGATTGGGAGACCTACTGGTCTCAAATCGCGAAAAATTGACCGACACTTTTAATCACACCCCGGCGCGGGCGTCGCCTTGCATTTCTGGGTTTGCCTTCCATCTTAGTAGAATGCGCGGACGCGCCGTTTTGATATTTGTTTTGCTCGCTGGGCTGGGCTGTTCCGGGTTTGCGGATAATCTGGTAATCTCGGACGATCAACCGCTACGCATGCCGCTCGTCGGCGCGCATCAACTGCGCGTTCTCTCGCCGACGCTGCTGGAACTGACGCTGATCACGACCAAAGACCCGGACCCGGCCACCGTCACGCAATGGGATTTTGTCGATGTAAGCGGACAGACGCGGCTCCCGGCGCCGGGCGATTTTGCGGTTACGTCGGGCGATCGGCCAGTGTCGGTGAGTGGCGTGGGCTTTCGGAGGCGGGTTCTTTATGCGCCGTTTCGGCATCGCGATTTGCGCATCGGCAATTATCTTTACCTGCAACTAGCCTCGGCCGTTTCTGATAATCAAACCGTTGTCGTCAATAATCCGCGTAACGACCTTTGGCCTGCTTCGATGCGTTTCGTGATCAAGACGGACCCGTTGCGTTGGAGTCCCGTCCTGCACGTCAACCAAACCGGCTACATCCCCGCCTATTCCAAAGAGGCGATGGTTGGGTATTACCTGGGAAGCCTGGGGGAGATGGACCTTGGGCATTTGGGCGCGCCGGTTTTTCATTTGTTTGACACGCAATCCGGCAAGGATGTGTTTCAAGGGCCATTGACGGCGCGGCCGGACCAAGGGTTTCCATTCGCGTGTTACCAGGAAGTCTTGGAGGCGGATTTTTCCGCGTTCAAAACGCCGGGGGAATACCGGCTGTTTGTCGCAGGGCTGGGAACATCGTTTCCGTTTCGCATCGACGAAGCGGTGGCCGGGGCGTTCGCGCGGACTTACGCGCTGGGCATTTATCATCAGCGTTGCGGGGAGGCCAACGCGATGCCGTTCACGCGCTTCACCCACGGCCCCTGTCACACCGCGCCGGCGGAAGTGCCGGACATGTCGGGAAAATTCGATGAGGTCAATGCCGTGCTCGCCAACATGTCCGCCGATTTCAAGGACAATCCCCGGCACACCGCGCCACAATTGCGCGATGTGGCCGCCTCGCTTTACCCTTTCGTCAACCGCGGCCCGGTCGATGTGAGCGGCGGCCATCATGACGCCGGCGACTACAGCAAATACACCATCAACAGCGCCTCGTTCATTCACCAGCTTGTTTTCGCCGCGGATGTTTTTCCCGGCGTGGCGGACCTGGACAACCTCGGCCTTCCCGAAAGCGGGGACGGAAAAAGCGATGTCCTGGAGGAGGCGAAGAAGGAGGCTGATTTTCTGGCTAAAATGCAGGACGCCGACGGGGGGTTTTATTTCCTGGTTTACCCGCGCGACCGGGAATACGAAAACAACGTCACGCCCGACCACGGCGATCCGCAGGTCGTATTTCCGAAAACGACCGCGGTGACGGCCGCCGCCAGCGCCGCGCTCGCGCAATGCGCCTCCTCGCCGACGTTCAAGAGGGAATTTCCCGAGGCGGCGGCGATGTACTTGACAAAGGCGAAGAAGGGATGGGATTTCCTGGAGAGGGCGATCGCGAAATACGGCAAGGATGGCTCCTACCAGAAGATCAGCCATTACGGCAACGACTTCATGCACGACGACGAATTGGCGTGGGCGGCCTGCGAATTGTTCCTGGCGACTGGCGAAGACAAATACCAGCAAAAGCTTCTCGACTGGCTCGACCCGTCCGATCCGGGCACGCGCAAATGGGGATGGTGGCGGCTTTACGACGCCTACGGGTGCGCCATTCGTAGTTATGCCTTCGCCGCCAAGGCCGGCAAAATCAAGCGCGACCAGCAAAACGTCCTGCTGCTGGAGGCGTGCGAGGCGGAGATCGCCGCGGACGGCGCGGACCAGCTTCGCCGCGCGCAGGAAAGCGCGTACGGCACCAGTTTCCCGGAGGAAACGAAGCGCGCCGAATCCGCCGGCTGGTATTTTTCCGGCGATGCCGCGTTCGATCTCGCCGTGGCCTGTCAACTCGATTATCCGGTGATGAACGATCCGCGCCCGCAAATGATGGCGGCGATCATCAGCAATTTGAACTACGAGGAGGGTTGCAACCCTGTGAATGTGACTTATCTGACCGGCCTAGGATGGAAGCGCCAGCGCGAAATCGTCGATCAATACGCGCAAAACAGCCGCCGTGTGTTGCCGCCCACGGGCATCCCGCTCGGCAACATCCAGGGGGGCTTTGGCTGGCTTTATGTCTATAAAAAGGAATTGGACGAATTGAGTTTTCCCAGTGACGGTTCGGGCGACCAACCGTATCCGTTCTATGACCGCTGGGGGGATAGTTTCAATCTCAGCCAGGAATTCATCACGGTGAACCAGGCGCGGTCCCTCGGCTACCTGGCCTGGCTGATGGCGCAAACCCCGCTCAAAAAGCAGCCGTGGAAATCCGCCAATGCCACGATTATCCGCGTTCCCAATGACAAATCCGCCTTCACGCTTTCCGCGCCCGGGATGGATTTGTCGCAGGCGCGAATCGTTTGGGAGGCAGAAGACCAGGAACCGGCGTATGGGAAAACGTTCGTATTGACGGGCGGCCTAGGGCGTCGCTGGATTGAGGCGGAGGCCCAATTCACGGATGGGCGGCGTGTGTTTGCCCTGACTACCGCGCTAGTCCCGTAGCCTGTATTTCCCCTGCGGCAGGGGATGATTGCCGGGGCGTATTTTTTCCTTGGGGTTTCACACCAGTCCGTTTTCGTTCTACACCCACCTTACTTTCCTGACAGCGGCGGCTAATTTTGTCTCGCGATGGACGTAACAGAAACGAAACAAATGCCCAATCAACAAAATGGCCTGCCCCAGGCCGCCGCATGAAAGCGCTATTCGTTCACCAATACCTCGGGGCGATGGGCGGCGCGGAAACGGACATTCTGCTGGCGGCGGAATCACTGGAAAAACGGGGACATTCCGCGGCATTGCTTTACAGCTCGCGCACGGGGCGGGGCGAAGAGACCTGGCAGCGGACCTTTTCCGGCTGCTTTCCCGTCACCGAAATGGCCCTGGCGCTCGAAAAGTTCGCTCCGGACCTGATTTATTTTCACACTTTGCCGGACTTGGGAATCCTGGAGAGACTCTTGGACTCCGGGATCCCTATGGTCCGGCGTGTTCACGATCACCGGATGTATTGCATGAGGGGCGGCAAATATAATTACTTCACGCGCGCCGTCTGTTCGCGGCCCGCCTCGTTGCGCTGCGTTTTTCCGTGCCTCGGCTTCCTGGGCCGCAACACCAACGGTTCCCTCCCGTTCAAATGGGTCAGCTACGCGGCAAAGCGCAAGGAGATCCGGCTCAATCAACGATGCGCGCGCCTGCTTGTGTATTCCGATTATCAAAAGGAGGAGATGATCCGCAACGGTTTTGATCCCGAAAAAGTCGTCGTCCACGTTCCCGTTCATCATTACGGGGAGGAAAAGGCGCCCAGTTCCTTCAGCGACCGCAATCATGTTTTATTCATCGGCCAGGTGATTCGTGGCAAGGGCGTTGATCTCCTCTTGCGGGCGCTGGCGAAGGTCAACGTCCCGTTCGAAGCCTCCATCCTGGGCGACGGCAATCATCGACCTTACTGTGAGCGGCTTTCCGCCCAGTTGGGGCTTCAGGACCGCGTGCGCTTTCACGGATTTGTTCCCGCCGGCGAATTGAAGAATTTTTACCGGGACGCAACTCTCCTTGCGGTGAGTTCCGTCTGGCCGGAACCCTTTGGATTGGTGGGCCAGGAAGCGATGTTTCATGGATTGCCCGTCGTCGGATTTGACGCCGGCGGCATCCGTGAATGGCTTTTGCATCGTGAGAACGGCTTTCTTGTCCCGTGGAAGGACATCGACACGATGGCCATCAGGATCGAACAACTGCTGCGCGACAAAGAACTCGCCCGCAAGCTCGGCGCGCGTGGCCGTGAACTGGTCAGCGAGCAACAAATAATTTCCGAACAGAATTGCCCCATCGAACAAATGCTCCTGCGTGTGGTGCGCGAGAGCCGCCCCGCTGTTGACCCCCAGCTCCGCGTTGAAGCCAACGCCACCTGCCTATGAAAAATAACGACGTTGCCATGTTGTTGTTGCGCCGTTGCGCAACCGCCCGTAACCCTCTGGTCCGCCGCTGCCTGAGCCTTCACGTGCGGCACCAGCGTTTGCGCGCCCAGTGGCTCGCCCACGGCGCGGACGTCACCAAACGGGGGCTGGACATCGCGGTTTCCTTCATTTGCCTGGTGCTCGCATCGCCGTTGCTCGCGCTCCTCGCGCTCCTCATCAAGCTCGAAGACCGCGGCCCTGTTTTTTTCTCGCAGACGCGCGTCGGCCAGAACGGACAGGAATTCAAAATGTTCAAAATCCGCTCCATGTGCCTGGGCGCTGAGCAACGCCTGGTCGAATTGCTGGAGAAAAACAAGCATCGCGACGGCGTGACCTTCAAAATTGAGAATGATCCGCGGATCACGCGCGTCGGACGCTGGCTGCGCAAATTTTCATTCGACGAATTGCCCCAGCTTTACAATGTCCTTATCGGCGATATGTCCCTGGTCGGACCGCGTCCGCCGTTGCCGCGCGAAGTGGCAAAATACTCTCCCGCCGACCGCCGCCGGCTGGCGATCAAGCCCGGCATCACCTGCATCTGGCAAATCAGTGGCCGCGCCAATATTGACTTCTCCGGCCAGGTGCAGCTCGACGTGGATTACATCGAGCGGCAGAATTTTTGGACCGATCTTCTGATACTGACGCGGACCGTTCCGGCCGTGCTATCTGGAAAGGGAGCCTGCTAATGAAATCTATCCTTATCTGCCCCTCGGAGCGGCCCGGCGTCCCTATTTTGGGAACGGCAGATCCGCTCTGCTCTGTTCCGATGTTGGGACAGGGCCTTCTGGAATATTGGTTGAGTTATCTTGCCTGCGGCGGCGCCAAGGAGGTGCTCGTGCTCGCATCGGACCGGGCCGATCAAGTTCAGGCCCTCGTTGGGGATGGGTCACGGTGGGGACTGAAGGTGGAAGTCGCCGCAAAAATGCGTGAATTGACCGTCGAAGAGGCCCGGTCCCAATACGGAAGTGGTGGTCCCATCAACGTGATGGATCATTTTCCGGAATTGCCGGACAGGCCGCTCTTCACCAGTTATGGCGACTGGTTTGCCGCTTTGCAGGAATGGATGCCCCGCGCCCGGACGCCGGATCGCGCCGGTGCGCGGGAGTTGCGTCCCGGTGTTTGGGTCGGCCTGCACTGTCACATTTCCAGCAGCGCTTATCTCTGCCCGCCGTGCTGGCTGGGCGATCACGTCTATGTGGGGTCGGTCGCGACGATTGGGCCTGGATCCATCCTCGAAAACGGCGTGTTCATCGAGCCGAAAGCCCGCGTGCTGGACAGCCTTGTGGGAGCGGACACATTCGTCGGCCGTTACGTGCAGTTGAAGGATTCCATTGCGCTGGGGGACATTTTGATCAACTGGAAAACGTCCGTTGACGCGAAGGTGCGGGACGAATTTCTACTTTGCTCACTGCGTCCGCGCCAGCCAAAAAAGAAATCCCCCGGCTTGCTCAACCGCATCGCCGAGTTTTGGAAGGACCTGGAAGCCGGCGAACCGGTTGTCGCGGAGCCGGTCCTGATCGGAGTCAAGAAGACTGACTTCAATTCCGAATCCACGATTTAGACGCCCGTCCTACTGCGCCAGCCGGAAAAACTGCGTTGTGTCGCCGTTCATGGCGTTGGTCACAAAAAGGTTCGTTCCGATGATGCTTGGTGTTCCCAAATAGGCGGTCCAGTCGCCGCTGAAAAGGTCCGGGGAGATTTGCAAGCCGTAACTGGAATCGGCCAAAGGCCAGGAAAGAATGGCGTTGCCGCCCTGCAAAACAATGTTGAGGAGAGCCGGTGGAGTCGGGAGCAAAGTCGAAACAAAATCGATCCCTTGAACATACGCGCTCGGAAACCCGCCGGCGTCGCTCAAGTGATTGGTGTCCAGCGTGTAGAAATTGGTCGTGCCGCTGGTGAAACTGGTGCCGTTGGCGGAAAGCGAAAGCTGGATCACCGTCCCCTGCCCCTCATCGGAAACGTAGAGGACTTGCGCGCTCGTATCCACCGCCAGGCAGCCGCCAACAAAATTCGGGTACACCAGCGAAACCCCTTCTGGCATCGGCATGACGGTCGCCTTTCCGCCGGTGATCGGCATGGACCAAATGGCGTTGGAAGCGGTGTCCACTCCCGGGGCGGGGCCGGTCGTCGCAAAATAAATCAGCTTTTGCGGCGTGTTCACCGCCAGGCCGACAATATACCCATTGGTTTCATCGCCCGGAAATTGCAAGCTCAAGCTGAGCATTTCAGGCTGTGGGTTGGCATTGGTTGTGGCGACAACGTACACGCCGTTGAGCTGCTCGCCATCCAGCGTGGCGTCTTCCGGATCGCCATTGTCGTTGTCAACATAATAAATCTGATTGCCGTTGGGCGTCACCCACATCTGGCGCGGCAGCACGAAATTGTAGCCCGTCGATGTCTCGCTCAGAAGGACGCCCGCCTCGTTGGTGATCATTCCATGGCTGTAATCGTAGGGCGAAGCCATCTGGCCGTTGGTGGGATTATACGTGACTTCAATCAAATCCGCCCCGCTCGGATCGAATCCCCACAACCCGACATAAACGATATGATGGTTGGGGTCCACGGTGAATGCTTCCACAACATCGTTCCGCCCCCGGTCGGTAATTTGTATTGACTGCAATTGCCCCCCGGTCATGTAGCCCGACCGCAAAGTGCCGTCGGACCAAAGACCGAAATACAAATTGTCGGCGGTGTCCAAGCCGACCGCCTGGCAATTATTGACACCCGGATCGATCGCCACGAGGGTGGGGTCTGTGCCGTCTGAATTGACATGGCCCACCAGGTTATCCGTGAAACCACTGGCTGTCCCGGTGATAGAGCCTTGCCCGCCAAACCAAAGCTGCCCGGTCAATCCAGGGTCGCCTAGAGCGGCGCACGCGCTCAACGCCACTATGAGGGAAGGCACATAATTCTTCAGACGATTTCTAATTTGCATATGTTTTGATCTTTTTATAACCCGCCGCCTTTACCGCCAAGTGAACCAGAATTAGTCCCCTGGGTCAAGCCGCGACTTTCGCAATGGAACCCCGCCAACCGCAGGCCCTCGACGTTCTCGGCGTCCAGCCCGCAGTCGAAATAATCCGGCCGGCCCGCGCCCCAATGGACGGCGCAATTTTTCAATGTGACGTTGGCGGCCCAGCGAATGCTGAAGCCGGGATTACTGTGCGTTTCCACGGGCGCAAGCGCTTTGGTGGGACGATTGTCAAAGACCCCGCCCGGATATTTTGTCCACCGTTTGAATATGATTGACACGTTTTCAAAGCGAACGTCGCGGACGCGCCCCGCCGGCATGCCATCAACGCGCACGCTGTTCTCCGCCTCCCCTCGAACGTTCTGCACGAGCACATTGCGCAGGCTTCCCACTCGCGTCCCGGCGGCGCGCGGGATCGCTGTGAAGGAAATCGCCTCGCCCCGCCCCCACCATGGGTCCGCGTGATACCTGGAGGTAAACCGAATGTCGCGAAAGACGATATTGGACACATCGCCTTCGTCGCGCAGTTGAATGGTCATGCCCCGGCTGCCGGACAGCACTCGGCAATGCTCGAACAGGATGTCATGAATGGCGCTGGTCGTTTCTGTGCCGATTTTCAGCCCGGCGTCCTGCGTTCGCATCACGCAATCATGCACGCGAATGTCGGCGCACGGGCCGTAATCATTTGTCTGCCGGGTCGTCTTGATAACAATGGCGTCGTCGCCGCAAGTCAGATGGCAATTGCGGATTTCAACGTCCTGGCAGTGGTCTGGGTCGATGCCATCGCAATTGGGCACGTCAAGGCGGTTGCGGACGGTGACGTTCTCCACAAGAACATGCGCGCAACCCAGCATGTGCAACCCCCAAAACGGCGCGTCGCCAAACGTGATGTCGCGCACCAAAAGATTGGAGCAGCCAGTCAATACGAACATTTTCGGCCGCCACTCCTTGAACAACCACCATTCGCCGGTCCCATCGTAACTTTTCATGAATGCCAGCGAGCGCCCGCTGATCGTGCCGCGCCCCGTGATGCGCAAATCGCGCGCGTCGAGCGCGGTGATGACGCCGTCGCTTTTGTAATCCGCCTGGTTGGTGCTGATGACCAATTCGCCTTCGAGGCGAAAATCAATGCCGCCCCGCAGTTCCAGCGTGCCGATGAGAAACCGATGCCGGCGCGGCACGAGGACTTCCCCGCCCTGCGCGGCGGCGGCGTCGATGGCCCGCTGAATGGCCGCCGTGTCGAGCGTGGTTCCGTTTCCGGCGGCGCCGAAGTCGAGGACGTTAAAAACGCGCGATGCTGCGCCCGCCGCCGAAACGCACACCAGGCACGCCACAAAAATCGCAAACATCGCCCGTAATTTCATTTGACAGCCACGTCCCAAACTTTGGCGCGGCGCGATTTGCCGGCGGGGCCTTCGACCCACAGCACCACCACGTAATGTCCGGCGTTTTTGTACGCGTGGACCGGGTTTTGTTCGCTCGAACCCTCGTCATCGCCGAAGTCCCATTTCCACGACGTAATTTTGCCCTCCGAAAGGTCCTTGAAGGCGACGAGCCGGCGGTCCATGTCCACGACCCGAAAGGACCATTGCGCGTCGATCGGCTTGCGAAATTGCGGCTCCAGCGGCATCAATTTGAACGCCACCAATTGATCGGCGTTACCGTACATCGTGTGATGGCGCGAAAGATTCCAAAAGCCATTGTTCGTGGTACCGGATTGGACATCGTCGTAGTCGATCACAGCCCATGACATGCCGATGATTTTGTTTTCCTTGAGCACGGATTCAACGCTGCGTTGTGGCCCTTCCGCGCCGGCATAATCAAAGGGCGTGATCCAAAATTCCAGAACCAGGTGGCCGGGCTGGCCGGGGCGGAAATGGTACGAATACGCGGCGTTGGCGTACGGCAATTCCTTGATCCACTGTTCCGGCCCCCACACCATGCACCAGTCCTTCCCTTCGGCCGGCGTGAAAATATGGTAATTCTGCGCGTGCGCGCCTTGCAGCGTGAAGTAAGTTTCCCAGGTCCCGAGAACGTCCCGCGCAGGCTCAAACCGCTCGATCAACGGCCCGCCGGAAAGGTCTCCGTCAACAACAAGTTCGAACGTGTCGTTGTGCAATCCCGCAAGGGAAAAATCCCAATAATCATCGTCCGCTTCGTAAAGAAAATAAAGCCGGTTAAGGCCCTTCACCCAACCGACGCGCACACGAATGTCCAGGTCCTTGGGATCGGGCTTGGAGTGCTTCCCGGTGTCATCGACCAACCGGTCGGTTCCGATCACATAATCTTCCGGGACGATCTTCCAGTCGTTGGTGTTTCCGTCGATCGTCGGAATTTTATTCGGTGGGAACTGGAAAACCTTGAAAACAACATTCGTGCGGTCCAAACCGGTGGCAGGCCTGCAAATAAACAGCGCTGCCAATAATAAAAACAAAACATGGCAGGACCGGTGCATCCACACATGACGCCACGACCGCAAAACCGCTGTCAATGGCGAAGTGCGCTAACTCACCCGCAGCCAAATGGTTTTCAAGTAAGCCGGTTCCGAGCGTTCGATTGGAAAATCCGGCGGCTGCGGAGAATAATGTTGCAGCGTCGCGCCGCGTCCGGCCCGGTCAATCGCTCCGGTGATCGACCCGATGAAGTCCTCCGCTGCGAATTGCGCCGCATTGGTTGAGGCAAACAGAGTCCCTCCCGCCTTCAACAACGGCAGAGCCGCGTCGGCGAGCGCGCCGTAATCTCGTTCCGCCTGGAACGTGCCGCCCTCCTTGGATCGCGAGAAAGTCGGCGGGTCCAGGATAACAATATCGAAAAGGCGTTTCTTTTTGACCAATCGCCGAAACCATTCAAAGGCGTCTCCAAAAATAAAATCGTGCCCGGCGGCGTCGATCCCGTTCAGCGCGAAATTTCGCCGTCCCCATTCCAGGTAATTTTTCGAGAGATCAAGGCTCGTGACGCGCGCCCCGCCACTCGCAGCGCAAACCGAGAATCCGCACGTGTACGCAAATGCGTTGAGCGCCTCGGCGCCGGCGGGAATTTCAAAACCCGCCGCCACGTGGCGCGTCAGCAGCCGCCGGCGATTGTCCCGCTGATCGAGAAAAAGACCGGTCGAATACCCCTCATCCAACCGAAGCTCAAAGCGCAAACCGTTTTCGCGGATGCGAATTTCCCCGGCCGCCTCTCCCCACAGACAGCGCGGCGGTGCGCGATCTTCGCGTTGGAGGATTTTGTGATAAACCCCGCGCGAGCCAAAGTGCGACGCGCATTGTTCAGCGCGTTCCTTTTCCGGGCCGGACAACGGCGCCGGGGATTGGACCAGCAAAAAATCGCCGAGTCTGTCAATATAAACCCCCGGCCAGTCATTCGCCGCGCCGTGGACGATTCGGAAAGAGTCCGTCTCGGCCGGGTCGATGATCGCCTCGCGAAGCGAAAACGCGGAATCCGCCTCGAAATTCACCGGCGCGGAAAGCTCAAGACGCTCGCCGCTGACGGGGTGTTCGAGGCTCAACTTCGCGGCATGCAAACAAAGGCGCGGCGCCGGGCTGCCGCCATAAAGCGGGTCGCCCAAAATCGGAAATCCATGCTCCGCGGCGTGGACGCGGATTTGGTGGGTTTTGCCCGTCAGCGGCGACGCCTCGATCATCGGCCCGGCGGGCCGGAACACCGTTTCGGCAATCACAGCGCCGGCATGGACCGGCCGCGCCACAAATTTTTCCCCGGAGCGCACCAGGGCGGACCGCGCGCGCAATTCCTGGAACGTCGGCCGGCGATCCGTCAATAACAGATACGTTTTGGCGACTGCTCCCTTTTCAAACTGGCGGCTCAGCGAGCGATTGGCCGCCGCGGTTTTGCCGAAGAGGACCAGGCCCGAGGTTCCCTTGTCAAGTCGATGAATGATGGACAACCCGCTCCAGCGCGGCTCCCGGTCCCGCAGCCATTCGTAAAGCCCCTCCCCGGCGTGCGACGCGGGCGAATGCGTGCTCCAGCCGCCAGGCTTGTTAACCGCCAGAACGTGTTCATCCTCAAACACGATGAAGCCCATGACAGCTAATGAATCAGCCGGTAGAATGCAGCCGATCCGGTAATCGTGTTGGTATAATAATTGACGCCGTTGATCGTGGAAATCCCAGAAGTTACCATTTGCCAGCCATTCGTCGCCGTTAGGTTAGTGCTCACTTCAAGACTGAAATCCGCGGGTGTCGCCGGCCACGAGACGTAAAAAGAACTCTGCTGCTGCGTCGCGCTCAATGTCTTCTGGCTGGGAGTCACAAAATACGAAATCGTGAAAGCGAAGTTGCGGTCAACGTTCAGGTTGCCCTCCGCAAAACCAAGACGGGCGATGTTCGTGACGGTGCCCGCGACCGATGAGGTACCGACAATGTGCGCCGTCGCGCTGGCGTTGTTGCTGAGGATCGGAAAAGTCCATATCAGGTTCCCGCCGGTCGGCACGATCGTTCCCACGCTAACGCTGGAGGAAACAACCGTCAGTTCATCCGGCAGGGCGTCCGTCACACTCAGACTCGTCGTGATCGACGGCCCTTCATTGGTAACCGTCAACGTATAGGAGATGTCGCTGCCAACGTTGGCTACTTCCGGCGAAACCGTTTTTGTCAAAACCAGCAGGCTTGGTTTCGTCGCCATGAAACTATTCGAGCTGACGGAGCTGCCGTAAGGAGTGAATACCGTGATCGGCCCGCTGGCCGCGTTGCCGGGCACATACACCTGCACCTCGTTTGTGGTCTCGCTAAACGGCGCCGTGGCAACCCCGCCGAATTCCACGCTCGTCACGTTAAACAAGCTGGTGCCGTCTATCGTCACAATTGTCCCGGCTGGCCCCAGGCTCGGACTGAAACTGTAAACCTTCGGCAAAATATCGAAGCTGTTCGTGCTGATAAAAATTCCGCCCGGCGTGGTGATTTCGATCAACCCCGTCGTGGCATTGCTGGGCACGAGAGCCCCAATCATCGATGGCGAATTCGTAAAGCTATAATTGATTCCATTGACGGTGACCGAGGAAGCATTCGTCAGGCTGCGCCCGGCGATGTTCAGCGTCGAACCCACAATGCCGCCGGCAGTGTTTGTAGTGATCCACGGCTGAAGGTAAAACAATCCTGAGCTGACGCCCAATCCAGAGCTATTATTGACAGCTACGTAGCCCGTCGTCGCCCCCGCCGGAACGGTGGCGGTCAGCGCCGTCGTTGAGGTGGGCGTTTGGTAGGTGCCGGTGACGCTGTTGAATTGCACCACCGGTGCCGTCAGGTTTGTAAAATTGTCGCCGCTGATCGTCACCGATTCGCCGCGCACGCCGTAGCTCGGGCTGATGCCGGTGATCGCGGGTTTCGCCGTCGTGACGGTAAAGTTCGAGCTGGTCACCGAAGACAGCGCATTGCTCAGGACCGTGATCGCCCCCGTAACAGCCCCGCTCGACACCTTCGCTGAAATCTGCGTCCCGCTCACGACGTCAAAAGTCGCCGAAACCCCGCCAAATTTCACGCCCGTCGCGCCCAGAAAGTTCAGCCCGTCGATTGTCACCGGGGCGCCCACCGCCCCAAGCACAGGTGAAAAATCCGTGATCAACGGTCCCGATGGCGCGGAAAAATTGCTCGACGTTGTAAAACTTCCGCCCGTGCCCGAAACCTTGATCGGCCCCGTGCCCGCGCCATTCGGCGGATACGCTTCAACGTAGCCGGTGCCATAGCCCGTGAGCGTCCCCGCTTTGCCGTTGAAAGTCACGCTGGTGACGCCGCTCAAGTTCTCTCCTCCGATGGTGACGAGCGTGCTCGAATTCCCAATAGTCGGCGAAAAATTCGTGATGATCGGCCCCGACCCGGTGGCAAAATCATTCGTGCTGGTGGCGGTGCCATCGCTGGTCGTCACGCTGATCGGCCCCGCCGTCGCGCCGATGGGAACGGTGGCCGAAATTTCCGTCGTCGAGGTCACATTCGCGGTCGCCGCCACTCCGTGAAAATAGACGGTCAACGGCGAAAAAAAGTTGCCGCCGTAAATAAGAACATTGGTGCCCGCCGCTGCCGCCTCCGGCGAAAAACCGCTGATGGACGGCCCCGTTCCCGACGTAAAACTGACCGTGCTGAGATTGGTTCCCGCGCTCGTAATCACCGTCACAGGCCCCGTCGCCGCGCCCTTGGGAACGACCGCCTCCACTTCCCCCAAAGCCACATAGGTGACGCTCACAGGCGTGTTGGTCCCGCTAAAAATAACCGTCGTGCCGCCGGAGACAAAGTTGGCCCCAAACATCGCCACCATCGTCGGATACGTGCCCACGTTCGGCGAAAAATTCGTCACCACCGGTGCCACCTGGAAACTCGTCGCGCTGGTATAATCCGTCGCGCCAATCACAACCTCCAAAGGCCCCGTGGTCGCGCCGATCGGCACGACAGTCTGCAGTTCGCTGTCCGAGACGACGATAAAATCCGCCGGCGTGGGAGTATTATTATTGAATTCAACAAGGCTCGCCGTGGTGAAGCCGGAACCCGTGATCGTGACCACATTTCCAGGCTGCCCGAACGCGGGTGAAAAACCGCTGATGTCCGTCGCCCATGCCGGCGCGCATGAAGCAAGCCCCACCGTGATTGCAATTAAAAACCTCCTCATCATCCGGCTACGAATTATAACACTTCTGAATAAAATCGCGAACGACTCCCAATTCCTGTTCGCCCGCTATCGTATGTCCTTTGACAAATTCGTGCCACTCAATATTTAGCCCGGCGCGCCGCAACAATTCAACCTGCGGACGCACCTGCTCGATCGGTATCAACGGGTCCTGCGTCCCATGCGTCAACAAGAAACGTTGCTCCCGCGCCTCCGGCGATAATTCCAGCGCCAGCCGTTCCGGCTCATGCGCGTAACCGCTGATTCCCACAATCCCCGCCAGCCGGTGCGGGTAACGCGCTCCCGCCTCGATCGACATCAGGCAGCCTTGCGAAAATCCCAGCAGCATCGTCTCGCGCGAGGGAAAATTCTTTTCGCGCAAGCTGTCCAGCAATTCAAAAATCAGCCGTCTGCTGGCGTCGATGTCCTTCCCCGGGTCCTGATGGAAATCGTACCACGAAAAACCGCCGTAATAGGCGCCCGGCGCATTGACCAAAAGGTAATTGAGCCACGGCAACGCCATCGCTTCCGGCAGCCATCGATACCCCTCCATGCTGTCTCCCAAACCGTGCAGCAGGATCATCAACCTCTGCCCGCCACCCTTCGAAGCCCTTACCAGTTCTGTGTCAAGCATAATTTAACCCTGTTTGGCGGCGAATGGACTCGGCGCCAGTTTAAATCGCGCGTATTTTGAAGCCGCCTTCGACGTCGCCCGCTCCAATCCATGCGTCGCCCGGGCCGCCGTCAGAAAAAACTCCTGGCTGCGCACCGGCGCGTTGCGGCGTCTGGCCCGCGCGTAGGAGCCGTTGGACTGCAAAAAGCGCGCCTTGACGTTGTCGCGCAAAAGCGTTTCCAGCACCTCCCCGCGCAACCGCTCCCGCAATTTCCCGTCGTCAATCGGAAAGGCCACCTCGATCCGCCGGTTCAAATGGTACGGCGTCCAATCCCCGCTGCTGAGCCAGACTTCCGGCTGGCACGCGTTCTCAAAATAAAAAATCCGGCTGTGTTCGACAAATCGGTCTATAATGCTCCGCACGGTGATATTCTCGCTGACGCCCGGCACCTGCGGACGCAAACAACAAACCCCCCGCACGATCAAGTCGATTTTCACCCCCGCCTGCGAAGCCCGGTAAAGCGCGGCGATCAATTGCAGGTCCTCCAGCCCGTTCATTTTCGCAATGATCCGCGCTGGCAACCCCTCTTTGGCCTGCGCGGTCTCCCGTTCGATCAGCGCCAGCATTTTCGCCTGCAACTCAAACGGCGCCACCACCAGCTTTTTCGTTCCCGGAAATTGGCAGATTCCTGTCAACAAATTAAATAGATTGGTGGCATCCTCCCCGTACGCCGGCCGGCACGTCATCAACCCCGTGTCCGTGTAAACCCGGGCCGTCGCCGGATTATAATTGCCCGTGCTCAAATGAAGATACCGCCGTATGCCGTCATCATCTCGGCGCACCACCAGGCACATCTTGGCGTGGACTTTGCATCCCACCAACCCGTACACGACATGCACCCCCTGCTCCTCCAGCCGCCGCGCCCAAAGAGTGTTGCCGCCGTCATCGGAAAGCCCTTTCAATTCCACCACCGCCGTCACCTGTTTCCCGTTTCGCACCGCCTCCATCAACGAGCCGAAAATCGCCAGGTCCCCGCCCGTCCGATACAGCGTCTGTTTAATCGCCAGCACTTTCGGGTCCGCGGCCGCCTGCCGCAAAAAGTCCGACACGCTCGTGAAATTCTCATACGGATGATGCAGCAGGACATCGCTCCGCCGGATCACCGCAAAAAGGTCCGATTCCTCCCGCAACGCCGCCGCCACGGGCGCGACAAACGGCGGGTCACGCAATTCCGGCGAATGATCCCCCTCCGTCAGCGCCATCAACCGGATCGGGTTCAGCGGCCCGTCAATAAGAAATAAATCATCCTCCTGCAACCCCAGGTTCTCCAGCAGCAACGAGCGGATTTCCAGCGGGCAGCCTTCCGAAACTTCCAGCCGCACCGCGTCCCCCTGGCGGCGATGGCGCAAGTCCATTTCCACCGGCTTGAACAAATCCCCCGCCGCCTCCTCGTCCGAATAAAGCAGCGAATTCCGCGTCACCCGGAAATGCCAATGGCCGAGAATCTCCGCGCCCGGAAACAAATTGCCCTGGTAATGGCTCACCAGGTCCCCGAGAAACACATAATGTTGCTCCCGCGCTTTCCGCCGCGGCAGCTTCACCAGTCGCGGCAAAACCCGAGGCACCTGAACGACCGCCAACCGCCGATGCCGCTGCCCCATTTCGACCAACTCCAGGTGAACAATCGCGTTAAGAGATTTATTGAGCAACTTCGGAAACGGATGCGCCGGATCCAGCCCCAGCGGCGTCAAGACCGGCCGGACGTGCCCCCGGTAAAAGTCATCCACCCATTTCAAGTCCGCCTTGGAAAGATCCTTAAAGCCGAGAAAGCGAATCCCATTGTCAGCCAACTCAACCCGCAAGTCATCGCGCCAGCAGGCATACTGGCGCGCGACCAATTCGCGCACCCGTTTATTGATCGCCCGAAAAGTTTCCGTTGGCGTAAGCCCATCCGGCCCGCGCTCCGACACCGCGGATTCGATTTGCAGCTTCAGGCCCGCGACGCGAGTTTCAAAAAACTCATCCAAATTCGCGCTAAAAAGGCAAAAAAACTTGACCCGCTCCAGGAGAGGCGTAGTGGGGTCGAGCGCCTCATCAAGGACGCGTTCATTGAACGCGAGCCAGCTCAAATCCCGATTATTCAGGAATTCCGGCCCAATTTTGAGTAGTTTTCTCCGCATGAAGCAGAGCGAATTTATACGACCCGCCCCGAAGTTCAAGCCTGGAGGAACCTGCCCGTTGGAAAGATTTAAAAAGAGAAAATCTGTCTCCACCGGGATTTTATTTCCGGAGAGACAGAAAAAGCCTGATGATTACTTCTTTTTGTTGGCGGACTGCTTCGCGAATGCGGCCTGCTTTTTCTTTTCGTTCGCGCTGTTGGCTTTGGATTGTTTCTGCGTGGATTTCTTCTGGTTCGATTTTGGAGATCTGTCACCCATAATAATGCTTTCTTCTTCACGTTGACTAACCTGCGGCATAACTAGTTTCCCCTCAGGCAGCGTCATCGTAATATCCTTCGCGGTCGTTGTAAAGCTACCTCGAGCGGTCTGTGCTTCCGATGATAGGACACATTGACGAACAGATCGGCAACCCTACAAAATCTTAAGCCTGAAAAACTGATCCGCCGGCGCGGACTCGGGCAAAGCCACGCTGTTCGTCAGCCCCAAGGTGACCGGCGCATTGGTCACCGTCTGCCAGTCTGAACCTCCTGTCAGGCTCGTGGTGGATTGCAGCACGGGAGTATAAGTTGCATCGCTCGTCACCCACCAAATAACATTTGTTCCCGGCTGCGGCGTGATGTTCAAGGTCGGCATGGGCACCAGATCTCCCATGAACAACGTCGGGTTTTCTCCATTGCCGTTGATGAGAAAGATTTGCGAAAAGGATTCCCCGCTGTGAAAGCCGGTCAAATTCAGCGGATTGGGCATATCTCCGTTTGCCAGTGCGGTGGAGGTCAAATCGTCCGCCCAGAAAATCATACCCACCGTCGAGTCCAAGTTGGCGGCGCCCCAGCGTAATTCGTTGGGACTATTAACCTCGTCCAGCACTTCGAAATCTTCGAACGATGCCGAATAGACCAGTCCCCGCGATGGCACTGAGAACGTGATGTTATTCACGCCGCACGCGTAGGTGGCAGAGTAAACAACCGGTGCCCCGGTCACCAACGTCATGGTAAGATAGAACACGTCATTGCTGGCGACCGACAGCAACGCGGCCGAGGCGTTGGCGGGCGCGTCTTGAGGCAGGTAGGGAATCAAATGTCCGGTGAATTGATAAGTAGCCTGCCCCGGCCCCGGCGTCGAGGCCTGTTGGTACACAAGGAACTTGGTATTGACCGACCTGAACGGACCTTCGGCCGAATCAAATGAGACACCATCATAATTCCAGCGCACGGTTCCGTTTGTATTCGGATCCGCGGTAAAAGCGATGTCCGTGCTCCCCGTTCCACTGGCGGTTTGGACATGAATCCAATTGGCTGATGCGCTGCACGTCCATTGGCCCACGTTCGGAGTCACCGTCATAGGCACGTTGGTGGCGCCGCCACTCGCGGGAATTTCCATGAAATCACACCCGTAAAAACCAGTATAGCTCAACGGAAACGAAAGCGTGGCCTGCCCCTGCGAAACAGTCACCGACTGGTCGGCGATGGTCAGCGTGCCTTTGCGGGGCACGCCGGGATTATCATCGAAGCCAAACAAAATGTTGCTGTTCCCGACGCCGCTGGTGCTCGGAAGGTGCAGCCACGTGGCGTTGGCCGTGGCCGTCCATACAGCGTTGGCCGGGCTTGTGGTCAGGACCACGGTATCGGTCCCGGCGGAAGCGCCTTCGTTGTAATTCGTGGAAGCCAGGTTATAAACCCCGGGCGGAGTCTGGAAATAAAGCAGATCATTTGTGCTGAACTGCCCCGCCGTAAAAGTGAACACGCGCACCTCGTCAATTACTCCCGTGAAATAATCGCCGAACTGGGCATCTCCTCCCACCGTAAAAGATGTGGACGGAGTGAGGGGTGCCTCCGCAGTGGTGCTGACCGGCACCCCGTTGGTGTACAAGGTCGTGTCCCCATTATTCCGCACCAGGGCGAGATGTATCCAAGTACCTGGCGTGGCGATGGCAGTACCGGCGCCGAAGAAAATCTCTCCGCCAAACAGGCCCTCAAAGTTCGTGCCGTTTTGATATATACCCCAGCCATTGCCTCGAAGGCCATTGTAAGCCAAAATCTGGCTTCCGGTATTGTTAGTGCCGGGGTTGACCCAGCACTCGATGCCGAAATTGTCACCTGCGGTCGTAACCACCGCCGCCGTGCCATATTCGCCATTTGTTATCGCGACTCCCAGGCTGCTACCGGTCTGCTGGGCCGCGGAAGCAGCAACTCCGTTGGTATAATAAGGATAATGACCGGATTCGGGCGCGAAGGCAAGCGTATCACCGCCAACTGAATCAACGGTACTGTTGCAACGGCCGCCCGAAACAGCCCCCGGATCATGTTCCCCCATGTGCCAATAACTCAGCACTGTGACCGTCGCCCGGACCGGCACAGCGGCGAGGAAAAGAGTAATCAACAACAGAAAAAACCAACGAAAAGGGCCCAGTTTTCGCAACATACGTGATTCAATGATTAACAATGGTTAAGGCGCGACGATTTTCTGTAATTGTGCAATATTTGCAAGTTCTATTTACGGCCCGCCCTCGCTTCGGTTTGTGATGAGAAGTGGTGAAGCAGGCCCGCGCTCAAAATTGAATCGGCCGTGGCC
>DATAXU010000136.1:0-8337 GCA_036272955.1 Verrucomicrobiia bacterium
GCCAATCCACCATTCGCGGGCCGAATCCGCCAAACCCGCCTCGTCCCCGTGGCGCCGCGTAATCCGGCGCGGAAAGCCCCACCAGCCAGTTCGTCAGCCGTTCATCCGGCGCCCCTGGATCATGCAGAGTGATCTGGCCGCCGACCGTCCCGCGCTCATTTCGGTGCGGATAATCCACCCCCGAAACCCAATCGTAGGGCCACGCCTCTGATTCCCTGGCGGCCGTGGCCAGCGCGTCCTTCCACATCGCGTCATGGCTGCCGCCAGTATTGCAGTAAATGAGAAATGGCCCAATGACCTTTGTCCACGACTCCCCCTGTGCGATACCGCACGCGCTCCCGCCATAATGACTGCCGCGCCAATAATTGAGCAGAGTGGGTGGCGCGGGCGCCGTGAGGTTGTTCGTGTTGAACGTGGCGTCGCGGTGCGCGGAAAGTTCCACCTTCGTCGGCCCGCCGCTCAGGTATTCCACGGACGGATTGACAAACCAAAGCCCGACATGTTTGGGCGTGCTGCTCCATCCCCACGCGCGAACGTCGAACTGGTTGGCGGAATAATCGTATTTATGCTCGACCTCCCCGCGATAAATCCCCGTATTCATCCGGCGAGCCTCCTTCATGTTCATTTGCGTCGCATGGTCCCAATCGTAGGCCGTGATCATTTCCATGTTTCGCCGCGAGTCCACCGTCATCCAGTCAAATATATCGTCGTTCAGCTTCGCGCAAAACCGCGCCTCCCCGACGGATGTCGCCGGATAATTCGTCGGATGGCTGAAGATGCAATAAGTATAAACGCCCGAATCCTCCCGCCCCAGCGCGTAGCGAATTTCAATATCGGCAATCACACTCCCCCCAGGCCCGTTGCCCATCGGGTGGCCGCCGGAAATTCCCTTGATGGAAACCTCCCCGCGTTCGCCGCCGTTGGTCGCGGGATCGATCGTGATGTGCGATTCCCGCCGGCCTCGCGAAACATCGTGCGACCAGTAACCCGACCCGCGCTCCGATCTTCGGTCCAGCATTTCCATTCCCTTGAACCGCAGTGAAGTCAGATCGCCGCTGCGTTTCGAAACGCGCGCTGCCACCACGCCGTTGGTCAGCGTAAAACTATCCTCGTCCTCGAGTATTCCCACCGCCGCCCGAAGCGTTGGCGCCAGCATTATAAAAATCGCGAAGACAAACTGACTCAAATATTTCAAGGCGTTCCATTGTAAAAGGGCCGTAATTGGCTTGTCAGGCCATTTCCGCTCGCTTATGATCCGGTGTTCCGAGGATTGGCGTCATGAACATCAAAACCGCTGTTCGGTTGCTGCTCTCGCTATCGCTCGCGCTTGCGGGCGGCGGTTGTGCCACGCACGCGCTTTGGACCGCGGCACAACTGGACAATAGCAACCTGCCCGCACGCAACGTCAACCTTCGGCTTTTTGCCGCCCCGTCGGATTCCGCCCTTGTTGTGGTCTATGACGAATATTCGGAGCGGCACGATTCCACCGGCACCCGCGCCTATTTGCTGGAAGAAAGCCAAAGCCGGATCAAACTCAGTCGCCCCCCGATTTTTGTCAAGACCAATTCCTTTGCGGGCCTCAATGCCATCCCTGTTTTCTTTTCCACCAATGCTGCCGCTGTCCCTCCTGTTTTCGCGGTTTACTCCACGAATTCCCAGTCATTCACTCTCTCCTCCAACGGCAAAGTCACAGGCCCGTACGCATTGCCCGTGTACGATGACGGAAAGGCAAACGCCGAGCGAATCGTCCTGACGCCCCTTGCCGCCATGGCGGACCTGACGATCGTCGGCGGTTTCCTCGGTTATTATTATCTGAGCGGCCGCCACGTCCCGTGACGGGAATTTCAGTTTGAAGTTGCAATCCCCGGTATCCTTCCAATATTGGGTGTGTCCTTTATCAATATGGCAGAAAGCAAAAAGAACGTTTACGACGAGAGCAAAATTAAAACCCTTTCGTCTCTTGAACACATTCGCCTCCGCACCGGCATGTACATTGGCCGCATCGGGGACGGTTCCAATTACGATGACGGCTGCTACATTCTCCTCAAGGAAGTCATCGATAACGCCATCGACGAATACATCATGGGACACGGCAAGGAGGTCCAGATCAACATCGACGGCACCGCCGTCAGCGTGCGCGATTTCGGCCGCGGCATCCCTCTGGGCAAGGTCGTCGATTGCGTTTCCAAGATCAACACCGGCGCCAAATACAACGACGACGTTTTTCAATTCAGCGTCGGCCTCAACGGCGTCGGCACCAAGGCCGTCAACGCGCTCTCCAAGGAATTCCTGGTCCGCAGCCACCGAGAGGGCGAGTACGTCGAGGCCGCCTTCAAAATTGGCAAACTCAAAAACGAAAAGAGCGGCAAGGACGCCAACGAGCCGGACGGCACGTTCATTCGGTTTGTGCCCGACCCGGAAATATTCAAGGCGAGCGCCTTCCGCCCGGAATTTGTCGAACGCCGCCTGCGCCATTACAGCTATCTCAACACCGGCCTCAAGCTGGTTTACAACGGCCAGACTTTTGTCTCTCGCAACGGCCTTCTGGATCTCGTGTTGGAGGATTTGCGCGCGGACAATTCCGAGCCGATCTACCCGCCCCTCCATTATTCCAGCAAGACCCTCGAATTCTGTTTCACGCACAGCAACAGCCGCTATGGCGAGACGTTTTTTTCATTCGTCAACGGACAATATACCGGCGATGGCGGCACCCATCTGAGCGCCTTCCGCGAAGGCTTGCTCAAGGCCGTCAACGAATATTCCAAGGGCAAATTCGAGGGCGACGACGTTCGCGAATGCATGATCGGCGCCGTCGCCATCCGTTTGAAGGACCCGGTTTTCGAGTCCCAAACCAAAAACAAACTCGGCAACACCGAAATCCGTTCGGAGCTGGTTAACACGGTCCGTGAGGAACTCCTCCATTTCTTCAATCGCAACAAGGAGGTCGCCGAAAAAATCATGGCCAAGGTCCAGGACACCCAGCAATTGCGCAAGGAACTGCAGGAGGTCAAAAAACTCGCCCGCGAACGCGCCAATGCCATCACCATCCGCATTCCCCAACTCAAGGATTGCAAAGTTCATTTTGACAAAGCCAAGGGCAAGGGCAAAGGCTCCATGATCTTCGTCACCGAGGGCCAGTCCGCCGCCGGTTCGATCGTCAGTTGCCGCGACGTCAATACCCAGGCCATTTTCATCCTCAAAGGCAAGCCCCTCAACGTCTGGGACCTCAAGCGCGACGTCGTTTATAAAAACGACGAGATGTATAATCTCATGCGCAGCCTCGACATCGAGGACAACATCGAAAACCTCCGTTACGAAAAAGTCATTCTCGCCACCGACGCCGATGTCGATGGCCTGCACATCCGCAATTTGCTGATCACTTATTTCTTCCGGTTCTTCGATCATCTCGTCCATGACGGCCATCTGCACGTCTTGGAAACGCCGCTCTTCCGCGTCCGCAACAAGGAGCAGTCCATCTATTGTTACAGCGAAGGCGAGCGCGACGACGCGTCGAAAAAGCTCGGCAAAAATCCCGAAATCACCCGCTTCAAAGGCCTCGGCGAAATCTCCCCCAACGAATTCAAGCAGTTCATCGGCGAAGAGATGAAGCTCAGCCAGGTCGAGTATGCTACAAAACCCGAGACCGCCGGCATTTTCGGTTTCTACATGGGCAAGAACACCCCGGAACGCAAAGACTACATCATGGAAAAACTGATCGTCCCGGTTGAAGATTAATTGAAGAAATTCAAATCATGGCAAAACGCAAAAACTCTCCGCAACAACCTGAGCTTCCAATTGAAGGCGGCGAACAACCAGCCGCCACGCCTGCCGCAGCCGCCGTCCCAGCCGAAACAAAGCCCAACGGCGAAATGCACGTCCAGGCTGAGCAGGTCGAGATTCCTCCTCATGCCCCTTTCTCGCCCGGCAAAATCGATCTCCCGCTTCACCGTCGCGTCGATCGCAGTTTTCTGGAATACGCCTCCTACGTCATCCGCGATCGCGCCATTCCCAACCTCGTCGATGGCCTCAAGCCCGTCCAACGCCGCATTCTCTGGACCTTGCGCGAAAAGGACGACGGACGCTTCATCAAAGTCGCCACGGTCGCCGGCGCGGCCATGCAATATCATCCCCACGGCGACGCCTCCATCAACGACGCCCTCGTCGTGCTCGCCAACAAACGTTACCTCATCGAAGGGCAGGGGAACTTCGGCAACGTTTTCACCGGCGATGTTGCCGCCGCTCCGCGCTACATCGAATGTCGGCTGACCGAACTCGCCCGCACCGAACTTTTCAACGATGAAATCACCGATTTCGTCCCTAGTTACGATGGCCGCGCCAAAGAGCCGATCATGCTCCCATGTAAATTGCCGCTCCTCCTCATGCTCGGCACCGAGGGCATTGCCGTCGGAATGTCCGCCCGCATTCTCCCGCATAATTTCCCCGAATTGCTGGAGGCCCAAATCGCGATCCTCAAAAAACAATCGTTCAAAGTGCTGCCCGATTTTCAAACCGGCGGTTTAATGGACGCCCGCGAATATCGCGACGGCGCCGGCCAGATCAAGGTCCGCGCCAAAATCAAAATCAAGGACGACTCGACCGTTCTCATCAAGGAAATCCCGCCCACCACGACAACCGATTCCTTGACCTCCTCGATTGAAGATGCCTCCCGCAAAGGCAAGATCAAGGTCAAAAGCATCAACGATTTCACCTCCGAGGAAGTCGAGATCGAAGTCCGCGCCCCGGCGGGCGTCAGCGCCTCCCAACTCGTCGATGCCCTCTACGCCTTCACTGATTGCGAAGTGACCATCGCCAGCCGCATTGTCGTCATCAAGGACAATCGCCCCGTCGAATTGACCGTCTCCGAAGTCCTTCGCGAAAACACCGCGCGCCTGGTGGCCACCCTCAAGCGCGAGTTGGAACTGAAGGAACAGCAATTGGAACAGGAGCTTCACGCCAAAACGCTCGTGCGCCTCTTCATCGAAAATCGCATTTACAAACGCATCGAACAGGCCCGCACCAACGAGGCCGTCATCGAGGAAATCCACGAAGGCTTCAAGCCTTTGCGCCGCCAGATGCGCCGCGATTTGACCCCCGAGGATGTCGAAATGCTCCTGGGCATCCGCATCCGCCGCATTTCTTTATTTGACATCAATAAGCATCGCGAGGAGATGGACAAAGTCAAGGGCGACCTCGAACAGACCCGCGAGCATTTGAAAAACGTCACCAGGTTCGCCATCGCCCATTTGCAGGCGCTCCTGGAAAAATACGGCCCCCTTTATCCCCGCCAGACGAAGTCCAGCCGCTACGACGAGGTCGATGCCCGCGAAGTCGCCTTCAAAGGATTCAAGGTCGCTTACGACCGCGAGTCCGGCTACATCGGTTACAAAGTTTCCGGCGAGGAATTCAAAAACGATTGCACTAAATTCGACAAATTGCTCCTCGTCTTCAAAGACGGCCATTACAAGGTCGTCGAATTGCCGGAGAAAATGTTTGTCGGTCCGGATTTGATTTACGCCGCCGTGCCGGATCGCGAAAAAATCATGACCCTGGCCTACACCAATCGCGAGGCCACCTATCTCAAGCGTTTTACCTTCGGCGGCACGATAATGAACAAGGAGTACTTTTGCATTCCGCCCAAGTCGAAAGTCCTCTACTTCGAGCCGGACACTCCCGCCGAATTATACATCCGCTACAAGCCGGCCCCGTATCAAAAGATCAACCAGCAAACCTGCAAGCCCGCCGACGTGGAAGTGAAGGGCCCCAAAACACGCGGTCGCCAAATTTCCATCAAGGAAGTCTCCGCCATCTCCGCCAAACCCCCGCGGGGATGGGACTCGGAGGCCGCGACAACCAAGCTGGAATTCCTTTGATTCTATGCATCCGTTAAATCTTGACGGCCCATCGATATGCCGTGATTGTTCGCGGTCGATTCTTTGATGAAGGCAATACTCGCACTTGAGGACGGTTCAGTTTTTCAAGGTGACGCTTTTGGCGCCCGCGCCGAGGCGTGCGGCGAAGTTTGTTTCAACACTTCAATGACCGGGTACCAGGAAATCCTCACCGATCCCTCTTACAAAGGTCAGATCGTCACGATGACCTATCCTCTCATCGGCAACTATGGCGTCAACGAGGCCGACGTGGAATCCTGGCAGCCCCACGTCGCCGGGTTTGTCGTGCGCGAACTTTCCCCGGTCGTCAGCAATTGGCGCGCCCAGTATTCCCTCGGCGAATACCTCGAAAAAAACGGCATTCCCGGCATCCAGGGAATCGACACCCGCGCCTTGACTAAAAAATTGCGCGTGCGCGGCGCTCTCAACGGTTTTATTTCCACGCTCGATATCGCCGAAGCCGGCGCCATCGCTTGCGCCAAAAACTGGCCCGGCCTCGCCGGAGTCGATTACGTGAAAAGCGTCACCCACCCCAAGCCCTTTCTGTGGGATGAAACCGACGCCCAAAGCGGCAGCTTCCGCCTCGCGCAAGGTTCCGACAACATCACTGGCGGGGCGCCATTGCCGCCCGCCGACATCCCCATCGTCGCTTTCGATTACGGGATGAAATACAATATTTTGCGCCGCTTGCGGCAGCACGGTTTCAAAGTGCAAGTCGTTCCCGCAACGACCACCGCCGCCGAAGCCCTGGCTTTCAAGCCCGCCGGAATTTTTCTCTCCAATGGCCCCGGCGATCCCGCCGTGCTTGACTATGCCGTCCGCACCGTTTCGGATTTAATCAAAAGCGGCCCTCCCATTTTCGGCATTTGTCTCGGGCACCAGATTTTGGGACAGGCCTTCGGCGGAAAAACATTCAAGCTCAAGTTCGGGCATCGCGGCGGCAACCAGCCCGTCCGGGAACTTGACAGCGGCAGGGTGGAAATCACTTCGCAAAACCACGGATTCGCCGTGAACCCCGCCAGCCTGCCGTCCGACGTCGTGGTGGACAGAATTAATCTCAACGACCAGACAGTCGAAGGCATGCGCCACAAGAAAAAACCGATTTTCTGCGTCCAATATCACCCGGAAGCATCACCCGGCCCGCACGACTCCACCCCTCTGTTCGCCGAGTTTCGCGAATTGATAAAGCGGTCGTAATTCCCGTGTAGGGATTTCCCTCGCAACGAAAACCGTTTGACTTGCGGCGCAAGCTGGCGATAATCCCACACGTCGCCTATGGCACGACTGGTAATTCTTAGCGAGGGGTTTACGGGTAAGGCTCATGAACTGACGGTGGATAAAACCACTATCGGCAGAGTTGATGATAATACGTTTCCGATTCCGGAAGGTTCCGTCTCCAGCCACCACTGTGAGATTCTCCGGCGAGGCGCCGACATCATTGTCCACGACCTCAATTCCACCAACGGCACATTTATCAACGGCCATCAAATCACCGGCGAAGCGCCCCTGAAATCCGGCCAGATCCTTCGCCTGGGCCAGGTCGAAATGCGCCTCGAAGACGCCGCCAGCGCTCAAAAGGCCGCCCCGAAAAAATTGCCCGACCAAACCATGGTCATCCCCCAGGGCGTCAAACTCGGTCAGGAACCCGCCACCAAGGCCGTGGCGTTTGGCGAAAACGCCTTCGCGAAAAAGAGCAACAAGGGAACGAAAATCTTCATTGCGGTCGTCGTCGTTTTGGCCATCGGTGTTGGCGTGCTCCTTTTGCTGCTCCTTAATCATTAAGCCACCGCGCGGCGTCCGCCGCGGCGTAAGTAACGATAAAGTCCGCTCCGGCCCGGCGCATCGCCTGCAATGTTTCCAGCGTCGCCTGACGCTCGTCGATCCACCCCTTCGCCGCCGCGGCTTTGATCATGGAGAATTCCCCGCTCACCGAATAAGCCGCCGTCGGATAACCGAACTCCGCCTTCACGCGATGCAAAATATCCAGGCAGGGCAGCGCCGGTTTGACCATCACGATGTCCGCGCCTTCGTGAATGTCCATCGCCACCTCGCGCAACGCTTCCAGCGCGTTGCCGGCGTCCATCTGGTAGGCGCGCCGGTCGGCAAATTTCGGCGCGGACTCCGCCGCTTCCCGAAAAGGCCCATAGTAAGCGGACGCGAATTTCGCCGCATACGAAAGAATCGGCGTCTCCTCAAGCCCCCCCGCATCCAGCGCCTGGCGGATCGCCGCAACCCGCCCGTCCATCATGTCGCTCGGGGCCACGATGTCCGCCCCCGCCTCGGCGTGGCTGACCGCTGTTCGTGCCAGCAGTTTCAGCGTCAAATCGTTGGCAATCCGCCCGCCTTTGTTTTTTTCCACAATCCCGCAATGCCCATGGCTCATGTATTCGCAAAGGCAAACGTCCGTGATGACCAGCAGATCGGGAAGCTCTTTTTTTAATTGACGCAC
>DATAXU010000137.1:0-28716 GCA_036272955.1 Verrucomicrobiia bacterium
GACGTGAGCAAACGCGCCAAACAAATTGCGCGCGTCACAGATGAAAAAATCATGCCCCCCTGGAAGGCGGAGCCAGGTTTCGGCGAATTCGCCAATGATCGCCACCTCGCGCCCGAACAAATTGCGATGTTCCGGGATTGGCTGGTAGCGGGAACGCCCGAAGGCAGTCGCGCCGACTTGCCAGCCAGTCCGCACTTTACCGAAGGCTGGAGCCTAGGCGAACCAGACGTCGTTTTGGAGCCGGATGAGGACTACGGACTCGCTGCGGAAGGCCCTGACATTTATCGCTGCTTTGTCGTTCCCACAAAATTCACCGAAGATCATTTTATCCGCGCATTGGAAGTAAAGCCCGGCAACCGCAGGGTTGTTCATCATGTTATTGTTCATTTTGACACCACGGGCCGCGCTCGTGAATTGGACGCGCAAGACCCCGGGCCGGGATATACGGCCTTCGGCGGAGTGGGATTTAGGTCCGGCGGAATGATCGGGGGATGGGCTCCCGGAAATTTTCCGAGCCTGCTCCCGGATGGCATCGGTCGTCTGGTTCCCAAAGGGGCCGACCTCGTCTTGCAGGTCCACTATCATAGGTCCGGCAAGCCGGAAAAGGATCGCACCAAGATCGCTCTTTATTTTGCGAAGGGGCCGATCGACAAGCGAATCCGTTCCTTTCCTGTACTCAAACGACAATTACGCATACCCCCGGGCGAATCGAATTACACCGTTCATGCCTCGTTGCCGATAAAATTGAACGCTACTCTCTATCGCGTCACCCCACACATGCACCTGTTGGGTCGGGACATGAAAGTGACCGCGACCCTCCCCGATGGAACATTGATTCCGCTGGTGCATGTTGAAAATTGGGACTTCAATTGGCAAACCGGCTACGAACTAAAAACGCCTCTGCACTTGCCCGCCGGCTCGCGCGTCGATCTGGAAGCACATTACGACAATTCATCTGATAATCCGCTGAATCCAAATAACCCGCCCAAACTCGTGACCTGGGGCGAACAAACCACCGACGAAATGTGCATTGCCTTTTTGTCGTTCACGCTGGACAGGGAACATCTTACCCAGAGAATCGCGGTTCATGGCTATGACCTGGACGAATCCCGCCGGGCCTCGCCAGCCGCAGTCCCATGACGCAGACCGCGCTCGACAGCGTCATCATAGACGACCTTCTCGGAAACGAACCCGACTGCCCCGTTTTCGGATTCAACCTTGCTTGTTCGTACCCATTCCCGCCCGTTGCCGCGCAATTTTACCGGTCCTTTGCCAGCCGCCTGTCTGCGCTGGACGAAGGCGCGTATGTCTATCCCGAATGGGAGACACACGTGACTATCATCACGTTCGCCAACTTCAGCCTGCATCGACACCCCGACGCCAGCCAAGTCGCACAGTTGCAATCACTCGTTATGCCCGTGATCGAAAAACTGCGCCCGGCCCTGGCGGGGCCTGAGTTTCCGCTGGTGATCGGCCGCCCCGTATTGACTTCGAAAGCAGCCATCCTGCCAATTTCCGACCCAACGGGCGAGGTCGCCCGCATTCGCCGTGAGGCAATCGACGCGCTAAAAACGAACGGCGAATTGCATGAGAAACTGTTGCGAGCGGGGTTAACCGTGCCGGGGATTGTCCACAGCACCGTCCTGAGATTTAAGTCGGCACCATCGAACTTGAAACGATTTGCCGCCGGATTCGACGAAATCGCCGTCTCCGTTCAACCCATCGAAATCAGGATCGAAGAGCTTTTGCTCACCGTCGAAAGCAAACCTTACATGCGCGAAGGAACGATCGACCATCGTTTTCCGCTCGCTCCTGTTTGACGCGTTGATTATTGTTTACATCGTATGCCGCAATCAAAAGTGGAATGGGTGCGGGTGCCAACCCTCAAGACGCCCGAGAATTTTCGGAAATACACCGCTTCGCTTGGCTTGAACTTGCCCTGCGATTCCCAAATCGAAACCTCTGCATCCTCGCCTCTGAACCGCCCCATTGAGGGCGTGTTGATCAACGGAAAAAAAATCGGCAACCGTTTTGCCGTCCAGCCGATGGAAGGCTGGGATGGCACCCGCACCGGCGGGCTGACCGAGGAGGTGTTGCGACGATGGACGCGATTCGGCCAAAGCGGCGCCAAGCTGATTTACGGCGGCGAGGCGATGGCGGTTCGTCCAGACGGCCGGGCCAATCCCAACCAACTCATCATCCGTGAGGAGAACAAGGCCGATTTAGCCAGGTTGCGCGAAACCCTCGTCGAAGCGCACCGAACGCGATATGGATTGGCGGATGATCCAATCGTCGGATTTCAATTGACGCACTCCGGCCGGTTCTGCCGGCCCAATGACAAGCAACTGGAATCGCGCGTCGCGTATCGTCATCCAATACTTGACAAAAAATTCCATGTCACCAGCGACACGCAAGTTTTTACCGATGCGGAAATCCGCGAGTTGATTGGCGATTATGTGAAAGCGGCGGAAATTGCACGGGATGTCGGGGCCGATTTTGTGGACATCAAGCATTGCCACGGCTATTTGCTCCATGAATTTTTGAGCGCGTTTACGCGGCCAGGAGATTACGGCGGATCATTCGAAAACCGCACACGCATCCTGCGCGAGATTGTCGAGGGAATCCGGGGCAGCGGCAACAAGATCGACATTGGGGTGCGTTTGAGTTGTTTCGACACCGTGCCGTTCAAGCCAGACCCGTCACGCGCCGAACCTGGAAAACTCGGTCCGGGCATGCCGGATGATTTTCCCGTCCCGTACGTTTACGCATTCGGAGTCAATGAACAAAATCCGCTGGAGATTGATTTGACCGAGACGCACAAATTCGCCCAGTTGTGCGCCCGCCTCGGAATCAAAATTCTGAACATCACCGCCGGCTCGCCATATTATTGCCCGCACATCCAACGTCCCGCGGCCTATCCGCCTTCCGACGGTTACCAGCCTCCGCGCGAACCCCTGATCGACGTCGCGCGCCAGATCGACGCCACGCGCCAAATCAAGATGAATGCGCCGGCCGGGATCGTGGTTATAGGATCAGGATACAGTTACCTCCAGGAATTTCTGCCCATGGTCGCACAAGCCGTGGTGCGCGAAGGTTGGACCGACATGATCGGCCTTGGCCGAATGATTCTAAGTTATCCAACGCTTCCGGCGGAAGCATTGGAGCGCGGAGCATTAACGGCCAAGTCCATCTGCCGGACCTTTAGCGATTGCACGACTGCGCCCCGCAATGGGATGATCAGCGGTTGTTATCCGCTGGACAAATATTACGCCTCCAAACCCGAAGCAGAAAAGGTCAAGGCGCTGAAAAAGGTGTTATAGGAACAAATCCGACAGGACTGCGGCTTCATTTGCGGCTTCACATTTGAGGATCATCGAGAATCTCCCGAACTTTGCGACCCAGCGTTGCGGGGGAGTAAGGTTTGGGTAGGAATTGAAATTCTCCCTCATACGCTCCGTTCTGCGTGAGTTCGTCGTCCGTGTAACCCGAAGTGAACAGAATCTTGAGATCCGGATTCCCCGTTGTGAGCCATTCCGCCATCACTTTGCCGCCCATTTGCGGCATGATCATGTCAGTGATGACCAATCGAATCGGCGATCCTCGATGGTCGCGCACCATGTGCAAGGCATCCTGGCCATTTGATGCCAACAGCACCTCGTATCCCTGACTCTCCAAAAAGTTTCGGGCCAGATGCCGCAACGAAGGTTCGTCTTCGACAATCAGCAAAGTTTCTGTTCCCCGCGGCAGAGGCCCCCTCTGAGGTTTTGCCGCCTCATCCAGCGGCTGATCCACTCGCGGAAAATACACACTAAAGGACGTCCCTTTTCCAACTTCGCTATGCACGCCAATGTAACCAGCCGATTGTTGCACAATGGTCTGGCAAGTCGCCAGGCCCAGGCCGGTGCCTTTGCCCTTCGGTTTGGTTGTGAAAAATGCTTCAAAAAGGTGCGCTTTGATTTCGTCGGTCATCCCGGTACCCGTGTCAGTGACACTGAACATGACGTAATTGCCCGGCACCGCTCCTTCAACGGTACTGGCGGACGTTTCGTCAAAGGCGACATTCTCCGTGGCAATGGTAAGCGTGCCGCCGTTGGGCATCGCGTCCCGCGCGTTGACAACCAGATTCATCAGCAGTTGCCCGACATAGCCCGAATCCGCTTTAACCCGTCCAATTTCTTTCTCAGGAATAATAACCAGGTTGATATTTTCGTCGATGAGCCGGCGCAGCATATTGTCCAGGTCTTTGACCACTTCATTGATATCAAGCACCACCGGCTGAAGAGCTTCTTTGCGGCTGAAGATCAGGAGCTGCCGTGTCAGGCTAGCCGCGCGCTCGGCTGCGCTCCGAATCGTCTCTAAATAACTTTTGAACGTATCTTCGGTCTCGACTTTTATCATCATGAGGTCGCAATAACCCATGATGACCGCCAGGATATTATTAAAGTCATGGGCCACGCCCCCGGCCAGGCGGCCGATCACCTCCATTTTTTGTGCTTCGATAAACTGCGCCTCCAACCTCCCGCGTTCGGCCCTGTCTTTGACTTCCTGCATCGCGCGGGTTACCGCGGGAGCAAGCCGAACCAACCCGTCCTTGAGGACATAATCCGTCGCCCCGCTCTTGAGCGAATCTATTGCCTGTTGCTCCCCCAACGTCCCGGATACAAAGATCAAAGGAATTGCCGGCCATCGCGTGCGCACGATATTCAACGCAGCCATCCCGTCGAAGGCAGGCAATACGCAATCCGAAAGGATCAAATCAATTCCGCCGCGTTCCAGCGCCGCTACAAATCCACCCCGATCTTCCACCCGAGTGATCGCACAACTGACGTTCTCGGATTCCAGAGTTGATTGAATGAGTGTGGCGTCGCACGGATCATCCTCCAGGTGCAGGATACGGAGCGGATGGTTCATTCGGCTTCCTCCGCCGGACAAACAGCATGCTCAGTCTGAATCGGGGACTTTTCTTCCAATGTGAAATAGAATACCGACCCTTGGTTTAGAACACTTTCAGCCCAAATTCTACCGCCGTGCTTTTGGATGATCCGCTTCACCGTTGCCAATCCAATCCCTGAGCCTTCGAATTCATCCATGCGATGCAAACGTTGGAACGCGCAGAAAAGTTTGCCGACATACTCCATGTCAAACCCCGCTCCGTTGTCGCGAACGAAATAAGGAGAGTCGATTTCATTGTGATTTCGCCCAAATTCGATCCGCGCATTCGGACGATGCGAGGTAAACTTCCATGCGTTGCCAAGCAGGTTCATTAATGCGCCGTAAAGCAAACGTTGGTCTCCCTGCGCGCTTAGTCCCGGCGCGATGTCGATTTGCACCACACGATCCGGCTGGCTCTGCTGGAGTTCCACCATCACATCGCGCGCCAGGGCGCTGAAATCGATCGGACGCCAATGGACCTTCGCGCGTGACGCCTTGGACAACTCAAGCAAGCCATCAATAAGCCCGGCCATCTTTTGGGTGCTGTTACAAATGATATTAAGATGTTTAAGATTGGTCTCGTCCAACTGGGCGGCGCCACTCTTCAATATTAATTTCGCGAAACCGTCAATATGCCGGAGCGGCGCGCGCAAATCATGGGACACTGAATAGGTGAAGGCTTCAAATTCCAAGTTGGACGCTTCAAGCTCCATGGTGCGCTGGCGGACCCTCAAATCCAGTTCGGTATTGGCGCGCCGCAGTTCGACACCCGCCCGTTCCAGTTGCTCCGTTCGCCGGGCCAGTTCCACGTTCTTGTCCTCCAATTTGGACACGAGGCGATCGCTGTATTCTCTCATCACGCCCGCGTCGGAGGCCGCCGTAACCAGACTTGGGCGGGCTCGCCTGTCCATGTTCACAGATTCTCTAAGGGCCGTCAAAACCGCCTTCGCGGAAGCGGGTTTCAGCAGGTATTTGTCCCCGCCTAAACTGTAGCAGAGTTTTTCATCGCTCGGCGACGTGTAGGTGGCCGTGTAGAAAATAAAAGGAAGAAAGCAAAATCGCTCGCTCTTGCGCACCTCGTAACAGAGCCGGTAACCGTCCATGCGCGGCATAAGGATATCCGAAATGATGGCGTCAATCGATTCGTTCTCCAAGACATCAAGCGCCTCCACGCCGTCAGCAGCTTCGGCGACGTCGAACTTCTCCGCCTCCAGCATCGCTCGCAAAACACTCAGGTTGGTTCGAGTGTCATCGACAAGCAGAACTTTCATATAGGGATCCCCTTTTGCTTTTAACTGTTGACTATCAGTGACATAAAACAATCCATACCCCTTAATCGGCTTCTGCCTCGAAATACTTAAAGATCAGGGCGAACGGAGGTGGTTCAGGATTGAATCCCAAACGCCGCCGGATCCAGGACAAGTTTGTCACTGACTGTTTCCTGCCATTTTTTCAATTCGCGAAACAACCCGGTGATCGTTGCTGAGTGACTGGGGTCGCCAGCGAGATCGTTGATTTCCCACGGATCATTGGCCATGTCAAATAACTGAACTTTCCTGACCTCAGGATAGAGAATCAACTTGTGCTGTTCGGTTCGCACCATGCGTTGGAAATGGCGGTAAGCGCAATAAATGGAGTCGGTCAACCGATCTCGTTCGCCGTGTAACAACGGGAGCAAGCTCGGGAATTGGACGGTCGCGGGCGTTGGGATTTCAGCCAGATCGCAAAGAGTGGCGAAAACGGAATGTTGGTACACCATTGCATCAATCCGGCGTCCGGCTGTGATTCCGGGGCCACCGATAATCAAGGGCATCCGCAGCGAACAGTCATAAAGATTCTGTTTGCCCATCAATCCGTGCTCGCCCAACGCCAACCCGTGGTCGCCCGTGATGATGATGTAGGTGTTGTCCCCCTGGCCCGTCTTCTCCAATGCCTCAATGATTCGGCCCAGTTGCCGATCCATATGAGTAATAATCGCGTAATATTCGCGGCGGTGAACCTTCACGTCGTGCGGGGTCAGCGGAGACGGCGCCAGCTTTTCGTCGCGCACGTTGGCATCTCCCTGGTCGAATGGATGGCGCGGCAGGAAATTGGGCGGCACTTCGATTTTCTCCGCCGGGTACATGTCAACGATTTCCTTTGGTGCCTGCCGTGGATCGTGCGGCGCGTTCCAGGCAAGATAAAGAAGGAACGGGCGGTCCGGCTTTGACGCTGTTTGCCGCAACAGGTCAATGACGCTGTCGGCATAAAGTTCGCTGGAGTGTTGGCTCCGTTGATAACGCCGGCCCGCTTCCGCGGGCTTGGGGCCATTTTGCGAAATCCAATCGCCATCGTGTACGGGGTATTCGATGTCCCACAGATCCTTCGGCGTCCAATGCCCGTGATACTTCGGGTCCCAGGGCGTCCAATCGTCGCCGGCACGAGGACGATTGTAGGCGATTCCGTCCTCGGGCGTGGAGGCAAAAAAACCGGGACCGATTGTCTTGCCCGTCTTGAAACTTCGCAAGGCCGACTGGTCGCCATTGTGCCATTTGCCCGCGGCGTATGTATCGTAGCCTCCCATTTGGAAGACTTCCCCCAGCAACGGATAATACCCACAATTATTGCCGCCGCAGTTCCAGAGGTAGCGGCCCGTGTGTATCATTGCGCGGCTGGCGACACAGAGAGCACCGGTCCACGACCCCTGATGAAAAGAGTGTGTAAAGGCGGTGCCGCGCTGGACCAGGCGGTCAAAAGTTGGCGTGTGAACTTCGCTATTATTGAGCGCATTTATGGTCCGGAAGTTCTGGTCGTCGGCGACCACCACGAGAAAATTGGGTTTTTTGCGCGAAGAAACATTCCGCGGCGCGGCGACGCTTAACTGGGCTGGAGCGAGCAACACCGAAGCCGAGACGCCGCTGACTCGCTTCAAAAAGTCCCGCCGGCCAAATCCTGATGTGGACATATCGTCATCCATTATTCGTTCATCTCAGTTGAGACACAAGTTTCCCATCAACGTCCAAATTTAACTGAGAAATTCGCAAAAATTCGAATAAAAACGTCCAAAAGACGGGCTGTGCGGGCAGACGCACAGGGCGAAAGTTGAATTTTTGGGCGATTGACGTGTCTTAATCGTTGCAAATGCATAATCTCAGCGTAACCTGTCGCCCAATTTTGACCTGGATGGAATGCGACAGTTTTTAACAATCTCCGGCAATGCTTTCATGGAGTTGATTCGGCAGCCGGTTTTCCTGCTGCTGATGACGGTTTCCTCTTTGTTTGAGGTTTTTCTGGCGTGCGTGAACTATTTTGGGTTTGGGGATGAGCCTAAGTTGGTGAAGAACAGCGCTTTAGCGGTGATGTTCCTGGCGGGGCTGTTTGGAGCGGTCTTGAGCGCTTCGGCTTCGGTGGCGCGGGAGATTCGAAGCGGGACGGCCCTGGCGGTGCTGGCCAAGCCGGTTGGACGTGCGCAATTCCTTCTGGCTAAGTACGTTGGGCTTTCCTGTGCGATCTCGCTGCTCACGTTCGTCAACTGCATCGCGTGCCTCCTGGCGACCCGCATGGCGTTTGACGCGTACGGCGACATTGATTATCCCGGTTTGGAGGTTTTTTGCGGGTCTTTGCTGGTGGCGTATATCGCGGCGGGGTTTACCAATTACTTTCTGCGCCGGCCATTTGTGTCGGACGCGGTTTGGGGGGTGGTCATCATGGCGGTGATCGCGTTTGCGGTGCTGCAATTCATTCCGCGGGAGGCGGGGCGGATGGGTGCGGATTACAAGGGGATGGATTGGCGGGTGGTGCCGGCATCGGCCCTGATCCTGATGGCGCTGCTGATCCTGGCGGCGCTGGCGCTGGCGTGTTCGACGCGGGTGGAGGTGGTTCCGACGCTGGCGATCTGTTCCGGCCTGTTTTTGCTGGGGTTGGTCTCGGATTATTTTTGGGGGACGCGCGCCGAGGCGGGGCATTGGTGGGCATCGGTGCTTTACGCGATGACACCGAACTGGCAATTGTTCTGGATGGCCGACGCCCTTGAGCAGAATAATAAAATACCCTTAAGTTATTTGGGGGAGGCACTGGGATACGCGGCGGCCTATATCGGCGCGATACTGGCGATTGCGCTAACGCTTTTTGAAGACCGTGAACTGACCTGATACTGGCATGGAGAACAACGCAAAAAAAATTGGGTTCATCAACTGGATCGTCCTGCTGGGCGCGACGATCGGGATGTTGCTTGTAACGCGCTTTGTGAGCACGGCGGCGGGGGTGATGGGGACGGTGCTCACGGGTTTTGGACTGCTGGTGGCGCTGCTGAGTTATTTCCACATGGGATTGGTGGAGCGGGAGCAATTCGAGAAAATGGAAGTGGAAGAATTGAGCAAATCGCGCGGGAGCCAATCTCTTTTCGTGACGGCGGGGGCGGACACATTTCCGGCGCGGCGGTCGCGGGAACAATTCGAGCGTATTTTCTGCCCGATTTTCACGGCGCTGCTGTTCCTGCTGCAAGCGGCGGCTTGTTATTGGCCCTGGGAAAAGCTGGGGCAGTTACCGCCGCTGATCGCGGACCGGGCGACGCTGGCGATGGCGTTGCTGGGGCTGTTTGGTTTGATTTTGTTCCTGCTGGGCAAATACTCCAGCGGGCTGGCGCGGCTTCAAGGGCAAAAGCTGCTGCGGCCAGGGGCGGCTTACCTACTGTTGAGCGCGTATGCGTGTTTCGCCGTGACGGCGACCATCGCGGCGGTGCTGGCGGGATTCCCCAGGACGGACCTTATCGTGGCGCGGGTCTTGTGCGGGGTTTCCGGATTGGCGGCGGCTGAGACCTTGATGGCGCTGATCCTGGAGGTTTATCGCGTCCGGTTGCGCGGGCGCGAGACGCGTTTGCTGTATGAAAGCCGGCTGGTCGGATTGCTGGGGCAGCCGGAAGCGATCATCAGCACGGCGGCGCACGCGATGGACTATCAATTTGGGTTCAAGGTTTCGGAGACATGGTTCTATCGGTTCCTGGAAAAGGCGCTTGGGTGGATGATCCTGGCGCAGTTTGTCGCGCTGGTTCTATCGAGTTGTTTTATCGTCGTCCAATCGGGGGATGAAGCGTTGCTGGAGCGATTTGGGCGTCCGCTGGGGGTGGACGGGGTCATTGGCCCCGGCCTGCATTTCAAATTACCGTGGCCGATAGACCAGGCGCGGGTTTTTCACACCGAACGGGTGCAAAGCTTCATCGTAGGGGCGGAACCCGAGCAAGGGCAAACGATCGCGTGGGCGGTGAGCCATGCCAAGGAGCAGAACTTCCTCGTTGCCAGCCACGAACTGAATTCTCAAGCTGCTGTCAGCCAACCCTTTGAAGGAAAAAGCCCGCCGGTGAACCTGCTCTCCGTGAGCATCCCGGTGCAATATCAGATCACCAATCTGGCGGCGTGGGCCTATATCAACCAGGACCCGGAATCGTTGCTCAAAGGCATTTCCGAACGGGCGGTGGCGCATTATTTGGCGAGCGCGGACCTGGATAATCTAATGGCCCTGGGAAGAGCCGCGGCAGCGGTTGCCCTGCGGAGGAACATTCAATCGGAGGCCGACCGGCTGGAATTGGGCACGCGCGTGCTGTTTGTCGGGCTGGAAGACATCCATCCGCCGACGAAAGTGGCGAAAATCTTTGAGCAAGTCGTTGGCGCGAGGGAAACGCGGGAGTCGAAGATTCTCCAGGCCAAGGCGTATGACGTGAGCACCAATGCGTGGGCTAACGGCGAGAGTTTCAAAAGGGTGGCCTCCGCGGATGCGGACGAACATTCGGCGATCACCAATTCCGCCGCGCTGGCGATGCTGTTCACCAACCAGCAATTGGCCTACTCCGCGGCCCCGGGATACAACGGAGTCTATGAGCAACATGCTTACCTGGAGGCGCTTATCAACAACAGTGGGGACTCGCGCAAGTACATCATTGCGACGACCAACGCCCCGAACATCATCATTTTCAATCTCGAAGAAAAAATTCGCAAAGACTTAATCGATCAACTTCCAGCGCCCCCGTCAAAATAATGATATGAAACGAAGTCCCCTTACCATCGTAGTTGCCGCCATATTGATCGTGATATTTGGCCTGCTGCTCTTTGTGTATCAAGTCCGCAAGTCCGAAGTGGCGGTAGTCCTGCTTTTCGGAAAGATCCACACCGTGAAAACGACGCCCGGGCCGGCGCTCCGGTGGCCGTGGCCGATCGAGAAAGTAACGATGCTGGACCAGCGCATCCAGAATTTCGAAGGCAAATACGAGGAATTCAAGCTGCCCGACCAGAACATCATCTTTTTGTCGGTGTATGTGGGGTATAGGATCGATGACCCGGAGGTGTTCTATCCGAAATTTGAAGGATCGATTCCCGAAGCGCAAAAGGTGCTGGAAGGGTTGGTGCGGAGCGCGAAGAACGAAGTGGCTGGGCAGCATCCGTTTTCGGATTTCGTTTCCACGGATGAGAAGCAAATGAAATTTGCGCAGATCGAGAAAGAAATCCAGGACAAGGTGCAGAAGCAGGTCCGCGAGAAAGGGTATGGGATCGAGATCAAATTCATCCAGATCAAAAAGATCGGGCTGCCGGACGTGGTGACGCAGAACGTTTTTGACCGGATGACATCGGAGCGGCAGTTTTACATTTCCAAGATCCAGTCCGAGGGCGAGGAGGAAGCGACCAAGATCAAGTCCGCCGCGGACCGTGACGCGGCCAACCTGCTGTCGGACGCGGATGCGCAGGCGTTGAAGAAACGGGGCGAAGGGGAGGCGCAAATGATGAAGTCCCTGGAAGTGCTTCAACAGAACCCGAGCCTGGCGAATTTCAACATGCAAATGACGGCGCTGGAGCAATTTCTGAAAAAGAATTCGACGCTGGTGCTGGACGAAAGCAGCTCGCCGTTGCAATGGATGCGAATGGACGAGGCGTTTCGGTCAACGTCCACCAACACATTTCTCGACCCTAAATGAACCCCGAGGAACCCATTTTGCCGCCGACGCCGACGAGCCTGCCTTCAGGCGGACCGCCGCCCCCGGCTGAAGACGCGGGATCGCAGGCCCTTGCCGAAGCGTTGCGAAGCAGCTTTTTCATCGTCAAAATCATCATGGTGGTGCTGGTGCTGTTGTTCATCGGCTCCGGGTTTTTCAAAGTGGAACCGCAATTTAAAGCGGTGATCCTTCGGTTGGGCAAGCCAGTGGGAGAAGGGCAGCAGGCGTTGCTGATGCCCGGATTGCATTGGGCGTTTCCGCGACCCGTCGACGAGGTGGTATTCATCCCGTTCACATCGCTGCAAACGGCGGACTCCTCGGAAGGGTGGTATCAATCGCCGGAAGACCGCGCCAAAGGGGTGACACCCATAACCGGGGGTAATTCGCTGAACCCGGCCACCAGCAGTTACGCGCTGACGGCGGACACCAATATCATCCATGTGGTGGGCACGGCGCGGTATCGCATCACCGACCCGATCACGTTCCATTTCGATTTTGCCGACGCCAAGGAATTCATCACCAACGACCTGAACAACGCCCTGCTCTTTGCCACGAGCCAGATGTCGGTGGACGATATTCTGACGAGAAACCGCGCCGCCTTCCGGGAGGGAGTCAAGGACCGGTTCACCCAGTTGATCGACAGTCAGAATTTGGGAGTGACGGTTGACCAGGTGGATGTGGACGCGGCGCCGCCGCTCTATCTTGCGCCAAAATTCAACGAACTGGACCAAGCCATGGTCAGGCGGGACAACATCCGCAACCAGGCGGAAAGCTACGCCAACACCGTCACGAACAGGGCGGGTGGAGAAGCGGCGACGCGTGTTTATACGGCGGATGCCGCGCGCAAACGGTCCGTGGATATGGTGGCGGCGCAGGCCGACACCTTCCTGAAGTTGCGGAGCCAATATGAGCGCAACCCGCCGTCCTTCAAGCGAATCCGCCAGATGGCGCTGCTGGAAACCATTTACACCAACGTGGAGAACAAAATCACCATGCCGCCGAACTCGAAGGAACTGCGGCTGCAAGTCAGCCCCGAGCCGCAAGCGCCGAACACCAATAATTACATCGCCGCACCCTAAATTTATGCAAGTCACATCTCTATTAAGCCGCAACGAAGACGAGCACGACCACGATCATGAGCATGGAGATTCGTGCGCGACATGCGGGCACGATCACGAACACGCCGTTCTGCCGCTGGCGCAAACGCTGATCGGTTTGGTTTTCGTCCTGAACTCATTTGTTGTGGACTGGGCCTATTCCGACACTAACAACCCGGTTGCGGCGGCGAGCGCGATGATTGGGGCGATCATCCTGGGTTATCCGATTGTGTGGACCGCCATCAAGGATTTGCGGCGCGGACTGGTGACGACCAACGAACTGGTCGCCCTTGCGGTGCTGGCTTCATTTGGTTCGGCGGATTTTCAAACGGGCGGTTATCAGCAAGCGGGCATCATTGCCTTCTTCATGTTGATGGGGCAAATCATCGAAACGCGCACCGCCGAAGGTGCGCGGACCTCGATTGAATCGCTCATCAAATTAACGCCGCCCAAAGCGCGGCGGATCACCAAAGCGGGGGAGGAAGAAGTGGAAACGCGGCTGCTCGGAGTGGGGGATGTAATTCGCGTGCGGCCCGGGGACAATGTCGCGGCTGACGGAGTGATCGTCACCGGGCAGGGATCGTTCAACCAGGCGACCATCACCGGGGAATCGTTGCCGGTGGACAAAAAGCCGGGAGACGAAGTGTTTGCCGGCACGCAGAATTTGACCGGGGCGCTGGAGATCCGCGTCACGCGGGCCGGGGCGGACACGACTTTGGGCAAAGTGCGGGAACTGATATTGGCGGCCGAAAAGACCAAGCTGCCGATCATGCGGATCGTCGATCAATACATGGGATTTTACACGCCGCTGGTGCTGCTGATCGGCGCGCTGGTTTGGGCGTTCACCAATGACTTAAGCCGCGTGATTGCGGTGTTTATCGTGGCCTGTCCATGCGCCTTCATCCTGGCGACGCCGAGCGCGATGGTGGCGGCGTTGTCCGCGGCGGCCCGGCTGGGCATCCTCATCAAGAACGTGGGGGACATAGAATTGGCGGCGCGCATCAACGCCTTTGTGTTTGATAAAACGGGGACGCTTACGACCGGCAAGCTGGCCGTCAGCCGCCTGGCGCCCATGAACGGCGCGACCCCGTCGGAATTGCTGCGCATCGCGGCGTCCGCCGAGAAATACAGCAACCACCCGACCGCCAAGGCGCTGGCGCAATTGGCCGGAGAAGCGAGCGTACCGCTGGTGGAGCCGAAAGACTTCGCGGAAACGGCGGGGCGTGGCGTTACGGCGCACATAGAAGGGGCAAAAATCCTGGTGGGCCGCGCGAATTGGCTCAAGGAGCAGGGAATCCAGGAAGATTTTCTCAAAGCGGTCGATCTCAATGAGACGGAAGGATTCAGCCTGATCTTCATCGCGAGCAACGGGCGCTGCCTGGGATGGATCGGCCTGCAGGACCAAACCCGCGTGGAAGCCCGCGAAGCGCTGGCCGACCTGAAAACGACCGGCGTGCGACGGATCGCGATGATTTCCGGCGACCGCCAACCTGTGGCCGCGCGAGTGGCCCGGGAAATCGGTTGCGAGGAAGTGATGGGGGAATGCCTGCCGCAGAACAAAGTGGATTTCGTGCGCCAGATCAAGGCCAAGGGCTACCGGGTGGCGGTGATTGGCGACGGCGTCAATGACGCCCCGGCGCTGGCGGCGGGAGACCTTGGAATCGCGATGGGGGCGGCGGGGAGCGAAGTGGCCATTCACAGCGCGACCATCGCGCTGATGAACAATGACCTTCGGCGTCTGCCGTTCCTGGTGCGGCTTTCGCGCCAGACCCGCTCCGTCATCAACCAGAATTTTCTTTTCGGGATTTGCTTTGTAATCGGGGGATTGGTCCTGGCGGCGCTCAAATATATCAACCCGATCGTCGCGGCGATCTTGCATGTGGCAGGCTCGCTGATCGTTGTTTTCAACAGCGCGCGTCTCGTCCGGCAGGGCGAGGAATTGGACCCGCACGCGATCATCGCCTCTGAGCCGCCCGCTTCCACGCCGACATCGACGCCGACGCCGACAGCGCCGGCACGTCCCCAATTGGTGAACGCATGAGCGCGGTCGCAGAAATCCCGGCAGAGGCCTCCGCCGAACCGGCCCGCTTGAAAGCGGGTGAGGCCATTGTTTCCGTTCGCGGGCTGACGAAGATTTTCAAGGATTTCTGGGGCCGGCCCAAGGCCAGGGCGGTCGATAACGTGGATTTTGAAGTGCGGCGCGGGGAAGTCTTCGGACTGCTGGGCCCGAACGGATCGGGAAAATCGACCACGGTGAAAATGCTGCTGGGCCTGCTGTATCCCACGCGGGGGCACATCGAGGTTTTTGGGCATTCGCCGCGCCATGTCAAGACGAAGTCTCACATTGGCTACCTGCCGGAGGAATCGTATCTTTACCGATTTTTGGATTCGCGCGAGACGCTGGATTTTTTTGGCAACCTGTTCGATCTGCCCTCCAAGGAGCGCCATACGCGCAACGAGCAGCTATTGGAAATGGTGGGTTTGAACCAGGTGCGGACGCGCGTGGTGGGGGAGTTTTCCAAGGGGATGCAGCGCCGGATCGGATTGGCGCAGGCGCTGATCAATGACCCCGATCTCGTCATACTGGACGAGCCGACCGCGGGGATGGACCCGATCGGGTGCCGGGAAGTCAAGGACTTGATTCTTGCGCTGGCGCGGCGCGGCAAGACGGTGATCCTGAGCAGCCATTTGCTGTCCGACGTGGAGGATGTTTGCGATCGCGTGGTGATTTATTACGGGGGACGGATTCACGCGATGGGGACTTTGAAGGAGTTGCTGGTCCAGCCGGACACGGTGCGGATCACGATGCCGCCACTGCCGCGAGAGAGCATGCAACGGGTGCTGGAGATCATTCGGAAGGACGCTGCGGCGGACAAAATCCAGGTCGATAACCCGACGCAAAACCTGGAGAGCTATTTCCTGGAGGTCGTGCGCAAGGCCAAGGAGGGACTTGCGGAAACGTCCGGGGCGACATCCGGCAGCCGTGTGGCGCCGTATCTTCGCGGTGACGCCGAGGCCGTGCCCGAACGGGACAAACTGCTGGAACGGCTGACCGTGGCGCAGCCGAAGAGCGCTGAGACCGTCCCGACCGCCGCGCCCGAACCGGAAATCAACAAGGCGAAACTGGAATCACTTTCCCACGCGCAAGCGCCCGCGCCCGCGCCCGCCAAACCCGAACCGGCCGCGGCGCCGACTCCCGCCGATTTGAAAAAGGCCGATGAAAAGCTGTCGTCGCTTCTCGGCGGCCCGCCCAGCAAATGAAAAAAATCCTGACGATTGCGGGCCTGACATGGAAGTCCGCGTTTCGCTACCGGTTGTTTTGGGTGATCACAGCGCTGCTGGTGGCGTCGGTGGTTGGATTGCCGATGGTGCTTGTGGACGACGGCACCGCCAAGGGCTTGACGCAAATATTATTGACCTACACGCTGACGGCCGTGGCGACCCTGCTCGGTTTCGTCACCTTATGGCTTTCGTGCGCCACGCTGGCCAAGGACGTGGAGGAATGCCAGATGCAAGTGGTGGCTGTCAAGCCTATTGCGCGATGGCAAATCTGGATTGGCAAATGGCTGGGGATCCTTTCGTTGAACGCGGCGCTGCTGGCGTTGTCCGGGGCGGCGATCTTTATACTGCTCCACTGGCGGGCGAGCCGGCTGCCCGCTGAACAGCAGGCGATCCTGCACAAGGAGATTTTTGTCGCGCGGGCCGAGGCGCGGACGCCGCAGCACGATTTTACGCCGGAAGTCAACGAGGTCATAAGAGAGCGTTTCAAGACCTTTGATTCGATGTCCGAAAGCGACCAGTATGAGATCCGGCAACAGATCACCGAAGGGATCAAAGCGGGGTACACCGAAGTGGGGCCGGGCTACCGGCGCCGGTGGGGAGTGGACCTGCACACGTTGCAAGACCGGCTGCGCAACCAGCCGCTGGTGCTGCGCGTGAAGTTTCACACGGCCAACCCGAACCCGGACGCGCAATACAGCAGCATCTGGATCGTAGGCCCGACCAATTCGTCCGCGCAGGTGGCGATCCCGGAAAAATTGCCGCCGGATTCATACCAGGAAATCACCATCCCACCCAATATGCTTGACGATCACGGAATCCTGTGGGTGGACGTGTTCAACCCGGAGGATACGGCGTTGACGTTCCCGCTGGACGACGGATTTGTGCTGCTGTATCCGGAAAGCACTTTTGGGGTGAACTTCGTGCGCGGAATGACGGTGATATTTTGCTGGCTGGCGTTGCTGGCTTCGATTGGGCTGGCGACGGCGAGTTACCTTTCATTTCCGGTGGCGACGTTTGCGTCGCTGGCGCTGCTGGTCATGGGACTCTCCAGCGGCACGGTGAGCACGGTGGTGGAGAATGGGACGATCATGGGATTTGATTCGGCCAAATCGACCTATGGCCACTCGCCGACGGACTATGTCATGGTGCCGTTCTTCAAGGGAGCGCTCAAAGTGATCAAGCTGGTGGAAAACTTTTCGCCGATCGACGCGCTGAGTTCGGGGCGGAGCATCACATGGGGGGACCTGGGGCTGGCGGTGGCGCAAATCATTTTGTTGCTGGGCGGGTTTTTCAGCGTGCTGGGGATTATTTTTTTCACACGGAGGGAATTGGCGACGGCGCAGGGGACGAGTTAGGCAATACGTTTGTCAAAAAAATCGTCGGACAATCGTCTTGGCAGCGTTCGCGGGTTTTGGTTAGCTGGTCGCCTTGATGAAACACCCTTGGTCGCTGAGACTAGCCTTGTTTGTCATGACGTGGGCGGCTGCCTGTCAAGCGCAATTGACCGGCCTCTGGGAAGTTCAGCACCTCACTCCGCAAAGCCAGGGGGAATCCATCGGGAACACGAACTTTTTTTTCAACGGGGTGGTGTTCAGCAATTCGTCGGCGGTCATCTCGTCGCAGGAGGGAATGGAGAACGCGCTTTCCGGTGTGGTGCTGGCGGTTGGAGACGTGACGATCCTGGACCACGGGCATATCTGGCGCGGCACCAACTTTTACTATAACGGCAAGACGGGGGATGTTTGGGGCGGCTCGTTCAAGACGACGCAGATGCCTTTTTCCGTCGCGGGCCAGGATTTGAACGGGGGCACGAACAAGCTTTATGTCGGCACGAACGCGGTGATTTCGACCGATGATTATGACATTCCGGCTTACAGCATCCACGCGAAACAAATCACGCTGGTGCCGGGCGATTATTTTGAAGCGCGACACGCGACGCTGTTTATCGGCAAGACGCCGATTTTTTACTGGCCGTTTTACAGGCGGTCGCTGAAGAAGCATCCGAATAATTTTGAATTCGTGCCGGGAGAGCGCGGGATTTTTGGGCCTTACCTGCTGAGCGCCTACAATTGGTACGGCACGGGACTGCTGGATGGGACGGTGCATGTGGACTACCGGGAACGACGCGGGGTCGCCACGGGGCCGGACCTGCTGCTGCACGCGGGGAATTGGGGGGAGGCGGCGTTCCGGTATTATTACGCGCACGATATTGACCCGGGGGCGGATGGCATCGCGGCGCCGCACCTGAACGAGAACCGGCAGCGGGCGACGTTTTATTACGAGGTCCATCCGACGAGCAACATGACGGCGAAGGTCGTGGCGAATTATCAAAGCGATCCGCTGGTGGTGCGGGATTTTTGGGAGAGCCAATACGAGGCGAATGTGGAGCCGGCGTCCTTCGCGGAAGTCAGCCAGGTGTCGCCGAATTGGGTGCTGAACTCGATGGCGCAGCCGCAGGTGGTGGATTTTTTTGAGACGGTGGAACGATTGCCGGACGTGAAGTTGACAGGGCTGCGGCAGGAAGTGGGGGTGACGCCGGTTTATTATGAGAGCGACAATTCGCTGGGATATTTTCGGCGGGCTTTTTCGGACACAAACCCGCCGGCGCTGGGCACGAATTATTCGGCCATGCGCGCGGACACTTTTCAGCAATTCACGCTGCCGAAAACATTCTGGGGCTGGCTGAACGTGACGCCGCGAGTCGGGGGGCGCGTGACGTATTACAGCGACGTGGAGGGGCCGTCGGCGCGGACGAACGAGCAGACGCGCGGGGTGTTCAACACGGGGGTGGATTTTTCGTTCAAGGCGGCGCGGGTGTTTCGGGACGCGCAGAGTTCGCTGCTGGATGTGAACGAATTGCGGCACATCATCCAGCCGGAGATTGATTATGGTTACGTGCCGGCGCCCAACCGGTCGCCATCGCAGGTGCCGCAATTCGATTACCAATATCCGACGGTGCGGCTGCTGCCGATTGAGTTTCCGGAATACAATTCGATTGACTCGATTGGAGCGCAGAACGTGTTGCGGCTGATGCTGGTGAACAAATTGCAAACGAAGCGGGCGGACGGGATCGAGGACCTGGTGAATTGGTCGGTGTACACGGATTGGAATCTGGACCGCGGGACGAACTTCGCTTTCACGGATGTTTATTCGGACTTGGATTTTCGGCCGCGGTCGTGGATCACGCTGAATTCCTCGACGGCATTCGACCTTGCGGACACGCGATGGCGGGAGGCGATTGAGCGGGTGGTTGTCAAGCCGACGCCGGCGTTGACCATCGCGACCAGCTACTACTACCTGATGAATAATGACCCGCAATTCCAAACCTACACGGGGGAGAATGTGCCGGGGCATAATTTGATTGCGATCGATTTGTATTATCGCATCAACGAGAATTGGGCGGCGCGCATCAGCGAACAATACGAGGCGCAGGACGGGGCGATGCAACAGCAGCTTTATACGCTGTATCGGGACTTGAGGAGTTGGACGGCGGCGCTGACGATCCGCGTGACGCAAGGGCCGGGGCAGCCGACGGATTTTTCGGCGGTGGTGACGTTCTCGCTGAAGGCGTTTCCGCGATATGGATTGAACCAGGATAACGAGCGGCCGGGCTTGCTCCTGGGAAGCGCTTCAAACCCGGATTGGCTGAACCAGTAGCGATGCCGGAAATGCGGACTAGACAGCGCGGCGCGAGGCATTAAATTTCCCATCCGAATGGCTGCAACGACCAGTTCGACGCCGGCGCCGCTGTCCAAGGGGGCGGTGTTCCTGCGACGGCTTTTTAGTTTTGTGATTTTGTGGACGGTCGTGGTCGCGGGATTGTTTTCGGGGCACAAGATACTTTCGGATTATGTTTTTCTGGGGATCATTTCGTTTCTTGCGGTGACGGGGTTGCTGGAATTTTACGGGATGGCGCGGAAGCTGGGGTACGCGTGCTTTCCGAAATTCGGCGTCTTCGGGGGGTTGCTGATGATCATCGCGACGTTTGTCTATATTTCCGGGGACTTCGGACGCGCGGCGACGCCTTCGCGGATGAATGATTTTGAAACGAGCTTTTTTATCATTTTCGTTTTGGGATTGTGCATCCGGCAATTTGTTTCGCGGGAGGTGAATACGGGAATTGTGGCCATCTCCACGACTTTGTTCGGGATGCTGTATGTGCCGTGGCTTTTGAATTACATTCAAAAGATCAATTTTTTCGGGCAGCAAGGAGTGGAGGGGAAATGGTATGTGCTCTATTTTGTGCTCGTTACGAAATTGAGCGATTGCGGGGCGTACGCGGTCGGCTCGCTGATTGGCAAACACAAAATGATTCCGCGAATCAGCCCGGGAAAGACGTGGGAAGGATTTGGGGGGGCGATTGTCGTATCGACGGCGGCGAGCGTTATTTTCGGGCGCGTTGCGGGCAGTCATCTGACGGGGATGACGCTGCGGCACTCGATCATTCTCGGCGTTATTCTTTCCAGCGCGGCTGTGGTGGGGGATTTGATTGAATCCCTTTTCAAACGCGAGGCGGGGCTGAAGGATTCCGGGCATCTTTTTCCGGGCATTGGGGGCATTCTCGATCTGCTGGACAGCTTGCTGTTCAACGCCCCGCTGATGTATTTATATTTGCGGCATATCCTCACGTAATTCGGCGGCCCGGCGATTTGCTGTCACCTTTCCGTTGGTTTTTCAGACCTATTCGTGGAACTATGATTACCAAATCCATGTTAAGCTCCGAAACCGACGATGTCGCCCTGATTGCCGAATGCCTGGCTGGCAACCGCGATGCTTTCGGAATGATCGTTCGCCGGTATCAATCGCTGATCTGCGCCCTTGCCTACAATGCCACGGGCAGTTTGAGCCAAAGCGAGGATTTGGCGCAGGAAACCTTCCTTGCGGCGTGGCGCCAGCTAAACGCCCTGCGCGAACCGGCGAAGCTTCGGCCCTGGCTTTGCCAGATCGCCCGGAATATCGCTTATGACGCCGTTAGAAAACAGGGCCGCCAACCCACGGATCACGCCGAAACCCTGGAGTCGGCCAGCGAATCGCACGCGACGGAAGATTCGCCAACCGACCACGCCATCAGCCAGGAAGAAGAAGCGATTCTGTGGCGTTCGATTGAAGACATTCCGATTTCCTACCGGGAACCGCTGATATTGTTTTATCGCGAGCACCAATCCATCCAACGCGTCGCTGACGCGCTCGACTTGACGGAAGACGCTGTCAAACAGCGTTTGTCGCGAGGACGAAAACTCTTGCGCGAACAAGTGCTGGCGTTTGTGGAGGGCGCGCTCGAACGAACCAATCCCAGCGCCGCGTTCACACATAGCGTTTTGCTGGCGCTGCCGGCAATGACCACGGCAACAGCCACCAGCGCCGGCTCCGCGGCATGGAAGGCCGGCGCGACCGGCAAGGGCGTCGCCGCGATACTGGGCGGGGTATTTCTGCTTCTGTTTGGCAACTATGCAACCTATCGCTTCGCTTTGGAGGTGGCTTCCTCGGACCGCGAGAAGTTCTACATCAAGCGTTTCTATGCAAGTCTCCTCGCCGCAGTCGTCGTCTGCAATATCGTGCTGGCGGCTCTCATTTTTTGGGGCGTCCGATCCGGCAGAGATCATCCGGCGCTCTACGCTTGGTCTTTGGCCGCGTTCGCGTTCGTTTCGATAGCGGGTTTTATCGTGATCGGCTTTCGGTCAAAAGCGGGCGCCTGCCTTTCCAGCGACGCACCGCGGACAGCGGTCTGGGAATATCGCAGTCCGATAGTGATTCTCGGATTGCCGCTGGCGCACATCCGCATAGGCGGCCCGCACAAGGCGGTCAAAGCGTGGTTCGCGGTGGGTGGCCACGCTGTCGGAGGTTTGTTCGCCTTTGGTGGCGTTGCGATTGCCCCGATCAGCATTGGCGGTGTTGCGATCGGCCTTTTATCCTGGGGCGGAATGACGTTGGGATTGATCGCGATGGGCGGGATTGCAGTTGGCGGGTGGGTTTTCGGCGGAATGGCCGTGGCATGGGAGTCGTACGGCGCGTGTGCGATTGCATGGAAAGCCGCTGTCGGGGAAGTCGCCCTGGCCCATAATTTCGCGATGGGCCAAATAGCCCAAGCCGCGCAAGCGGGGACCGCCGCGGCAGAGGCGTATGTTCATTCGAGCGAATTTTTTCAGTCGGCAACATGGATTGGACGTTTCGGTAGTTGGCTGAATCTTCTTTGGGCGCTTCCGATGGCCTTATGGTGGCGAGCGGCCGCGCGCAACAAACATCAAAATTTCCAGAATACATGATTTGAGCATCGGATTTTGCCCTTCCAAAAGGGTGGAAAACGGCCTAAAATGGTGCTTGTGTACCGAGCATCACAGCCAAAACGTGGCGCCATCATACTGGTTTGTTGCTGGCTGCCTGTCTTTCGGTTGTTTGCCGCCGATTCTCCGACTCCGAGTCCATTGCCGATCTTGACGACGGCCACGGAGGTCCGCAACCTTGCGCCGGAAGAGGCCGCCCGCCATTACCCGGTCCACATTCGCGGTCTCGTCACCTTTTTTGACCAAAAACAATTTCTTCGCTTTGTCCAGGATGATACCTGCGGGATTTATTTTTATTTCTCCGACACCCAGGCCGCGCAATACAGATTGCGGGCGGGCGAGCGCATCGATATCGTCGGACGCACCAGCCAGGGTGAATACGCGCCGATTATCGAAGCGCAACACATCCAGAAGCTCGGCACCGGCAATTTTCCCGAAGCGAAAACGGTTGGCATCGAGCAACTTTCCACCGGGCAGGAAGACAGCCAATATGTAGGGGTCCATGGCATTGTCCGTTCCGTGCGCTGGGATTCCCGGACACAGTATTACCTGGTGGACATTGCCACGGGTGGCGATCGTATTACGGCCTTTCTAAGCACGTTGCCAGGCGTGCCGGCGACCGACCTTGTGGACGCGAGCGTAACCGCGCAAGGCGTTTGTCTGACACGGTTCAACCGGCAACGGCAATTGTTCAATCTCCGCTTGCTGGTTCCGCGGGCGGAAGACGTGGTGATCGAAAAACCGCCGCCCTCCGCGGCCGAGAACATTCCGGCGCGGCCCATTTCCAGCCTGCTGCAATTTTCTCCCCAGGGAACTTACGGGCATCGCGTCAAAGTGATCGGCACGGTGATTGACCGGCAAAACGAAAACAAGCTTTACATACAGGACGACACTTCCGGGCTATTTGTCCAAACGGTACAGTCAGGGGGGCTTCTTGTGGGCGACCGGGTTGAAGTCGTTGGGTTCGCGGCGCGCGGCGATTACACTCCGATGTTGCAGGACGCGGATTTTCGAAAGATTGGCACGGGCGAAACGCCGCTGCCGGTCGAGATCACTGCCGACCAGGCGTTGCAAGGCTCGTTCGATTGCCGGCTGGTGCGGATCGAGGCGACGCTTCTGGACCGCGGACATAACAACGAGGAGGCCTACCTGGTTTTGGAGTCCGGCGGACTGAGTTTTCATGCTTATCTGGAGCGCACCAATGGGAGCGACTTTGCCTATCTGCATAACGGCAGCGTCCTCAGCGTCACCGGGGTGTGCCTGATTGAAACGGGCAATGACTGGCACGCGGGCGACGACTGGCGGGCAAAGGCTTTTCGCGTCGTGATGAGGTCCTCGGCGGACATCACGGTGCTTCGGGCTGGGCCATGGTGGAATTTGCAAAAGTTGCTTTGGATTGTCGGCATCCTTGCCGGTGTGGTACTGGGAGCATTTGCGTGGGTCGCGGTGCTTCGAAGGCGCGTGCAGGAGCAGACGCAGATCATCCGGCAAAAACTCGACATGGTTGCGACCCTTAAGGAACGGTATGAGGACCTTTTCGAAAACGCCAACGACATGGTCTATACGCACGATTTGGCCGGGCGCATTACCTCCATCAATCAGGCGGGCGAGAGTTTATTGCATCGAACGCGCGCTGAAGTGCTTTCGCACAACATTATTGATTTTGTCGCGGACGAGGAGCGGCCGGCGGCGCAGCTATGGCTGGAAGAAGTCATCAAGGGAACGGCCTCGCCGACGGCGGAATGGGATTTCATTGCGGCCGGCGGCCAGCGCGTTCGGCTGGAAATCAGCACGCGGCTCATTGAACAATCGGGAAAAATCGTCGAGATCGAAGGGACGGCGCGGGACATCACGGAGCGCAAACGGCTGGAACGGGAGATACTGGAAATCAGCAATCGCGAACAGCGGCGCATCGGCCACGACTTGCACGATGGCGTTTGCCAGCAGCTTGCCGGGATCGCGTTGATGGCCGCGTCGCTGGCGGATCAATTGGAGGAAAAGGGGATGCCGGAATCGGCCCAGACAGAGCGAATCAGCGGACTCATCAATACGGCCATCACCCAAACGCGTGGCGTCGCCCGGGGACTTTTCCCGGTTCGGTTAGAGGAGAATGGCTTGGTTTCGGCGCTGGAGGAATTGGCCGCGAATTCGAGCGAACTTTTCAAAATCAATTGCCAGTTTTCCTGCGTTGAAGCGCCCACCGCTGTGGACAACGAAATCGCGCTGCACCTTTATTACATTGTCCTGGAAGCGGTGGCCAACGCCTGCAAACATGGCCGGGCGGGGAACGTTTTCATCACGCTGGAACCGGCGCGGGACCGGTATTTATTGACGGTGCGCGACGATGGAAAGGGATTCCTGCCGTCGAACAAGGCGCACACGGGAATGGGGATCCGCATCATGGAATATCGCGCCCGGGTCATCGGCGCCAATTTTGCCTTGCACAGCGCGCCGGGATCAGGCACCCAGTTGACGTGCCTGTTTTTCGCGGTGTCGCGCGACGAAGGGGCCGAAAGTGAAAACGGCAAGCCGTCCCAAACCAACGCCGTCTGCGTATGAGCGAACCACCGCAGGAAAAAAGCCGGATTTTAATCGTGGATGACCACCCGTTGTTCCGGGAAGGGTTGCGCCAGATGATCGAGCGCAACCCGGAATGGATCGTGTGCGGCGAGGCGTCCGGCGCGGCGGAAGCCATGTCCGCCATCGCGGCGGACGAGCCCGATTTGGTAATTGTGGACATTTCGCTGGGGGGGGCGAGCGGCATCGACCTTATTAAGTCGATCAAGGCGCAATACGAGGAATTGCCGGTGCTGGTGATTTCCATGCATGACGAGTCACTCTTCGCCGAACGGGCGATGCGAGCCAAGGCGATGGGCTACGTGATGAAACATGAGCCTGCAAAAACCGTGCAAACGGCCATTTCCAAGGTCCTCGCCGGCAGCATTTATCTCTCCGATAAAATGTCCAGCGCGATGCTTTCTAAATTCATGCTCGGGAAGGAGAACGAACCCGGCTCCGCGGTGGAGACATTGAGCGACCGCGAACTGGAAGTTTTCCGCCTGCTGGGACAAGGCAAAGGGACCCGCCAAATCGCAAAGGAACTGAACTTGACGGTGGCGACGATCAATTCCTTCCGCGCCCGCATCAAGGAGAAGTTGAACATCAAAAGTTCCAGCGAACTGATGCTGCACGCCATGCGTCACTGCCTTCAGGAAGGCACGGTTTCTCCTGGAAACGCCGGCTAGCCAGCCCCCCCTACGGCGACAAAAGCCTGTAGAAACGCCCCTTTTGTGCGTTGACAGGAGCGGTGTCCGTAAAGCCGACCGTGCCGGACTGCGCGACGATCGTAGTCACGTTGCTCCACGTCACTAAGTTGGTGGAAACCTGGACCGTGTAGCTTTGACCCGGTGTCGCCTGCCAATTCAGCGTGAACTGATTGGCCGCGGTGGAAATGCTCGCGTTAACGAACAGCGGCTGAGCCGTGACAACATTCGTCGCGATTAAAGCGGTGATGGAATATCGCAGCGTATTACTCGATGTGTTAGGAACGGCCAAATACCATGTTGTTCCGCTCAAATTGGTCAGGGCCGCGTTTGTCGCAATCACAACCACTTGGGGATTTATTCCTGGATCGAAGCTTCCGGAATAGGACTGCTGCGGCGTTGGGAAAGTTCCATTCTGCGCCAGCAACTGGACGTTACCAAAGCCGGAAAGATTCGCGACAGTAAACTGGACTCCCGGCGGATTGCCCGAGGGAACTGTGAACGAATAAAGGAAGTTGGTGGGATAACCGGGCGTTGCGGACTGGATAAACCCCGGGGAGTTGGTTGTCAGCGCGATGATGTTGAGTTCGTTTGTGTCCGTTCTTCTGGGGCTATAAGGTATAACATTGGTCACGTAAGTAGCGACTATCGTGTAACCCGCGTAGGGCACCGCTGTGGGATTTGGATTATAAACTGACAGATACCATGTCGTGGGCGGCAGATTTAGGACAGCGTCCGGCAAAGGAACAGGCTGGGAATTTGTTGTGACGACAATGAACTGGTCGTTTGTTCCGGTGATGCGGCTCTGGTAATCGAAATCGAACGGTCCAGGGACCGGCAACCCTTCGCGAGCGTAGAGGTCCAGTTCGGCATTAGTGGTGTCAATAATCTCGAAAGTGAGCATCGTCGCATTTGCAGGCACGGAAAAGGAATAGTAGTCCGGCCCGTTGGCGCTGACGTTATTGGTCGCGACCGGCACTTCATTGGTCAGGGTGTAGATGTTGGTATTTTTGCCTACGTCGAAATCGACTTCCAACGTAAAGTTCGCCGCGCTGGGGCCTGGGTTTTCAACTCCGAGATAGTAGCGTTTAGCGGGAACCAGCGTCGGAGGTTGGCCTTGGGTGGAAAGAACATTGGTCCCCCAAGAGCCGACCGCCACCCCAGTCAGCAACTGCGCGTCTCCCGGCAAGTAACCGGTCGGAAGCGCGGTCTGGTTGAACAGTAGATTTAAAGTGTTGCCGAGGACATTGGTTAAAATGTTCGTTGCAAAATTCGCCGTCGGTGGAACATCCACCCCGAAATAGGTGATACTGCCAGCCGGCACGGAAACATTTGGATCAGCCTGACGATTAGTCAGAACCGTGAGATGCACATTGGTCGAAGAACTGGTCATTTGCAGATTCCAGCTTAAAAGCGTGCCGTTATTCGTCAGCAACGAATCGGTTCGAGTGTCCCAGATATCCAGTGTCCAACAGCCCTGGGGATTTTCGCCGATAAAAGGAGTCAACGGCTCTTCCGGAAGGAAGTAATTATTGTAGTTCGTCGAGGGAAGCTTGACAAGCTGGAGGTCATCAAACAGGACGCTCAGTGTGTTGCCCGACAGTTCGACGGTAGTCACGTTGTTGGTGGGTATGAAGCTGTTGGTGTATAGTTGCCATGCGCCGTTGAAGTTCGTGAGAATCACGGTGTTGGTCGAATAGCCATCCACCGAGACGTCAAAATTGGGATAAAAAGAAGTGGCGTCGTACTTGCCGGCTCCTCCGGCATTGTAGATGGCTGCTATTTCCGCCTGCGACAGCGCCCGGTCCCAAAGGTCGATTTCGTCCAGATCGCCCACAAAGGGAACCGTGCCGCCGGACCCCACACAGGCACTGGTTCCCGCGATAAAGTAATCAAAGTTGGAGACATCGGTTATTGCGGAAGTGTTGGTGCTTGTATCAAAAGTTCCATCAATATAGAGGGAAATTAACGTTCCGTTGCGGGTCATGGCCACATGATGAAATACGCCGTCGGCGACACCTCTTTTAGTGACTAGACTCCCCACAGCGATGCCGCCTGTCGAACTTTGGCCATAGGTAACGACACCATTTGTATTGAGCCGGAAACCAAAAAAACTCTGCGAGTTGTCGCACACGAGCCGTTTTTCCAGAAGCGCCATAAAACCGTTCGTGTAGGTGGATTTGACCCAAAAATCCACGCTGAAATCGTTGGTGCCGAAATTTCCGGCATAAGGCCCGAATGAAATTGAGTTGACTCCATTAAAGGTGAATGCATCCCCCACTTCCCCGACGTCGTTCGTCATGTTCTTCACGTCAACATCGTTGTTACCGACGATATCGTAACCGTTATCGTCACCCGTCCACCAATCGACAATGCCGGGGCCTCGCGCCCAATATATCAGTTCATACGCGTCGCCTGGGACGGTCGCAAATGTATTGGTGATCCCACCGGTCGTCAGCGCCAGGTAATTGCTGGGGGAATGCGCGATGGTCGGTTCGTCCATGATTCCGACCTGATTGGTCTCGACCGTCCAATTGCCAACCGCCTGGTCGTTGGTGTAGGTCCCTGCGGGAATCGTGTCAAAACCATTGGTGGAAATAATCGTGTTGGTGGTAATGGCGTTGGAGAACGCAAAGTTCGTGGCGAACTTGATAGGCGTAGTGGTCTGGTTGGTGTCGTCGGTGAAGACGGTGTAAATCGTGTTGGTGAGGGTATCGCCCAAGCCGAGGCTCGTGGCAGCCAGACCGCCCCGGTCCTCAAATAGCAAGACGCTGGTGCCTTGGGGACTGGTCAGGTGCAATACCAAATCGTCCAGGTTGGGGTCATTGATTCGCACTCCCACGCTTACGTCCAGCACTTGCTGGCCGTTGTTGATGCAGATTTGGGATTGGGTTGTCCCATCG
>DATAXU010000138.1:0-16896 GCA_036272955.1 Verrucomicrobiia bacterium
GGGACTTTTATCCGCTTGTGACGGGTGTGGACGATTTCGGGAGAAATGTACCGCGCCATCCGAATTTGAAACAGCCGGACTGGATGGGGTCGCGCATCGGGCGCGCGGGGGCGCGGTTGTGCAAGGGGTGGCTGAGGCGGCGTGTGCTTGACAGCATTGACCTGGTGCATCCCACTTATTACGACCTGACGGAAGGGTATGAGTTGTCCGATTTTAAGTGCCCGATGGTGACGACGGTCCATGACCTGATCCATGCGCGGTTTCCGTCGCAGGCGGATAACGCGGCGAGAATTGCGCGGGAGCAACGGGAATCTGTATTGCGGGCTGAACGCGTCGTGTGCGTTTCTGAATCCACCAAAAGGGATTTGCTGGAGTTTATTCCGGAGGCGGCGGGGAAGACGGAGGTCATCTACCATGGAGTTTCGTTTTCCGCGAATGGGGCGAATGACGGGACAGATTTGTTTGAGAGTCCGACTTTTTTGTATGTCGGAGGGAGGTGGGGATATAAGAATTTTTACCTGCTGTTGCGGGCGTTCGCGAAGGCGGTGTCGGTGGCGCCCAGGATCAAGCTGATTGTGGCGGGTTATCCTTTTACCGGGGACGATCGCTGGGAAATTCACTTTTTGGGGCTTACCGACAAGGTGAAATCTGTTGTGTTTCCGGAGGAGGCGGCGTTGCAGGAACTTTACCGGAAAAGTGTGGCGTTGCTTTATCCGTCGCGTTACGAGGGGTTTGGTATTCCGGCGTTGGAAGCGATGGCTTGCGGGACAATTCCTGTAACGGCCAATACGACCAGCTTGCCGGAAGTCGTCGGGGACGCGGGGATCATGCTGGATCCTACGGATGAGGATGCGTGGGCGGAGTGCATGGTCAAGTTGTCGCAATCGTTTCCTGGGCGAACGCAGATGCTGGAACGCGGGCGGAAAAGGGTGAAGCAGTTCACGTGGGCGGAGTGCGCGAGGCGGCACCTGGAAATTTACAGGCGGTTGACCTAGCCAATGAAACGGTTGGTCGCAATTATAGAGTGGAATTTGGACGGGCATCGGTTGCCCTGGTTTTCCTATTATTGCCGCGCCTGCCTTGATCTTGGGTGTCAAGTAGTGGCCCTTTGCCCTGAACCGGAAAAAGCCAGGGAATATGTGTCGTCGTTCGATGAAAAATATTGCGACGATGCGCGGATTCGATTTGCCAAGTTGCGGGTGTCGTTTTCGCCGCGATTTGTCCCAGGACGAATTCGGAGGAAGATAAGGCCGTATCTGTTTGCGTCGCATGTTCGGGATCGCCTGAAGGAGGCGGAGCGGGATTTTGGCCGGAAAACTGATTTTTTCTTTTTTTCGTGTCTTCTTGAACATGAAGAATGGTATGCCCGGAAATTGGTGGACACATTGCACATCCCGTGGTCGGGGCTGAATCTTCACGCGCGTGTCAACCCGTCAAGGAATGGCAGCAACGGAACGCATGTGTTCTCGATGCAGAGCTTGTTTGAGAGTCGCGATTTGGTTTCGGTTGGTGTGATCGATGAAGAGATGGATTTGCCAATCGCGCAGGCACTCAACAAGCCGGTTGTTGTGATGCCTGAAATCTCGGACGAGCGTTATCAAAAAAATCATCCGTTCGAAGAGCGGTTTCGGCGGTTTGCCAACGGCTCGAAGCTTGTGCTGGTGCCCGGTCATTTGAGGCCGAACAAAGGAATCATCAATCTGGCAAAGGTGGCGATGGATCCCGCGATGAGCAAGGTTGCCTTTGCGTTTGTTGGGGAAGTCCCATGGGGATTGTTTAGCGCGAAGGAACGGGAATTTTTCGAATATGCGATTACTCATGCGCCGTCGTCCATTTTTCATTTGAACGCGATTCCCGATGGACCTGAATATAACGCGGCGATTCGTTCTTGCGACGTGTTGTTCGCGGCCTATCACGATTTTTCGCATAGCAGCAACACGCTTAGCAAAGCCGCAATTTTTCAGAAGCCGTTAATCGTAAGCGACGGATATTTGATGGCAAAACGGGTTCGCGCATACAGGATGGGTGAAGTGATTCCGCAAAATAATTCGGAGGCGACCATCCAGGCAATCGAGCGGCTAACGCAGGATTATCCGGGCTGGGAGGCGAGAGTCAAACCGCGATGGCGGGAATATGAGGAAAGACATTCCTATAAGGCGCTGATCGAGGCATTTGCGAAGCTCTTGAGTGGCGCAAGCAAATGAGAATTCTAATTGTGTCTCCCTATCTGCCGTGGCCGCTGAATTCCGGCGGCAATGCGGCGCAGTTTTCCACGCTCAAATGCCTGGAGGAGGATCATCAATTCACCCTTGTCTGCCCGGTCTATAGCGAAGCGGGCGTGGCCAGGGCGAAGGAACTGCAGGCGCAATTGCCGCGGGTGAAACTCCAGGCGGTCTTTTGTGGGGAGTCTGGGGCAAAGCCTAACCCGCTGATTCAAAAAGCGGGGCGGGTTGTTCAGTTTGGACGGCGTTTACTCAATTCGCCGGAAAAGGAATCCCCATGGCCGGATGTGCCTTATTACCCGTTCAGCCCTTTGCCCGAAAAATTCGTCGAGGCGGTGAATGCGGAAGTAGCGAAAGGCGTGGACGTATGCCAGGCGGAGTTCGCGGAGATGCTGCCGCTCGGTGGGTGGTTTCCAAAGGAGATTCCCAAGCTGTTTATTGTTCATCAAATTCACTTTATCTATGCGCAACGGTTTGCTGAAGCGCACGGGAACAGCAGCTATTCGGACTACCTGAAGGCGATCATGAAGGTGGAGGAACTGGCATACCTCCAGGGTTTTAACGGCGTTGTTACATTCAGCGAGCTGGACCGGCAGGTCCTTCTGCCGTGGCTGGGACCGGAGAGGTTGTTCACCAGCCCGTTTCCAATACCCGCGGACGTAGGGATTGCGCGGCACCTTCCGCCGTCGTTTGACGGCCGGTTTCTGTTTGTGGCTTCCGAGGAAAACGCTCCGAACCGGGATGCGCTGGAGTGGGCGTCGGCGAGAATCTGGCCGAAAATATTGCAGATGTTGCCGGAGGCTAAATTGGTGGTTGTGGGAAGGTGGAGCGAGAAAGCCAGGGCTCGATTCGCGGTCCGGGGATTGAAATTTACGGGGTTTGTTAAAGACCTTTCGGCATTGTTGCGAGGAGGCATTATGCTGGTGCCGCTGCGGATTGGAAGCGGCATCCGGGTCAAGATATTGGTGGCGCTGGCCCAAGGCGTGCCGGTGGTGAGCACTTCAGTGGGCGGCGAGGGGTTGCTGCTTGCCGACGGGAAAGAACTTTTGGTGCGGGATGGAGAAGCGGAGTTCGCGACGGCCGCAGCTCAACTGTCCCAGAATCCAGACATGTGGCGGCGATTGACGGTGGCTGGACGGGCTGCGGTATCCGCGCACTATTCGGCGGAAGGCGTGCGTCAACGCCGCAATGAGATCTACGAAATTCTGGCGGGGGCGCAGCGCAACCTGCTGCCGACTCAACATTCACCGTCGGAAATTGCTCATGCATGATCCAAGCGAGGCGCCCTTTTGGTCGGTGATGATCCCGGCCTATCGCCCCAAGGAAGCTCACCTCCGCAAAGCGATAGAGTCCGTCCTGAGCCAGGACCCAGGACCGGACAAGGCGCAGATTCAAGTTATCGATGATTGTTCGCCGGGCGTGGATGTTCAAGCGATGGTGCAGTCCATCGGTGGGGAAAGGGTTGCATTTTACAAAAACCCGCAAAATCTTGGTTTAGCCGGCTGCTGGAACGCTTGCATCGATTGTTCACGCGGGCGGTGGGTGCATATCCTGCACCAGGACGATTTTGTTCTGCCTGGATTCTATCGCGAACTTGAAAAAATGGCGGAGCGCAATTCGGACGCGGTTTTCCTTGCCTCGCGCTCGCTCTACATCGATGAGAACGAATTGATTCTGGGCGCCAGCAGCAGATTGGCAAACATGGAAGAGGCGACCCACGCGGTTGATAATTTTTTTTACGAAGCGCCGGTGCAATGTCCCGGGGTCGTGGTGCTCCGGGAGTTCTACAAAAAGAGCGGGCAATTTCGGAGCGACCTAAGATTTACACTTGACTGCGAAATGTGGGCGCGGGCGATTGCCGAGGGAGGGGGAGTCGTAACCCGGCATGTTCTCAGTGGTTATCGAATCACCGGAGACAACGAATCCACCCGATTGGCGAGGAGCGGGGAAGGTCTTCGGGACCTTGAACGTCTGCACCAGGTTTTTTCCGAGAGGTATCCGGGCTTTGATCGCGGCAAGGCGCGGCGGAAACTGTGCGAATTGGCATTGAGGGAAGCCACGCGGTTCGCAGCCCAGGGAGAGATGGAAGCGGCCAAGGCCAGCAAAGCCTATTGGGAGAAAAATGCAACCCTTCTAACGCGCCTGGTGGGTGTGTGGAAACGCTGGCGCGGTTTGGATTCTAATTGACATGCAGGAAATCCATGGCGTCAGCGTCGTCATCTGTTGTTACAACAGCGTTCGACGCCTTGGACCCACCCTGGAGCATTTGGCCCGTCAAAAAACCGTGCCCGGCCTGCCTTGGGAAGTGATCGTCGTTGACAATTGCTCCACCGATGGCTCCGCCTCCTTCGCAATTCAATCGTGGCCCAAAAACATTTCCGTGCCGTTGCGGGTCGTGACGGAGGCAAATCCCGGCAAGGCGCACGCCTTTGCCCGCGGCATCGAGGAATCCAGCCAAGGCATCGTTGGCATCGTTGATGATGACAATTGGGTTTGCGCGGATTGGGTCGAGCAGGTGGCGAACGTCATGGCAAGCGACCCGTGCATCGGCATCTGCGTCGGTTCATCCGAGGCCGCTTTCGAGGCGCCGCCACCCGTTTGGTTCGCGAAGTTTGCCTCCGCATACGCGGTCGGAAAAATGGGCGAGGAAGCGGGTGATATTACGTGGACCCGCGGGGCTTTATGGGGGGCTGGCAGCGCCATCCGAAAAAAAGCCTGGCAGGAACTTTGTCAGAACGGCTACACGCCCACGCTTTTGGGGCGCACCGGCGCAAACCTGACGGCCGGAGAAGATGCCGAACTCGGCCGTGCGATGCGCATGGCTGGCTGGAAACTTTATTACGAGCCACGAATGCAGTTTCAGCATTTTATGCCTGCGGGCCGTTTGGACTGGCAGCATCTTCGCCGATTAAAGCGAGGCTTTGGGGCGGCGACGGTTGGCCTGGATGCGTACGGTTTTGCCACAAAACGCTACAAGTCCCGGTTGAGGAAAATGATCAAAGAACTCTGGCTTGTCCAAATATTGTTCACCTTACGCGAACTCGCGGATTTTGGGATGTTTGCGTGCAGTTCACGCAAACGCGCCATCGAGGGCAACGAATCGGCGCTTATGGCGGAGTATTTGCTGGGGCGTACTGAAGCGCTGTGGCAGGCCCGGGGGACTTATGCCAGCCGGGTCCGCAAGATTCGCAATGCCCCGTGGAGAAAGGTCTGAAATCCCTTCTCCGAACCGTCACACGATCATTTACGCAACCCAATCATCAAACTCCCAATGAAGCAAACCGTTAAGCGAATTCTCAAGCGCGCAGGTTACGATCTCCATCGTATTGAGCCAACCTTCGTCCCATTTGTCAGGCACTTCACATTTGCCGGACAACCGTTCGATTTCTGGATTGGCAACCCTGACGCCGAGTGGTGGTATCAGGAGGAGGGCTGGAAGATCGCCGGTGAATACAAGGAATTGACCCGGCTTTGCAAAAGTGGTGATCGCATCCTCGAGATCGGCTCCCACCAGGGTTTCACGGGCATTCTCTGTGCGATTTTCTCGCAGGCAAACGGCTCTGTGGTCAGCCTGGAGGCGCACCCTTTGAACGCGATGATTGCCACCGCTCAACTCGGGGCCAATCCGTCCATAAAAAATCTGCGGTTCATCAATGCCGCTGGCGGCGACCATGAAGGCAGCGTGCAAATTGCGCCCAAACACAATTCTTCCGTCGTCCCCGGCGGCGGCGAGGCAACCGTCGAAGTTCCACTGAGAACCGGCGATGCCCTTGACAAAGAGCTGGGCCCGTTCAACGTCCTAAAGATAGACGTCGAAGGATTTGAGAACATGGTCCTCAAAGGCTGCAAGGAAATCCTCCGCAGAAAGCCCAAAATCGCCATCGAAGTCCATATTGATTCGCTGGCGAAGTACGGCTCGGGGGTTGCCGAGGTATTGGAACAAATCCACATCAAGGATTACCATGGAACCATGGTCGTCCGCCCCGATTACAACACGGTCAAGCCGTTTGCCGTGGAGCAATTGCCCGCGACCGGGATCGCAAATTTATTTTTAACCCCGCTATAAATCATAAAAAGAACGTAGTAAAGAAGTGACATTTCCACCTCGGAGTTTTGGCTTGAAAAATGCTAATTTTGATTCAGATTTCGGCCAAGCGAGGCGGGAAACCCAGTGCGGCCGTCCCAATGTTGGACAATCGTTTAATCTTTTTATGAGTTTTGTCGATGAACCATCAGACATGCGGGCTAATACTTTCCTTCGGGCTTGGGGCGGAACCTTTCGGTTGTTGAGCTTGGTTGCGGTTTTGGTTTTTTACTTTGGAGTGGTCCCGCTCGCGGTTCGCGCCGCCTCAGTTGGGTCGCAGGCGGTCTTGCGTTCCCTCCCGACATCGGATCAATGGGCCGGCGAAGTCAATATACGTCCGGGAAGCAATGAAACCGTCGCCCTCAATCCCCCGATCTTTGGCTGGTTTGGCGCCCCGGGCATTCCCGAGTACATCCCTTACGACACCAACGTTTACGAATATATTTTTCAAGCGGATTACAACGGCGCCTTTACCAACCCCGTTGTCAATGTAACCACTTTCTCCTGCTGCTACAACTTGCTCGCGCCTTTCACCAGCAGCCCTGTCTATTGGCGAGTCGGCTACCTGTATAATCCTTCGAACAACATGTCTTCCCTGACGAATCTCGTTTGGACGACCAATAGCTGGATCACCAACACTTTCAACATCGCGACCAACGCCCGAGTTTGGGACCGTAGCGTCTTGGGAAACACCAACTACATGGCTGGCAAGACCCACCCCTACATTCTCTTCAACGGAAAAAACAACGGCAACATCGCGACCTACCTGGCCAGCGCTTTTCCCAGCGCCTATCAAAACGCGATGTCAGGCACGCCAAGTACGATGATGCCCGCCTGGTATCAAAACCCCGCGCCATGGACTTCAGGAGTGGATTACACCACGGACGCTTCGGCGATTTGCAGTGCCGCTTTTGACTGGATGGTTTCCGGTTCTCCTGTCTGGACGAACCAGCTTTGCAGCAATTATGACAATTTCATCAACTACTTCATGACCGCCTCTCTGTGGTCCCTCGATTACGGAAATGGCGCCAGCCCTATTTTGCCGATCTCCATGGCGCTTACTTACGACTGGATTTATCCGATCATGACGCCGCAGGAGAGAACCAACGCTCTTACCGCATTGCGCTGGCAAATTCGGGCCAATCTTTATAATTCCTTTTGGGTCACCCCGGTTAACAGGGCAATAAGCTGTTTCCCAGAAGGCAACGGCGACGGGACTTCAACTTTCCCAGGGCCGCTTTGGTGCCCGTTTATTATGCCGTCCAAAATGGGGGGGTCTCATCCGTGGGTGTGCATGCAACATGCGGCATTTTACGAGGCACTGGCCTGTTTCAATGACGATCCGAACGCCAGCCTCCTGCTCAACCTGGATTTGAATTATATGATTGGCAGAGTCACGCCCTACGGAGCCAGCGCCGTCAACCAGGGGCGTGGTTACGGGTTGGAATCCACCTTTCATTACGGAACTATCGATAACACGTTGATGGCTGGCACTGTCTTTCCCGAAGCCCACCTCAACCTCAATCCCGCCTTTAATAAACTGGGCGAGTGGTGGACGCATCTTGCGCCCCCCGGTTACGACGACGTACACGAACAATGGGGCGACGTGGACTTTAACACCGGCGCAGCCTTTTGGCACCAGCCGAGCGCGGCGCGGGACCTGGGGTTGCTGACGCAAAATGGCAATTTTGCCATGAACGACTTGCAGTTCAGCTACTTCACCGGGCCTTTCGACAACGCAGAATCCCCTGAAGAAATGCTTTACCCATTCTTCTATCCAACTCCCGCTCCGACGATTGATACCAACTTGGGCTATTGTGATCCGCATGAAGGTTGGGCCTTTGGTTCAACTTATCCCCCCAACACGACCAACTGTTTTTATTCAGGCGTTGGTTTTGCTTTTATGGCCCGACCCCGCGGAAGTGAAGCCCAGCACAGTCACTTCAATGATCTTGACTTCGAGATTTGGGCCTACGGCGCCAATATCACAGACGGCGCCGGCGGTTCGTTTGTGGGCAATCACGCCTCATGGATGGCCAACACGGTCCTAATTAACGGCTTGGGCCAGACGGAAACCGAGGAACAACCGATGAGTCCCGAGGTCGCCGAAATCACCGCTTTTACCAATGCGCCGGACTACGTCTATGTCGCCGCCGACGGCACGCAGGCCTACCCGCATCAGCCATTTCTTTATGATTATGGCGCGGGAGCCAACGGGCCTCAGGGCTGGTTGATGGGCGGTTTTGGCGGGCTTAACGCGGGCGGGCCGCTCGCTTACGTTTCGGCGGTGCATCGCGAGTTATTGTTTGAGCATCGCAAATATTTCGTAATCTACGATACGGTCCAAACCACCAACGGCACGGGCAATACTTTTTCCTGGGTCTATCATATTTTTCAGAACAATCTCGCCACCCTGAACGCCGGCAGCTTCCAGTTTGACTCCTTCACCTGGGGCTACACTGGCAATGGCGTCAGCGGATTCACCGGGACGGGCGGACAACTCCAGACGTATGTCTATCAGGTCGTCAATTCCAACGAGATCACCTCCACGGACATGAACGGCACGAACGTCTATTTGAATCCGATCACCGGGGAGAACTACTACGCCTCCGCGGTTTGGGACCAAATGAACGGCTCGGGCAACACTCCTTCCGCTCATACCATTTGGGTCAATAATGTCGTTCCGACAAATAAATTCCATTTCATGACAGTGATCTACCCCGTGCCTCCGGGCGGTGTGGCCCCGACCTTTACGAGCCTGGATGATGACACGGTTCAGGTCGTCGATGGCACCAACACGGATGTCATCAGCTTCAATCCTCAAACGACAAATATGAGTTCGGTGACGATGTTAGTCGATTCGCCCGGAATCTGGTCCAACACAGCGGCGCTGCCCAGTGCGCCCAATCTTGCAAACTCCCCTTACATCGTCCCAACCACCGTTGCATCCAGCGGGCCTCCGCCTCAGACACAATCTCCTCCGACCCCGAGCAACCTGCGAGTCGTCCCTCCGGCAGCCGTGAGTTCCATCACCAATCTTCCCGCGAATTCGTCATTCACCCCTGTCTCAGGCTATCTGGCTTGGTGGGACCCTGATGTCTTAAGTGGCGCCGACACGGCCCCCGTCACCAATTGGATGGATCTCTCGGAAAACGGCTTCACTCTCTCCCAGGCCAATTTTCGCGACCAGCCCGTGTTTCGTATCAACGGACCAAATGGGCATAATTATCTAAGCTTTAACGGGACCTCCGATTTTATGGCGAATACCGAGGTCGGGCCCCTGACTCAGCCTATCGAAGTCTTCTGCGTTGCCTACATTGCGAACCTCACCACTTACGGCGCGATCGCCGGCAATTCTTCAGGCGGGCAAGTTGCTTTCGGAGTCATGAATTCACAGTATTTTATGAATGCGAGCGATGTTGCGACGGGAGGCGCCGTTTCCAACGGGTGGGTCGAGATCACCGCCATTCTCAATGATACTTCATCGCAGCTTTACGTCGATGGCACTCTTGCCGTCTCGGGCACCCGGATAGGAGTCGATACCCAGCAAGGCGAAGCCATTGGCGCCTATAATAACAATAACTGGGGCATGGGCCATTTCTTCAACGGCGCCATTGGCGATGTGATCATTTACAATACCGTCCTCAGCGCCAGCGATCAGCAAACGGTCGAAAAGGGGCTGCGGGCCAAGTACGGGTTCTGATGCCTGGCTGGCTCAGAGGCAGTGACAAATCCTGGCGCGGACACCGCGTTGACATCTATCCGCATTTTGCCGGCGAAACCCGGCGGCGCTATGGAACCACCACACATTAGCATTGTCACTCCGTCATACAATCAGGGCGAATTTATCGAGGAAACCATCACCTCGGTTCTTTCGCAGGGCTATCCACGGTTGCAATACACCATCATCGACGGCGGAAGCACCGACAACACCGTTGAGGTCATCAAAAAATACGCGGACCGCCTCGATTATTGGGTCAGCGAAAAGGACCGCGGCCAGAGTCACGCGATCAACAAGGGACTCGAACGCTCCACCGGCGATATTTTCAACTGGATCAATTCCGACGACGCGTTAATGCCAGGCGCGTTATGGACGGTCGCGCGGGCGTGGATGACCAAACCGGGGGCGATCATCTCCGGTGCCACCGAGTTGTTCAACGAATCGGGCGTTTTTGAAGTCGCTCGGGCGAACGGACAAACGCTGCGAAATTTTGTCCGGTTTTGGGAGGCCAAAGACTTTAGTTGGACTCAGCAAGGGACGTTTCTGCCATGCGCGGACCTGCGGGCAATCCGCGGCGTCCGCGAAGATTTGAAGTATTGCATGGACTATTACATGATGGTGCAACTGCTCATGCGAAATCTTGAGGTCGTCTATGTGGACGCTCCGCTGAGCCGTTTCCGCTATCACGCCGCTTCCAAAACCACTGGCAATTCCAAGAACTGCCGGCTGGAACGCATTCCGGCGCTGCGCTCCATGGCGAATCAACCCGTGCCTGTGGAGGATTGGGAATGGGACGAGGAACAGGCGCGCCGGATTGTCGATATCGCCCGTCATGCCTGGCGAACGGATGGCGCTTTTGAAGCGTTGCGTTATATCGGTCGCGCTTTGAAAACAAGCCCGGTCGGGACCATGCAGGAAATTGGACGCCGCGCGGGTTTAAAATTGGCGCCGGGTGAATCTTGAACACGCTCGAGTCAACTTTGGAAATCAGCCAAAACCGCGGCGTTCGCCCTTCGGTGTGCATTGTTTCGCACAACGCCTATGGCGCGATGACCGGCGGCCATTCGGGTCATATCGGCGGTGTCGAGCGCCAGACCAGCATGCTTGCCAGATGGCTGGTCTCGCAGGGTTACGAAGTCAGCATGTTGACCTGGGATGAAGGCGGTCCGTCCGAGGAGCGCATCGACGGAGTGCGCATCATTAAAATTTGCCGCAAAGGCGCGGGCTTGCCGATGCTTCGGTTCTTCCACCCAAAGTGGACGGGCTTGATTGCCGCGATGAACCGCGCCGATGCGGATGTCTATTACCACAACTGCTGCGAGGCTGAGACGGGGGAGGTCGCCCTTTGGTGCAAAACTCGCGGCAAAAAGTTTGTGTTCTCCACGGCGTGCGACACAGATTGCCAGCGCGATTTAGCCGTGCTCGAAACTCCTTTGGAGCGAATGCTCTACCGGCGCGGCATCCGCCTGGCGCAGACGATTATCGTCCAAACGCAGACCCAACGCCAGTTGCTCCGTGAACAGTTTGGGTTGGACTCGATTGTCATTCCCATGCCTTGTCCCTGTCCGGCCGAAGTTGAAACCAGGCAGGCTCCCGGCGCCGGCGCGCGGGTCCTTTGGATCGCGCGCGTCTGTGAACAAAAACGCCCCGATCGATTGCTGGACCTTGCCGAAGCGTGTCCGGAATTGACGTTTGATATGGTCGGCCCGTTGTATTCCGATGCGTACGCGAAGAGCGTCGCGGATCGCGCGAAAGGGATTCGTAACATCGTCGTTCGTGGGCCGGTCCACCGGGATGGCATTGATGCTCTTTACAAAAGCGCGGCCTGCTTTTGTTGCACCTCCGGCTTTGAGGGATTTCCCAATACATTCCTGGAAGCCTGGGGCCACGGACTCCCTATCGTGTCCACATTTGATCCGGATTCGATTATTCAGGAGCGTGAGCTTGGGGTGGTTGCGGGCGATGTGCCGAAACTTGCGGCGGGGCTGCGGTCGCTGCTCCAATCGCCCGGCCGTTATCAGGAAATCTCCCGCAACGCGCGCCAGTACGCTTTTGACCATCACCGCCCGGAAGCGGTCATGCCGCAATTTGAGGAAGTATTCCAGCAACTCTGCGAGAAGTGATCCATGGGAAATTCGATGACAAATTCTCGGTCGGGTTTGGCTCCTTTCCAGGTGGCCTTGGCGCACATGGCAAAATTGACGGGCTACCCGGCTCCGCAAGCTCTTCCAAAGCGCACGGCCATCCATGATCTCTTGGACGAATTGTTCGAGAACGCGGGGCTTGGCTCTGGTGAGAATCCACTCGGGCAGTTCATCAAGCCGGGTCAGACTGTCTTGCTCAAACCCAATTGGGTCATGCACAAAAACAAGTCGAGCCACGGGCTGGATTGTCTTGTGACCAATGCCTCGGTTGTGAGCGCCGTCCTGGATTATGTGTTGAAGGCGTCGCCGGGAAAAGTCATCGTCGGCGATGCTCCGGTGCAGGGGTGCGATTTCGCGCGGTTAATGCAGGACGGCGGCTATGGCCCCCTCCAGGAACATTACAGGCGCATCGGCGCGCCCGTCGAGTGGGTGGATTTTCGCCGCACGACTCTGGACAGGTCCAAAACTGTTTGGAAACGCGCCACGGATCTCAGGGGCATGGATCGTTACACGTTGTTTGATCTCGCGTCCAAAAGCTTGCTCGAACCGATTTCCAATACCGCGGACCGATTCCGTGTCACGGTTTATAATCCGGATTTGATGCGCGAGCGCCATGCGCGCGGAAAACATCAATATCTTGTCGCGCGGGAAATTATGGAGGCGGACGTTGTCATTAACCTGCCGAAATTGAAAACGCACGCGAAGGCGGGAATCACCGCCGCGTTGAAAAACGTCGTCGGAATCAATGGCAACAAGGAATTTCTTCCCCATCATTCAGCCGGCGGCGCCAAGCGCGGTGGAGATTGCTATCCCGGCGACTCGCGGTTGAAGCTGGCCGCGGAGTATTTTCTGGACGCCGCCAATCGGCGCTCCGGCAATGCCAATGCGGCGATCCGTCAATTCGCGCGCGTCAGTTCCCGGCTGGCCCGCGTCCTTGGCGAGGACGAAAATCTCGAAGGAAGCTGGTACGGCAATGACACGATCTGGCGCACCTGCCTTGATCTGAACCGAATTCTGCTTTATGGCCGCGAGGATGGGAGCCTTGAGAAAAAGCCGCAACGCCGCGTCCTGACCATCACGGATGCCGTTGTCTGCGGACAGGGAGACGGGCCGCTGGCCCCAATTCCAAAGGCGCTCGGTATGCTCACGCTGGCGCTCAATTCCGCCGCCGCCGATTATGTCCACGCTCATCTGATGGGATTCGATTGGACGACAGTGCCCGTGGTGAAAAATGCTTTTTCGGCGCTCGCGAATTTTTCTCCCATTGATGTCGAGGTCCTTTTGAAAGGACGCGCTCTTGGCCAGCCCTGGCCGGAATGGAATCCGGTGCCGTTCCAGGCCCCGGCCGGATGGCGCGGACATTGTGAACGCAAACCCCCTCAAGAAAAGGAAGTCGCCACAACCAATTTGTGATCATTGGCATTCACGAACGAAAAGGCAGTTTTTCGGACCGGTGGGTCGAATATTGTCAACAGCACAAAATCCAGTTCAAGCTGCTCAATTGCCTGCGGTCGGAAATTATCCAGCAGTGCGCCGGCCTGGATGCGCTCCTATGGCACTGGACGCTGAATGATCAGCGCGAGCTTCTGTGCGCCCGGCAAATCGCCGCGGCGTTCAAGGAGTCCGGCCCCGCGATGTTTCCGAATTTTGAAACGTGCTGGCACTACGACGACAAGATCGCCCAAAAATATCTGCTCGAGGCAATCGGAGCGCCGCTGATCCCGACCTGGGTTTTTACGGATCGCGGCCACGCCCAGGAATGGATCGACAGCGCCACATGGCCCAAGGTTTTCAAACTGCGGTGCGGCGCCGGATCGAGCAACGTCAAACTTGTCCGTTCCAAATCCGAAGCCGAGGGTTTTTGCCGCACCGCTTTCAACCGTGGGTTTCCGTCAGAGATGGTTCGCATGGACGCCGTCAAAAAGTACGTCAGCGCCCGCACCAGTCCAAAAGATCTGGCGCGGCGCTTTGGACGGCTGGTTAGAAAAGCATACCTCCGCACCACGCGCTCGTACGAAAATCCACGGCAGCGAGGTTACCTCTACTTCCAGGAATTCATGCCGGAGAATCATTTCGATACGCGTGTCACCGTGATTGGAAATCGCGCTTTCGCGTTTACCCGCGGAAATCGTCCCGGGGACTTTCGCGCGTCGGGCAGCGGTAAAATTAATTACGATTCCGCGAATCTTGACAAGCGTTGCATCCAGATCGCTTTCGAGACGGCCCAGCGTTTGCGGACGCAAAGTCTGGCTTTTGATTTTCTTTTTGATCCCAAAAAGGAGCCGGTAATCGGAGAAATCAGTTATTGCTACCTTGCCAGCGCCGTCCACGACTGTCCGGGCCATTGGGATAATAAGCTCAATTGGATTCCCGGAAACGTTTGGCCGCAGGACGCCATTCTCGAAGACCTTTGCGCCGAAATTACCTAGGTATGAACTTTCTTGTCACAGGCGGCGCTGGTTTCATCGGCTCACATTTGTGCGAGCGATTGCTTCGCGCCGGCCACGCTGTTTGGGTCCTGGACGACTTGAACCCGTTTTACAGCGTTACCATCAAAAAGCGCAATCTCTCCGAGCTTCAGGCGCTTGGCAAACCCTTCACGTTCCTCCACGCGGATATCACGGAACCGGAGCCGTTGGAGGATTTATTCGCCAGGGTGAAATTCGATCAAATGATACATCTGGCCGCCCGCGCTGGGGTCCGTCCCAGCCTTGCCGAGCCTGCCCTGTATCAACGCGTCAATGTCGAAGGCACCGTCAACCTCCTCGAAGCCGCGCGCCGGCATGGCGTCACGAAGGTGATTCTGGCGTCCTCCTCCTCCGTTTACGGCGTCAACGCGAAAGTCCCCTTTTCGGAGACCGATCCGATTTTTTCCGCCATCTCTCCCTATGCCGCGAGCAAATTGGCGTGCGAAGCGCTCGGCCACGTTTATCACCACGTCTATGGGATGGATGTCGCGATGCTCCGCTTTTTCACCGTCTATGGGCCAAGGCAAAGGCCGGATTTGGCGATTCATAAATTTGCGCGCCTGATCGAAGAAGGCAAGCCGATCCCCGTTTTTGGCGACGGCTCCACTGCCCGCGATTACACGTACGCCGATGACATCGTGGACGGAATCCTCGCCTGCACGACCCGGCGCCTCGGCTTCGAGATTTTCAATCTGGGCGAATCGCAAACTGTAAAGCTTTCGTATTTGATCTCCCTTTTGGAGGAGGCATTAGGCAAAAAGGCCGTCATCGACCGCCAGCCGCCCGCCCCCGGCGATGTCCCCATCACTTACGCCGATATTTCCAAGGCCAGCCGATTATTAGACTACAACCCCTCCGTGAAAATCGAGCAGGGCATCCCCCGGTTTGTCCGCTGGTTCCGCCAGGGGAGGACGGAGGGATGAACGCTCAGGAACGCCCCATAGTGGCGGTCCTGGCTGTCAGCGACCTCGAATTCGGGGGGGCGCAACGCCAAATCGTGGAACTCGTCAATAATATGGACCCCGCCGTCTGCGAACTTCACGTCTGTTCGCTCTCGGATTACGTTCCTCTGGCCAAGGCCATGCGCCTGGGGGCCGGCCGCCTCAATTTTGTCCTGCGCCGCTTCCGTTTCGACTTCACGGTGGTCCCTCGCCTCGCCCGCCTGCTGAAAAAGGTCAAGGCAGATGTCGTCCACAGCTACCTTTTCGATGCGACGATTGCCGCGCGCCTTGCCTCACTCCTGGCCCGTCGCACCGCCGTCATAGGCTCCGAGCGCAATACCGATTATAAATTCAAGCGAAGCGATTTCCTTGCGCTCAAGGCGACCCAGCGCTGGAACGATTTGACCATCGCCAATTCCCGCGCAGGGGCGAACTTCAACAGCCGCGTCTTTCACGAACCCCTGAGCCGCTACTGCGTCGTTCACAACGGCGTGGACGTCACGCGCTTCGACCGCCGTGACCCCGCCCGGATACGCCAGGAATTGGGTCTTGCCCCCGACCAGCCGGTCATCGGCATGTTCGCCAGCTTCAAACCGCAGAAAAACCACCCCGTCTGGCTCGCCGCCGCCCGTCAGGTCATCCAACGCGTCCCGAACGCGAAATTGATGTTTGTCGGCGACGAACTTTATAAAGGTGGCAGCGATTCGATCGAATTCAAAAAGTCGATCAATCAGACGGTGGACGACTTGGGCCTCCGCGATCATTGTCTCTTTCTCGGAAACCGATTGGACGTGGAAGATTGTTACAACGCCTGCACGCTGACGGTCCTTCCTTCTCTCTACGAAGGAACCCCCAACGTGGTCTTGGAATCGATGGCCTGTGCTGTCCCGATTGTGGCCAGCAACGTCAGCGATAACGCCTACATTGTCCGCGATGGCGAAACCGGCTTTGTAGTACCTGTCAATGAGGAAGTTACGCTTGCAGACCGGGTGTGCCGCATCCTGCTGGACCCCGCCTTGCGCCGCCGTTTGGCCGACGAAGCCCGCTCTTGGGTAGTCCGCGAGTTCTCCTGCCGCCGCCTCGCGGAGAAGACGGTTGATGCCTATCGCAAGGCATTGATTACCAACTAGATGAAGGCGTTGCGAGCAACCATTGGAGCCTTGGTAGGGATCGTGCTTTTGTCGAATTTATACGTTTTTTTGGGTTGGCTTAAGATTTCCCGCAAACGCACCCCCAAACCCTGCACCGGCCCCTTTCGCATTTTGCTCACCGGTCGCATGGACAGCAAAAACTGGTGCCTGTCGCATCTGTATCCC
>DATAXU010000139.1:0-4575 GCA_036272955.1 Verrucomicrobiia bacterium
TTGTGAAAAACGATCTCGCCTTCACCCAACAATCGCGAAGCGTCCGCAGCCATGGGTCGCACGCGCAGCATGTGTTTGATGCCGGAACGGGAGTGAGCGTAAGCGTGGACCAGGTAGGCGCTGCCGTCGTCGTCCCAAAGCGGACAAGGGTCAATCAGCCCATTGCCTGCCTCCACCAGGTGCGGCTCGGACCACTTTTCGGCCGGATGATTTGTCGTCGTGACATAAATGCCTTCATCAGGCATCGAAAAAAAAATCCAGAATTTTCCAGCGTGAAAACGCAGGCTGGGCGCCCAAATGCCGCAGCCGGGTTGAACTTCGGCGTAACGCGGATGCGGCAGGTTCTCGACGGCATGGCCGATGATGCTCCAATTGATCAAATCCTTCGAATGAAGTATCGGCAGGCCCGGCATGCAATTAAAACTGGAGGCCGTCATGTAAAAATCCTCGCCTGCGCGAATCACGTCGGGGTCGGAATAATCGGCGTCGATAACGGGATTGCAGAAAGTGCCGTCGCCCTGGTCGGCCGTCCATGGATACGATGGGTTCATCCAGCGCATAATGAACCTATTCGATCTTGACCGATTGAATGCGCGGCACGCCAATCTGGAAAATCAGCCACGCCACAACGTAAGCGCTCCCGCAGATGAGCATGATCGAACAATAAGTGCCGGTGCCCTGCAAAATATTGCTCACGAGCCAGAAAAACCCCATCGCCATGAGAGACGCCAGCGTGCCGCCAAATCCAACCACGGACGCCACGGCGTTTTTGGGGAAAATATCGGAGACAACGGTGTACATGGTCGCCGACCAGCCTTGGTGAGCAGCCGCGGCGAGCGCGAAAAATCCCGCCGCCAGCCAGACGCTGCCAACACGCGGCGCGAGCATGACCGGCAATGTTGAATACGCGCAAACGAACGTCGCGGTTTTGCGCGCCCGGTTCAACGCCCAGCCTTTTTTGAGCAGCCACGCCGAAAACGCGCCCCCAAAAAACGACGGAGAAGGCATACGCGCTTCGCGTGCCGACCCAGTTGATAAACGGGCCGAACAGAGTTTGCCCAATCGCGTACGCCGCCTGAAACGCGATTGCCATATGGCCGTAATCCGTTTCCGTCCAATTGAACAGCACGGACAACTTGGGTTTGAGCAGGCCCAGAACCTGCCGGTCCATGTAGTTGATCAGGCACGCTGAAAACAGCAGCGCGCAAATCACCCATCGAAATTTTCCAACGCGGTTCATTGAAGCTGAGTGATCGTGACCTGCGCGTTGGTGCATGACAGTTTGTTCACGCCTTCCGGTGTAATGATTTGGGAATCCGCCAGTCTGACATTTTGCGCGTCGTAGATGCCGAAAGGCTTGTCCGCCTTGATATGGACCCGCTCCAGCAACACGTTAGTGACGGCCATTTCCGGCAATCCCCAGATCAACCCCGCCCTATGTCCCGGCGACACCGTGGCCGTGATGTTGCTGAATGTAATGTCGCGATAAATCGGCGTCCGATCTCCAACCGGCTTCGCGGGATAGCTCGCGGCAATTTCGGCGGTGACATCGTTGAGCGCGCGATAAACCCGGTTCGTAGCCATATAGCAGGCATAAATCAAAATGGGACATCCCACATTGGTCATGCTCAGATCACGGTAGGAAAGGTTGTGCAGGTAGCCGCCGCGACCGCGATCGGATTTAATGCGAATGCCGCTATCCGTGTTGTCGAACGTGCAATGGATTACCGTGAAATTGGACACTCCGCCGTAAGTCGGGCTGCCGATGGACACGCCGTGGCCGTAACCATAAGTGCAGTTGGTGATGAGAACATCCGAAGTGCGGCCGCCACAGGTAAAGTTGTCATCCCCCACGCTGACATCGCAATCCCGGATCAGGATATGTTTTCCAGAAACATCGCAGGCATCGGTGTTGTGGTTGGGGTTGATTGGGTCGGTTGACGAAGGCGCGCGGATCGTCACCCCGCGAACGGTGACGTCGCTCGACCTGCTACTAATCGCGATATGAAACATCGGGGAGTTGCTCAGCGTGACGTTTTCAATCAACACGCGTTCACAGGATGAAAATGCGATCATCCTGGGCCGTCGTGCGCCTCGCGTTTTTGCGTAAGGCCACCACGGACTGCCTTGACCATCGATGCTCCCCGACCCGCTGATGGCAATATCGTGAAGATGGACACCGCTGATAAAACTCGCCGGGTTGTGGGTGCCGCCAGGGTATTTGTCCAATGGCAGCATTCGCAATGTTCCGTGCAGGCGCAGATTGATCTGGCTGGCCATTTCAATGGGACCGCTCAAATAAATTCCGGGCGGCACCTCGACAATTCCGCCGCCGGCTGCGTTGGCTGCGTCCACGGATGCCTGAATGGCCGCCGTGTTCGTCGCCACGCCGTCCCCAATAGCGCCATAGTTTGTGATGTTGTAAATCCCATCCGGTATGACGGGCAGCGCGGGCGCGACAAACGATTGTGCTTCGGCCGAGGAAGCAAGCGTCATCCAGCCAATTAAAACCGCCGCGTAAATTTCTCTTAGCATATATGGTTCTTGGGCATCCGCTCTTGTCATGGCAGTGCCGGATGCCACGCATCGCTCCCGCTCAAGACTGATTCGACCGTGATTTTTTCCGCTTCTTCCTTCGTCAATTGCCTGGCCCATTTGAATCGCTTCTTTGGATTGGCTCCAGGCCCGGTGCTATTATATTCGGCGAAACGCGCGGTTAATTCATTGGTGGGATTGCGCCAATTGTTCCATCCCTCGGGCTTGATATGAGCGCCCATGTCGCAATTCAAGTACGTCACGCTGGCGTACGGACGCCACGGCCGGCCGAGGTCGGCCAGGGCAGGGGAACCGGTCTTGCTCGCATTGATCGCGTTGCCGCGCGGGTCGATCCACGGTTGCGCATCGCCGGTGAGTTGACAGTTCAAAAAGACGAAACCGAACGGCTGTTCCTTCGGCGTATTCGCCGCCGTGACGTGTCCGCCGTTCCTGCTATGGATTTCACAATGGTCAAACACGGCCGTCGCCGAGCCGTAAATAAAATCCACCCGCCCGGCGATGTAACAATTCGTAAAATAATCCCGCCTCTTGTTGATCATCAGCGTGTCCTGCCAGCCAAAGATTCGGCAATGCTGAAGCACGGCGCGGTCGCCATCGATGCGCAACGCCAGCGCCTGGCCGTGATCGCCGGAGGTGTTCTGAAACGTAATGCCTTCGGCGGAAAAATCGTCGCCCAGCACAACGACGCCTGTGCCTTTGAATCCGGGGATCCCAGCCGCGTCCGTTTCGTGCTGGTTCCACCCGTAGGTAAGAACCGTATTTGTCAAATCCTCCCCCACCAACTGAATGTGGCTTTTTTTCTTCGGCACTATAAACGGTCCTTCGTAAGTGCCGGGCTTGATAAGAATACGATAAACCGTCAAGCCGTTGTCGGGAGCGGCATTGATCGCCGCCTGTAAATTCGTATGGGACGTCGAAACGTCATTGGCCACGATGGCATCGAACGAGCCTCTCGCTGGTCGTGAGGAATCATCGGCGCACATCCCGGAAACACTGGCGAACAAGATGAACCCAATGGCGATGGTTGATATTTTTTTCATTATCACGGATAAACCAGTCGGGAATAGAGCGCGCCGATTGCGGGATTGATGCTGAAGTTGGACTGGAGCATGTTGGTGGAACCTGGGCAATCAATCCAATTTGTGCCCAGATCGTTGGTCTGCATTTGCAGGAGCCAGCCCAAATAATTCGATGGCCACGAAAGCCCAATCGAAAGATTCGTTCCAAGAGCCGTCAAGTTCGCCGAAATTCCAGGCAACGGCGTTGTCACGATCAAATTGAGTTGTCGGCTGCTGTTGGTGGCCAAAGCGTAATCGAAACCCGGCGGCGTTGCGCCCAGCGTCGGGAGCGCACCGCTCAAAGCGCCGGTCCAGGTCATCAATGTATAAGTGCCGTTGGTAAACCCACCGCCGGCGAGGACATTGTCGGTGCCGCCCAGCGCGAGGTTGCCCTTGACGGCCACTGTGGCTGCGTTGGACCCAAGCGCAAAATTCACTGTGTTTGCGGAAGAGAGCGCGAGACTATTGCTGACGGTGAAGATGCCTCCGCCGAGGGTCAGAGGTCCATTCTCGAGCGCCTCAGGGTCCACGAGGGAGGCATTCGCGTTATAAAATGCCAGGGTGTTGCCGACTCGGTTGGAAGTCAGTCCGGACAAAGTAACGGAGTTATTGGACACGACGTTATTAGTAAGGGAGACCTGTGCGTCGTAAAGCTCGAAAGTGTAGTTGCCCGCCGACACCGGGATTTGGGAGTTTACGATTTGCAGGCCGCTGGTCAGGTGGATTTCACAGTCCTTTGTTCCGCCGGTGATTTTGACGGCGTCCAAAGTGACATTGGAAATCAACATTTCCGGCAAGCCCCAAATCATGACGGGCGGCTGCCCCGCGGTTTGTGTTTCATGTGGGACCATTGCCATGAGCCTATCGGTGTCAACGATCTCGCGAATGCCGCGTCCATGTCCGTGCGCAGTTTCCACCAGGCATTTGTTGACAACCTGGGCCGCTCCCCGGGAAACGAACT
>DATAXU010000140.1:0-15505 GCA_036272955.1 Verrucomicrobiia bacterium
GCGCCGAGGGGTTCAACTGCATTGCAGTTGGGAACTGGGCTGGAGATTCGCTCCCAAAGCCGCATCCACCAACTGCGTCGTTTCGGGGGTTGGGCTAGCTTGATGGTGGTCACTCCGCCAGCGCGGCTAATGACTCCGGCGCAGAGGAAAAGGTGAAAGCGCAGGCTGCTGACGGCGCAGCGCTGGCTCCAGCCCAGGAAGCGTTCAAAGAGTTCCACCAGGTTGTAGGCCATCACGACCATCGACAGCGCCGCCTCTGTCGCCCAAAAATCCTGGCAGCAAAACTGATGCAGTCCATAGCCGTAGCGCAGTTCCTTAATCACGCCTTCAATGCCGGCCCTGCCGTTGTATTGCCGCCACACCTCCAGGGGACTGACGCTGGGCGGCAGGCTGGTGACCAGGGCTTGGAAGAGAAAGCCCGGACAATCAATCAACCGTTTGCCTCCGACCCGGCGCTTTTCCTGGATTTCATGCCGGATCAAAATCAAACGTCTTGCCTGCGTCCAGCCCGCTTCCTGATGGTGCATCTGTGCCACCGTCGTGCCTATAATCCCGGTTTCCTGCCAGACCAGGCCCTTGGTGATGAGTGATTTGATGGGCCGCAACAGTCGCGCAGCCACCACGAAGGGCAGCTTGCGCTCCTCCAGGAACTCAAAGAACGAAGTGGCGCAAAAGCCGCTGTCGGCCCGCACCAAACGCAAGCGAATGTGCCGCGGCAACCGGCTCAACAACTCGGCCATGAATCCCAGCGCGTTGTTGATCGTCGCGCTGTTGCCGGCCCGCAACCAAAAGTTCACCACCACCTTGGCCTCGGCCAGCACACCCAGGATCGGATGCAGACATGGCTTGACCCCTTGCTTGGTGTAACCGGCTTTGACCCTTGCTGATGGCCCTCTTCATGGATCAATCCGGTGGTGTCCAAGTCCAGGGTATAGCCTTCCGGACGGCTGCTCAACTGCTCCAGGGTCCAGCGATAAAACTGCCCGAAACAACTCTGATTGGCCCCTTGACTGAAGGCTCCAAAGAACCGGCTCAAGGTCGATTGGGAGGGCACGCGCTTGACCTGCAAAATCTCCGGCAACAGCGGATCGGAACGCAGGTGCGCCACGCGCGTCAACTTGTCCGCTCCGGCAATCACACCGGCCAGAAAACTCAGGGCGATCTGCGGCGGCGGCAACGCATTGGGGCTGCTCGGCCGGTGCGGCAACATCCGCTCCAACAGGCCAGGGACCTTCTTTTTGAACAGATAACCCGCCCAACTGAGCATCCCCGCCAACGGACTCAAGCGCTGGTCGGTAAAGCCGATCCGAATGGATTTTTTACCCAGTTGCAGCCTAATGTTTTCGGTCACTGTTTGGTGAGCAGAATCCGTGTGGGTTCGTGGTCGATTGTCTTTCATTAAATCAACCACTCCCAAACAGTGGCTCTCCTACGCAACTGAATTCTTACGGTTAAGTCGGGTTAAATTTTCCGAATTCTCCTCCTGCCCATTTCGAGAATCACCAGGCAGCTTCCCGCCGCGGCAACGTGCTTCAACGCGTGCCCTCCCACAGCGTGAGAAGTGGCCGCGTATATCGCGTGGTCGCAATTTTCGAAAACCTTGGCCAACACATAACCGCCCAGCGCCAGCAGCAGGAGCCATTGCTCAGAGTATCGGCTGCGATACAGGGCAATCACGAGCGGGATCGTCACCAGCGGCATGAATTGGACCCAGGCATAAATCCGCAAGTCATCGGAAAAGTGCCAATAGATGACGCTGAAAAGTCCCGCCAGCAGGGCGGGCGCAAGGAGAATCCGCCCAAGGCTTTCATTGATGGACTCGGCCAGGAGCGCTACAAACATCGCCATGAATCCGAGGGTCATCGGAAGCCTGTCCCAGACCAGCGTATTATTGGAGGGCCGCCAGTGATAATAGGCGGAACCGAAGCTCACCAATGCCACCCCCGCAAAAAAAACAATCCACGCGGCGGAAGCTCCCACAAAACGGTTTCGAAAACAAAACACGAGGCCGGCCACGCCGATAAAAAGAAACGGTATGTTGGATATGACATTCCAGAAATTTGGGACGCCCAGCAGGGTGCGCCCGTCAGCGAAATCGTGATATTGCGGGTCTTGCCCGAAGGGTTTATGGAGCAAAAGCAGGGCAAGCGAGCCAACGACAATCAAAAGCAGCAAGGCGGGTCGCCAGATACGGGCAATGTTCATGGCCATAAGTTGGGTAAGGGAGGGGTCGCCCCTTCGCACGAACAAACATAACGGGCGACTTGATTGGCGCGGCGGTTAATGGCGCTAAGAGGCTTTCCAGCAAGAAGTTCCATCGCAAATGCCGCCGTAAAAGCATCCCCAGCCCCGACGGTGTCTTTCACCGCGACCAGTTCGCCCGGATCATCGGCCCATTGCCCGTCTGAATAGAGTAAACTCCCGTGCGCCCCGCGAGTCAGGCAAACCAGGCGGAGGCCATAACGGCGTGCGAGCGCTTCCATCAATTGCTGAACATTGCCGAATATTTCCAGCAACTCCCCCACAATCCGCAGCTCCGCATCATTGAGTTTGAGAACATTCGCCAGCCCAAGTGAAACCTCGATAATTTCGCGCGAGTAATATTTTTGACGCAAGTTGATGTCCAAAATCCGCAACGCCCCAGGACGCGCCGCCGCCAGAAGCGACCGAATCGTCCCGCGCGACATTTCGCTGCGCTGGGCAAGCGTCCCGAAGGCAACAGCGTCCGCCCCCACAACCGCCGCCGAAGCGTTATTTTCCAAGGCGAGGTTGTCCCAAGCCACGTTCTCATGAATGGTAAACTGCGGCTGCCCATCGGAGGCAAGCTCCACGCTCACCGTCCCCGTCGGTCGTGCCGGGTCGATTTGAATTTCAGTGGTGGAAAGTCCGAGGCTCTGCAGCCGTTTCAAAATTTCCTCGCCGAGTGAGTCACGCCCAACGCGCGAAATCACCTGGCTGCGCGCCCCGAGCGCTCCGGCGTGAAATGCGAAATTCGCCGGCGCGCCGCCCATTTGCCTGCCGGACGGAAGGATGTCCCAGAGCACTTCTCCGATGCCGATGACATTGAAACTCATGAGGTGTCGCGTGTGAACTTAATTTGTTTACATCCGCAAACCAAGCATTTACAAATCCCCTCATGGCAATGATGAATCCGACAGGCCAAGCCGCCTCGTCCCCGCAATCCACGGCCCAGCAAACCTACCGCGGCCCGTTCGCGATTATGACCATCCTTTTTTTTATGTGGGGTTTCATGACCGTGTGGAATGATGTGCTGATTCCCCGCTTCAAGGAGGCCTTCACTTTGAACTACTTCGAGGCGATGCTGGTTCAGTTTGCCTTCTTTGGCGCCTACGGCGTGGGCGCGCTGGTTTATTATCTCATTTCGATGACCTCCGGCGATCCGATCAACCGTATTGGATATAAAAACGGCGTCCTCATCGGTCTGCTCATCGCAGCGCTCGGCAGCGTTTTGTTTTATCCGGCGGCGGTGGCGAAATCGTACCCGTTTTTTCTGGTGGCACTGTTTATTGTCGGCCTGGGGTTTGCGATGCTGCAAATCGCGGCGAATCCGTATGTGACAATTTTGGGCCCGGAGACAACGGCATCCAGCCGTTTGAATCTCTCACAGGCGTTCAACTCTTTTGGGACAACCATCGGGCCGATCATCGGAGGCTGGTTGATTTTCAAATTCTTCACGAGCAAGACGGCGCACGGAGCGGATTCGGTGAAAATCCCCTATCTCTGTTTCGCGGCGGTGTTTGTGCTGCTGGCGGTATTCTTCAAGTTCGCCCACCTGCCGAGCTTTACGAATACCGGGACCATCGAACACGGCCTGGGAGCTTTGAAACATCCCCACACGGCGTTGGGGATGCTGGCGATATTCATGTATGTTGGCGGCGAGGTAACGGTAGGGAGCGCGATAATCAATTACCTCGGTTTGCCCAAGCTCGGCGGCATGGACCACGAGGCCGCCAGCAAATTTTTGGCCTTCTATTGGGGCGGATTGATGGTCGGCCGTTTCATGGGCGCGTTTGCCTTGAGCGCGATGAGAAAGAATTTGAAACATACTCTGGTGGCGCTGGTGCCGGTAGTGGCGTTCATCACGATCTGGATTGTTTCCAGCCAGGAGAATGCATTTCATTATGCCCCGTCCCTCGTGGTTTTGCTGATTGCGTTCTATCTTGGCGAAGCCAGCGCGCATCGGATGCTGGCGCTGTTCAGCGCCGTCATCATCGGCTTGTTGATCACGAGCATGAGCACGAGCGGTGAAGTCGCCGAATGGAGCATCCTGGGAGTCGGTCTGTTCTGCTCCGTAATGTGGTCCAATATATTTTCCCTGGCGATCGAGGGCTTGGGTCCGCTAAAAAGCCAGGCGTCATCCCTATTGGTCATGGCGATCCTTGGCGGTGCGGTACTTCCGCCGCTGCAAGGATGGATCGCCGACCACAAGGGGATTCAAACGTCATTCGCCGTCCCGATGGTGGCGTTTGCCTACATCGCCTTTTACGGCCTTTACGGATACAAAGCGGGCCGAACCGCGACCACCTAAACGGTTGTCAAATAACTTAAGCCCCCGCGCGGTTTTGACGATTACTCTCCATGCAGAGTGATCTGGCACTGGAGGACACGCAGGTTGAGGCGATACCCGGCGGCGGCGAGACGATCTTGCTGGCGGAAGATAATCCGTCGATGCGCATTTCCTTGCGCCGAACTCTCTCCCAACTAGGCTACCGCGTTCTGGAGGCGTCGAGCGGGGTCAAGGCGCTGGAAGTCTGGGACGCGCACCGCGATGCGATTCATTTGCTGCTGACCGATCTGTCGATGCCCGACGGAATGAACGGAAAAGAATTGGCCCAACACGTCCTTCAGGAAACCCCCGAACTCAAGGTGATTTATATGAGCGCTTACAGCGCCAAAGTTGCCGGGCAGGATTTTCCATTGCGCGAGGGTGATAACTTTCTCGCCAAGCCCTTCCCCTCCGCCAAACTCGCCAAAACAATCCGCGCCAAGCTGGACGCGAATTAACTTATGGGACGAACGTCTTCGCCTTTACGTTCCACCCATCGACGGCAAGGCTGACATGTTCAGGCAGCGCCGACTCGATTTGCACATCTCGCGATTCCCCAGGCAGCAACGAGAAAAAGTTATCGCTGTAGTAAGCCGGCAGAATCCGCTCCTTTGTGTCTGCGTTTCGCAGTGTCAAATGCACTTCCAAAACCGGGGCGTCGCCAGTGTTCGTGATATGCGCGGTAACATTTCCATTGGCCACGCCGAGCCTGGCTTCCAAGGCGATGTTCGGCAGCGTATTTAATTCCTGAAGTTGAACGTCCTGTCGGGCGTGCCAGTAAAAGTTCTCCGAAAGCAGTTGGCCGGTTTTGTTCCGCAATTCCAACTTCACGAAATGCGCGCCACTGCTTGGCCAGTCCAGAGTGAAGGCGTCCGTAGCGGTATCAGGCGCGACGCTAATCGGCGCCTGGTTAGTGCGCTTCGGCGCACCCTGCAAGGTGTAGAGGATCGCGGTGGCGGTGGCGTCGAAAATTGGATCGGCGAGATGGTTAATCACCGCCACTTTGCAGTCCGGGAGATTCATTTGAATGTGAATGGGTTCGGCCGCTTTTTTTGCGCCGAACAACGAGGCATTTGGTTCGTAATCCCAACTATAGAATTGCCACACGACGCTCGGCCAGGAGGGATGGCTCATCCAAACAAGGACGCCGCTGCAATCTTTCCACATCCGGCTGTTAAATCCCTCGTAAATGCCGCGGAACGTCTCGTAATTGACCATTTGCGCTTTGCGGCAAAGATCGTCCACGTCGGTGGGTTCGCCGTAGCGTTGGGAAATCGTTTTAAGAATCTCGACACGATTACCGGCGCCTTTGCTGTGAAAATCATGATATGCCCACACATCTCCGGGCGGCCAAAGGTCCTCTGGCGCCATCATGGACCGCATGACCTCGGCGCACGGAATCGAACTGGCGCCCATCTCGGTGCTGAAACCGGAATTCAAATTCGTAAAGTAATTTTCCAGGCCCGTATTGGACCACGGTCCGCTGATCCGCAAATTGACCCATCGAGAATTGGGCTGGTAATATCGGGTGCCGTCCAGCTCGCGAATCAATTTGTCGTTGCCGTTATTGATATCGTCCGGCGGAACGCCTTCGTTCATCGAACACCAAAGCGCGATGCTGGGATGGTTGCGAAACCGTTTGATCGTATCCGCGACGTTGCGCAAAAAAAGTTGATGATCGGCGGGAACGTAATTCCAACCCTCGGTGTCCATCCAAAAATCATTCCAGACCAGCAGGCCGTATTCGTCGCAGAGGTCATAAAACGTTTCGGAAGTATCCTGGCCGCTCCAGTTGCGGATCATGGTCAAATGGGCATCGCGATGCATGCGAATGTACGGTTCGAGCTTTTCGCGCGAAACATTTTTCATCGCGTCATCCATTCCCCAATTGCCGCCGAGACAAAGAATTTTTTGGCCGTTGACCTTGATAACGAGGTAGCGGCCCATATCGGGATCATCCACCTGGTGGAGCGCGGGAGAATTTTGCGCGCCGGGCAAAAGGACCGGATGCACCGCAGACTCTTTGCCATTCACGCGCCAATGCATCGCGGCGCGACTGTTGTCAAGAATCGCTTGCCCAGACCCTTGGACGGCGGCAGGGGTGAATTCCACCCGTTCGCTTCCGCCATCGGGTTTGCCCACTTCCAATTCGTAGCTCATTTGGCGCATGCCGAATTTGAGCCGGCGCGCGTCGGATTCGTCGCCGTCGCTTGTGACGAAACTTAAACGCAGATGGTATAGCTCCGGTTTGCCGTAACCATTGGGCCACCAAAGCCGGGGCTGGTGGACGGACAATTGAGGAAAGTCGTCCGGGGTGAATTGGACGGTCCTGGTTTCTCCGCCGGCGAGCGAAACGAGCTTGGAAAATTCCACGCCTTCAAAGGCGCCTTTGAGCGTGCCTTCGCTGGGCTGGCCGGCGGCGGCATGAAGGTCCACATTAAGCGTCACATCCGCGCGGGAAAGGTTGCGGTCGGGAAGGACGGTGACAACCTGCGGGTCGCTAATGGTGACCGGCCCGGTGGCGCGCAACACAACATCCTGCCAGATGCCCGTGCAACGGTCGCGAATGGCGGGTATCCAATCCCAGCCTTCCGAGCAAACAAAAGTGGGCCCATCCAGGCAAAGCGCGCCGCCATTATCGCCAGGACCGAACTTGACAGATTGCTCGCTGGGAATGCCGGGATCAGGCGGAGGAGCAATCATGACCGCGAGAACATTTTTCACGCCGGGCCGGGCCAGGGCGGTAACATCGAAATCACCGCGAATGAACGCGCCGGTGATATGCCCCAGGTATTGGCCGTTGAACCAGATTTCGGCGTAATAATTGATGCCGTTAAAATGAAGCGCGAGTTGTTTGCCGGCAAACGAGGCGGGAACGGTAAACTCGGTGCGATACCAGTAATCCTGCTTGTTGAGACTCTCCGGAATTTCAAGATTGTTCAGTCCGAAATAGGGATTGGGATAAACGCCTTCGTTCACGAGCGTGGTCAGCACCGTGCCGGGAACCGTGGCGTCATACCAATCGCGTGTATCGATTCCGGGCATGGAAAGAACCACGCCATTCGTCGTGACCTTGCGCGCCTCGGTCATTTCCCAGCCCGCATCGAAGGTGATCGTATTGGACGCCAGGGTTGGTTCCGGCTGAATGCGAAGCTTGGGTTTCCTGTGCGCCGTGGCCAGTGGGGCGCGGGATTTGGGAAGGGTTTCCGGCGGCTGAATCTTAAACCCGGTGGCGCCGACTTTTTCGGTCGGATGAAGTGTCGGTTTCGGGCGAAATTCACCGGGCGTCTCCGCGCACACGGAAGCAATGGCCAGTCCGAAGCCTGTCAATATCGCGAAAAGCCGGAAGGAATGTCTCATAGTATTTGCTGCAAGTCTGAGCAAAATCCAACCGGAACGCCATCACTCGAAAGGCGTATGACTTTATTTCCTGCTGGTCTTGACCTTGGTCACGGTACCGACCTTCAGATAAAGCGATTTAACTTTTTCGTAAATGGAATCACGGCGGCCGTAAAGGCGTTTCAATTTTCGCGGCGCATGGCGATTGAGCGCATAGGCGCTGAGCAATGGCAACGCAATCGTGGTATCGACATACGCGACGACGCAATCGGGAAGCTTGTCGGGATCGACCTTTCCCCAACTGACCGCTTCGGAGGGGGTCGCTCCGCTCAGGCCGCCGGTATCCGCGCGGGCATCAGTGCATTGGAGAAAATAATCGTGCCCTTTCTCCTTAATTCCCAGGACTTCCTGAATTTGCGGCTCCGTTTGCAGCATGAAATTTTTCGGCGAACCGCCCCCCAGGATGAAGACAGACGATTTGCGCCCCGCCGATTTTGCGTCATACACAATGCCGGCCGTTTGGTTCACATCGCGATTGACGTCGATGAGCAACTTCGAATCCCGCATCGCCATGGCCGCCACATTCATGCCGATGGAACTGTCGCCAGGGCTGCTGGTAAAAACGGGCACGCCGCATTCGTAAGCCGTTGCGACAATGGAACTATCGCGAACTTTCAATTGCTTTCCGCGCTCGGAAACGTACTTGCCCAGCAGATAATGAAATTCGTCCGACCCCATCGTGCGCTGGAATTCCAACCCCTGGATCACCTCGCGGACAAACGCGTCGGTATCGAGCAGGACATTGTAATCAAATAAAATATCGTAAATGCGGATGACCCCGTCGCGATGCAGCGAAACGTCGTCCAAAAAGGGTGAGCCTTGATAAAGCGACATATCCAGGCCGTAATGGAGATCGTGATAAAGATTTGCGCCAGTGGAAACAATCCAATCGATAAATCCCGCGCGCATCAGCGGGATCAGGCAGGATTTCCCCAAACCGGCAGGCGTCAGCGCGCCAGTGAGGCTCATGCCGATAAGGCCGTCCCCCGGAAGCATTTTATCTGTCAACAATTTGGCGGCTTCACGGAGGCGCCCGGCGTTATAGGCGAGGAAAGTTTGTTCGACCAGGTCGGCGGCGGATATTTTTTTGCCAATCCCCAGGGGATTCAACCTAGGATAAGCGGCGAATTTCTTTTTCATGGGCGGAATCTTTGCGAAACGACCGGGAAAGGGAAGGAAAAATATTGACGGTAGATTCCCCTGCCATGCGTTCCAGATATTCTTGTAGTCTTTATTCAAGCGCATACCACCCTCGCATTCTGAAAACCGGCGTGGTACCTTTGCTGGGATGTCACAAGCGGACAAAGAAAGCGCAGGGAAACGTTTTCGCCGGGAACTGGAGCAGGAACAGCCATTGCAAATCGTGGGAGTCATCAACGCGTACACGGCGATCCTTGCGGAGAAAACGGGATTTCGCGCACTTTACCTTTCCGGCGCCGGAGTTGCCAACGCGTCTTACGGTTTGCCGGACCTGGGAATCACCTCCCTGGCCGACGTGCTTGCGGACGTTCGCCGAATCACAGCCGCAACGAGCCTGCCGTTGCTCGTCGATGCCGACACTGGCTGGGGCGAGGCACTTGGAATCCAACGAACGACCCGGGAAATGATCCTTGCGGGAGCGGCCGGGATGCACTTGGAAGACCAGGTTGCCGCCAAGCGTTGCGGGCACCGCCCCGGCAAGGAACTTGTCGGGACAGCGGAAATGTGCGACCGCATCAAGGCGGCCGTCGATGCGCGGACGGACCCGGACTTTGTCATCATGGCGCGGACTGACGCGGCGACGGTGGAAGGACTTCCGGCGGCGCTCGAACGGGCGCGGGCGTATCGCGCGGCGGGAGCGGACATCATATTCGCCGAGGCGCTCAGTTCGCTGGAGGAATACAAAACGTTCTGCCAGGGGCTGGATGTGCCGGTGCTGGCAAACATGACCGAATTTGGCAAGACGCCGTTATTTACGGTGAAGGAATTGGCGTCAGCGGGAGTCGGGCTGGCGCTGTATCCGCTTTCGGCATTTCGCGCGATGAGCGCGGCGGCGCTGGAAGTGTTCGGGGCAATTCGCAAGGAAGGGACGCAAAAAAGCGTGATCGACAAAATGCAAACCCGCGCCGCGCTCTATGAATTTCTTGATTATCACGCTTACGAATCCAAACTTGACAAGCTTTTTGCCAGCACAAAAAAAATATGAGCGACACACGAAAAACGTCAGGCCTTGCGGGAATCGTCGCGGGGGAAACCGCCATTTCCACAGTGGGCAAGGAAGGAGTGGGACTTACCTACCGCGGTTACAGCATCGACGACCTTGCGGCGGGGGCGACCTTTGAGGAAGTAGCCTATTTATTGATCTATGGCGCGCTGCCAAACGTCGGGGAACTCAAGGGCTATCGGCAAAAATTGATTTTGCTGCGCGGATTACCCGCGAGTTTGAAAACCGTGCTGGAGCAATTGCCCGGGAAGGCCAGCCCGATGGACGTGCTGCGCACGGGGTGCTCCGCGCTGGGGGCGTTTGAGCCGGAGACGCCCCCGCACGGTCAATATGAAATCGCCGACCGGCTGATGGCGTTGTTTCCGTCGATGCTCTTGTACTGGCATCATTTTCACGGGAGCGGCAAGAGGATCGAGACGGCGTCGGCGGCGCCGAGCATGGCCGCGCATTTTTTGGAAATGTTGCACGGCAAAGCGCCGGGCGAATTGCACGAGCGCGCCCTGGACGTGGCGCTGATCCTCTATGCCGAACACGAGTTCAACGCCTCGACATTTACCTGCCGGACGGTCGCATCGACGCTGGCGGATTTTTATTCGGCGGTGACGGCGGGAATCGGCGCTTTGCGCGGCCCGCTGCACGGAGGCGCGAATGAATCCGCAATGGAATTGATGGAAAAATTCCACAGCCCCGAGGAAGGAGAAAAAAAGTTGCTCGAAATGCTCGGTCGCAAGGAACTTATTATGGGGTTCGGCCATCGTGTCTATAAGTCGGCCGATCCTCGTTCGGACATCATCAAGTCCTGGGCGAAAAAATTGGCCGGGGCGCGTGGCGGACAGGGACTATACGAAGTCGCCGAACGCCTGGAGGCGGTGATGCGTCGAGAAAAGAAAATGTTTCCGAACCTGGATTTTTACAGCGCGCCGGCGTTCCATTTTTTGGGAATTCCAACGCCGATGTTTACACCGCTGTTTGTGATCGCGCGGATTTCGGGATGGTCGGCGCACATTTTTGAGCAGCGCGCGAACAACCGTTTGATCCGACCGACCGCGGATTACATCGGGCCCGCGCCGCGCGAGTTTGTGCCGCTGAATAAGAGGTAACGGAAGATGAATGAGGAAAACCAAAACGTTCGCCCGGCGCCGGACCGATTGCTGGGCGAAATTGCGGACTACGTGTGCGCAGGGCCGGAGTTAAGCGCCCTCGCGTACGAGACCGCACGGTACTGCCTGCTCGATACGTTAGGTTGCGGCATATTGGCTTTGAATTTTCCCGCGTGCGCAAAGCGATTGGGGCCAATCACGCCGGGAACCCTGACGCCAAAGGGCGCACGCGTGCCGGGAACGGATTACGAATTGGACCCGGTGACGGCGGCGTTCAGCACTGGGTGCGCGATTCGCTGGCTCGATTTTAACGATGCCTGGCTGGCCGCCGAATGGGGACACCCTTCCGACAACCTCGGCGCGGTCCTTGCCGTCGGCGATTTCATGGGCCGGAACCGTCCCGAACTGGGATTGACGATGCGGGACATTCTGACCGCGATGATCCAGGCGCATGAAATTCAAGGCGTCCTCGCCTTGGGCAACAGCTTTAATCGCGTGGGGATGGACCATGTGTTGCTGGTGCGCGTGGCATCGACGGCGGTGGCGACGCGATTGCTCGGCGGGACGCGGAGCGATGTCATCAATGCCGTCTCCAACGCATGGGTGGACGGAGGCGCGTTGAGGGTTTATCGCCATGCGCCGAATACCGGCCCGCGCAAATCGTGGGCGGCGGGCGACGCGACGGCGAGGGGTGTCTGGCATGCGTTAATGGCAATGAAAGGCGAACCCGGGTACCCGTCGGCTTTGACGGCCAAAGACTGGGGATTTTGCGACGCGTTATTTCGAGGCAAATCGATCGAGTTGACGCGGCCCCTGGGTTCTTACGTGATGGAGAACATCCTTTTTAAAATTCAATTTCCAGCGGAATTTCACGCGCAAACCGCCGTCGAGGCGGCAATCCAGCTTCACCCGAGTATCAAAGACCGGCTTGGTGAAATTGAACGGGTTGAATTGACGACCCAGGAATCGGCCATGCGCATCATCGACAAGAAAGGGCCGCTGCATAATCCAGCCGACCGGGACCATTGCCTCCAATATATGACGGCCATCGGCCTGATTTTTGGCGCGCTCAAGGCAGAGGATTATGAGGAAAGGGCCGCGGCGGACCCGCGTATCGACGCATTGCGAAAAAAAATGAAGGTGACCGAAGACCCGCGCTACACCCGCGAATACCTGGAACCGGACAAGCGGTCCATCGCCAACGCCGTCCAGGTATTTTTCAAGGACGGAACGAGCACCGCGAAAGCGGAAGTAGAATACCCAGTGGGACATCGGCGGAGGAGAGAAGAAGGGCTGCCGCTGCTGCTGAACAAAGCACGGGAAAATCTCGAGACGCGCTTTCCGACCAGTCAGGTGGCCGGGATAATCCAGTTATGCCAGGATGCCGGACGTTTGGAAGCAACGCGGGTGGGGGATTTTATCGAAAGATTTCTGCCGTTTCGCCCGAAGGGTTGACGCCCCATTTGCGGACGGGTCTCGCGCCGCTACTCTTGGCGGCGGAGTATGAGACAGATATCCCTGACCCTGACTGCAGCCCTTTTAATTCTAACATTGAACCTCGCGACCTCCCGCGCGCAAACGTTGAACGTGGTTCACGCCTTCACGCCCGCCACTTATAGCGCGGAGACTTTTACCAACTCGGACGGGGCGCATCCGTATGGCAGCCTTGTGTTCTCCGGCAACCGACTTTACGGGACGACGGAAGTCGGCGGCCTCGGCATGGGAACCATATTTGCCGTCAACACCGATGGGTCCGACTACACGGTGTTCCACGCGTTTACTGGGGATTGGGATGGGTCGGCGCCGTACGCGGGACTTGCCCTGGCCGGCAATTCTCTTTACGGGACGACTCCCGCCGGAAGCGGAACCGTGTATTCCATTAACACGGATGGCAACGGTTACCAGGTGCTCCATGCGTTCGATACAAATTTATGGGGCGGCGGACCGTATGCGGGTCTGGCTGTTTCGGGGGGTGTCCTTTACGGAACAACACAGGGAAATTTGTTTGCGCTCGATACGGACGGGAACAATTACACAGTGCTCCATACCTTCACCGATAGTGCGAACGATCCGGCCCTGAGTCTTGACACGAATTGGGACGGCTCGGTCTGCATGGCCAGCCTTGCGGTCAATGGCAATCTCCTTTACGGGACGACTTACGAAGGCGGCTCCAACGGCTGCGGGACGGTGTTCGCCGTCCAAACCAATGGCAGCAATTTCACGGTGCTGCACGCGTTCGCCGGCGGTTCGGATGCGGCGAATCCGTGGGCGGGTTTGTTGCTTGCGGGGAATACGCTTTACGGGACGACTTATAAGGGAGGGACCAATGGCGGGGGAACAGTGTTCGCGATAAACATCGACGGGAGCAATTACATGGTGCTGCACGATTTTGGAGGTTCATCGGATGGTGCGAATCCCCGGGAGAATTTGATATTGTCGGGGGGGACGCTTTACGGGACGACTTCGGCGGGGGGAACGAACGGGGCGGGGATCGTGTTCGACATCGGCACGAATGGGATGGGCTATAACATTCTCCGCGCTTTGGATAATTCGCCGGATGGGGATCTTCCGCTGGCGGGGTTGGCGTTGGCGGGGAATACTCTTTATGGAACGGCCAGCGAAGGGGGAACGAATGGAACGGGGACGATCTTTAGTCTTGCGCTGCCGGGAGCGGCGATTGCCAGTTTTGGATTTGCCGGGACGAGCCTCATCGTCAATGCCACGAATGGCATCGCCGGTGGGACCTATGCCGTCCTGGCAAGCGACAACCTGACGTTGCCGATGAGTCAGTGGGCGGTCGTGGCTCGGGGGGGCTTTGACGTTAACGGGAATTCAAGCCTTGTGGCGACCAATGCGGTTGATTCGGCGGCGGCTAGATGTTTTTATCGGTTGCGAGTTCCGTAGGGTAGGAGTCTGAAGTCAAAAATACGCAGAAGATCGTCTAAAAATCAAACGGTTGGATTTGTTTTCAAAACTCTTCGGACGGGCGTCAACGGAGCTTCATAATGAGGCTATTCGATTGGACTTCAATGATTTACGATGTGATTGATAGGTTTATCCGCAGACACTTTAACGGTAAAGTCGGTGGTTTGCGGCCCGTAAGGTTGGGAACCCGAAGAAAAGTCCCAGAGGACGGGGCGTATATCATACAGGGCATTCTCTCAGACGGCCGGGTGGTCAAGCTCGACCAGGATTCAGGAGAGGCGGCTTTGTTGAACGCAGCGAGAACTTGCTCGCCTTTGGCCTGCCAGGCTGCTGGTGATCATCACGCTGCGCCGTTCATACCGTTCCGCCAGGAACGTGAACAACACTTCGCCGGAGGGAAATTTGGGTATCTCACAGGCGATTGGTCTGCCAGAAGTCAATGACCTGTTTCCAGAAGATTGAGGGCCGCGAAGTGATTTGGCAATGTCCGCCGTCAGGAAATGCCCAAAGTCTCTTGGGGCCGGCATAACCATGAAGCAGACGATAACCGAGTTTGTCGGGCACGACAGTGTCTTTAGCGTCAATAGTGATTCCGACCTTGCCGTCATAGTTGCGCAGATATTTTTCCGAAGGGAAACGGTCTTTGAGCAACAACATGACAGGCAGGACGGGATAGTGGCTCTGTGCCGCATCGACCAGGCTGTTGAAAGGCGAAATTAGTAAAACACCCGCAATTCTGTTGGAATAAGTTCCGGCCAAATACGAGGCAACGCCGGTCCCGAGAGATTCGCCGACCAGATAAACCGGCAGTTTCGTGGGAAGCGTCAGAAATGCCTCGTCAGCGGCGCTGAGCAAACTGCATTGGCTAGGACGACCCGGACGGTCCTCGTAGCCGGGATATTCCAGGATGAATATGTCAAACGCAGCAACACCTTGAATGTCATTCGCATAATGTTCGCAGCTAATGGCAGTGCTGCCGTTACCATACGTGATCATTACAGTGCCATCCGCCGGTTGCCTCGGGGAAAGGCGTTTCATTCCGATGAACTGGCCGGACGAATTTGTCCAACGTTCCAAATTGGCGCGTTGTGCCATCCCATCCACCTGTTGCCGGCTGTAAACGGAAGGAAAATAAATGAAAGAGCGTTGAAAGACGGCCATGAGCAAGCAAACAAGAACATAAAGCGCTATGAAGCACAACAGCAGCAGCATAAAGAGGCGACTCAGAACCACCGCCTTCGGACGTTGAGGGGCGTGGCTCACGCAAAGGCGAAAAGCGAAAATGGGCCATTCCCGCGCAATCGTGTCCTT
>DATAXU010000141.1:0-17199 GCA_036272955.1 Verrucomicrobiia bacterium
ATGGCAATCGAGCCGGTCTTCCGGCGCGCATAGCTAATGACGTGGTGTTCCCAATCAACATCCTCGGCGTTCAAGCCGGCCAGATCGGATTGCGATGCGCCCAAGTACCACGCGAGTTTGTAGAACGCCTTGCGTTCGGGATTCTGTTCGCGGGCGACGATGGCCAGATGTTCCGCCAGCGTAATACCGCGCTTCTCTTTGAACTCGACGACGGGCCACTGGCGTTTCGGCACGAGCGGCCACGGCAGCCAATTCATGTCCACGCAGAAATTGTGCAGGCGGCGCAGATAGACGTTGGTGGAAACCGTTCCCATTTGCAGCACCTTCAAGATCGTTTCGCCTTTGGTTGCAATGATGACCTGCGACAGCAATGTGATAAACGCCTTGTCCTTGGCGGCAGTTTTCCAGCGGTGTTGGTTGACTCCCTGTTTGGTGCCAATCAACGATTGAATGGCATTCCGCCATATCCGAGTGGTGATGCCGTTGTCGCTGCCCGCCAGATACGCCTTGGCAATCTGGAGATTCAGCATCGGCTGGCGCTCGGAGTTGTTTTTGGCTTCGATGATCTGTTTGGCATCGTCGGCGTTGGTGGTGCCGAGGCTGGTGCGCTTGCCGGTTGTGGTGTCCACACTGTAGTAGCCTCCCCCACGAATTCCACGGCAGATGAGACGGTAACGTGTTTTCATATTTTTCACGCAACCGCGAGAATAACTGAGGCCGAATCCGATGAGGTAGCAGATAGGCGGCGGATTATGCCGGACTATGCTGGTTTCCTGCGGATTGGAAAAAAGGTGTCCGTTTTGATGTCCGTTGCGGACCATTCACCCTCAAATTCATTGCTGCTCAAGCAGTTAGAACTGGAGGCGGAGGTCGGAATCGGTCGCCTTAAGCGTCGTTTTCATACTGAATTTGCCACATTTTACGAGTGAATCAAGCTCACACTGTCTCTAATCGGAACTGCACTTTCTCTACACTCCTGCTGACGTTTTTGCTGACACCTCCAGAAGCTTTTGGGTTTGTCATTTTAAGGGTGGCAATATCAACTCGATAGATTTCTAATTGGCGCTAATCTGTTTCTGAACGCTGGCTGCCAACTCGTCGGCGCGAGAAAGAAATCGCTTCAGCCATGGGGAGGTGTTCGATTTGTTGTAGCCCATCACGAGGTCGATGGTGGGAGTTTCACCCCGTAAAGGTCGAGCAACAAGCTTGGTGGTCAAACTATTTTTCACATAGAAAGGACACAGCGCCACACCTCCGGTGGATGCCACCAGCGACATCACAGCGGCCAGGTTCTCGCCCTCGTAAGCGGCTTTCAGTGTGATTCCGACCTTTTTCGCATAATCGTCGATTACGGCCCTCAACGCCGGCGCGACTGGAGCGGGGCCGATGAAAATCTCGCGGGCAAGCTCCTGCGGCTGGATCACCTGGTTCGCCGCCAAACGATGACCGGTCGGGAGCACGAGTATCAGTGGCTCCTTTATCAAGAATTTGTAGGCGAGGCCTGTCGTCCGCGTCTCCCGGCGCATAAAGGCCACATCCACTTTGCCTCGCATCAGTGCCAGGGCAAGCTCTGGTGAAGTTAGACTCAAAAAGGTTATTTCGACACCTGAGGCTTCCGCACGCAGGATGCGCAGCGTTTCGGGCAAACATGTGACCTCTTGTCCGACAAGGAAGCCAACGACGAAGGTGGGCTTGTCGGGCTGCTCGACGCGGCGCGCGGCTTCGCCGGCTGTTTCGACCTGTTGTAATACCATGCGTGCATGATCGAGAAATACTCGGCCAGCCGGTGTCAATGTGATGCCACGCGGTCGTCGCCCCAAAAGCTTCACGCCGACTTCCGTTTCGAGGTCTCGAATCTGCCTGCTCAATGAGGGCTGAGCCGTGTGCAACCGCTTCTCAGCGGCATTGGTCAAGCTGCCCTCCTCAGCCACGGCAATGAAATAACGCAAATGACGGAGTTCCATACGATTCAATACATACTTTAAAAGCATGGCATGAGCATATGAAGTATTGGTTTTAGGCAAACTTGTAAAGCACCATGTCCTTGTAAGCATGATTGACTCGCAAACAAATCAACCAAAAGAAAATGGGCTAAATATGCGAATGTTCGGCTCATCCCTGGCAGATGTTTTCAGTACGCCGGCCTACGATTGCGGAGTTGTTGGCTCGGACCAAAAGCCAGAGTTCGCCGTGACGCGGCTTCGTTCAGGTCCAAGAGAAATGGAGAAGGCTCCTGTTTATCCCCCGGATCAGGCAATCCTGATCTGCGTGTCCTTGACGCCTGCAGCGATGGGACAATGGAAAGCCCTCTACAACGGCAGGAGCGTTGGGGTGACGCGAGCAATACCGTTCGCCACGACTTTTATCGATCTGAGTTGCCGAATGGAAATGTGGGCCCGCGGCCCATTCGATTATTTGCATTATTACCTCTCGCGGAAACTCCTTGAGCGGATCGCGCTCGACAACGCGGTGTCATCGTCGTTCCAGCTTCGGGAGGCGTTTTTTGTCGAAGACTTGGTTGTGTCGCAAATGACAAAAAACATTCTTCCCTTTGTCAAACACGGAGAACCCCTCGATCGGCTGGCGCTCGATCAGACTGCCACGGTCCTTGGGGCACACATCTTGCAGGCCCATTGCGGCACCCCAAGGTTCGTAGTCCCGGCCAGGCGCGGACTGGAACCGTGGCAAAAGCTGCGAACCGACGAGATGTTACACGCGCATCTTGAGGGAAATATCGCAATAAAGGAGCTAGCTACTGCGTGCTCACTTTCGGCAAGTCATTTCGGGCGATGCTTCCGGCAGAGTTTTGGCACCTCCGTCCATCAGCGATTAATCCAGCTTCGGATTGCCAAAGCCAAAGACCTGCTTTCACGGACCAGCAAAAGCCTGGTCGAGATTGCATTGTCATCGGGCTTCTACGATCACGCCGCCTTCAGCCGGACGTTCAGCCGTATCGAACACATGACTCCGTCACGCTGGTGCCGATTGAACAGAGGCGTGACCAAGGATCGGTTGAAATGATTTTTTTGTTAGTTTTTCGGTTAGAAATTACAAAGCTGGCGCGATTCTCCAAGACGCCTTCGAGGTTCCTTGTATAAATTCTCCATGCGATTTAACAAATCGAAACAAACAAACCCACACAAGACAAAGGAGAATTATCATGACACAGCATGTTAAGAACGTGGTCCTGGTGCATGGAGCTTTCGCGGATGGCTCCGGCTGGAAGAGAGTCGCCGACATCCTCAAGAATGAAGGCTATAAGGTCTCGGTGGTGCAGCATCCCGAGACTTCCTACGCCGAGGACCAAAAGTACACGAAGGCGGCCATCGACGCCATGGACGGGCCAGTGGTTCTGGTAGGCCACAGCTACGGCGGGTCCGTCATTACCGAGGCCGGCAATCACCCAAAAGTTAAAGCGCTTGTCTATATTGCCGCCTTTGCCCTCGATGAAGGTGAAAGCTGTGCATCGATCGAACAGGCTGTGCCGCAAGCCTCCAAGGCATTCAAACCGGACAGCAACGGGCTTTGGTGGATTGACGAGGCGCACTTCGTCGCCGACTTCGCAGCAGACATTCCACGGGATGAGGCGGAGTTCATGGCCATATCGCAAGTGCCGATCTCTACCGACGCGTTCACCCACGAGGTGAAGAACCCCGCCTGGAAGCACAAGCCAACCTGGTACATGGTCGCCGGCGCAGACCGGTCAATCAATCCGGATCAGGAGCGCATGATGGCAAAGCGCGCCAACGCCAAGACGGTCGAGGTGAAGGCGAGCCATGTGGCCTACATGTCTCACCCGAAGGAAACAGCCAATCTTATCGAAGAGGCTGCCACCTCTGCGCCCGGCAACCAGTAGCCAAAATAACCACAACGGTGTGGGTTGCGTGAGGGCACGTCCCGCCTGAAATAAAACCGAATCCTCCTGGAGGCGAAGAGACCGGAAGTTCGAAACTTTGCCACTATGACTTCATGTCGCGAGCCGATTGGAGAATTCGATTAAAAAAATGAAATAAAAATGTGTGAGAATTACCTACTACGGTCACTCCTGCTTTGCCGCCGAAATCAATGGGAAGCACCTGCTGTTTGACCCGTTTATCATCCAAAACTCTCTCGCCAAAGCTGTGGACATCAAAAAAATCAGGGCGGACTATATATTTGTATCGCAGGCTCATTTCGACCACATGGCCGATGCCGTTATCATCGCGAACCAAACTGATGCGACCGTGATTTCCAACTATGAAATATTTTCCTGGCTTGGCAAAAACGGGGTGAAAAATGTGCAGCCGTTGAATGCGGGTGGCACGTTTTCGGCAGATTTTGGCCGGGCGAGATGCGTCAACGCCATTCACTCAAGCTCTTTTGAAAATGGCACCTACGGCGGCATTGCCAATGGCTTCATTATCGAATCTGCGGAGGGCAATTTTTATTACTCTGGCGACACAGCTCTTACGCTGGATATGGAACTCGTGAGCGAAACGACCAGCCTCAAATTTGCCGTCCTGTGCATCGGCGGCACATTAACGATGGATTCAAAAGAAGCCATCCGTGCCGCTGCCCTTCTCCAGTGCAAAGACGTGATGGGCGTGCATTACGACACCTTCCCCAACATCAAAATTGACCATGCCGCCGCCGAGGAAATGTTCCGCTCGAAGGGATTGACCTTGCACCTGCTCCCTATCGGCGGCTCACAGGATCTTTAAGCACCCGTTTAGCAACTTTTAGCGGCATTCGCTCGGATTACACCTATCAGTTCTGCCGAGGCAGCGACCGGCTTCATGTCCGGGCAATCAAAAAAGGTGTTACGCCCGGAGTCGTAAATCGTTTAGGATTTCGCAATTATCAACGGTGTTCTTGAAGAGTCAGCACGGAGTAGCGGCGATGTAGTGAAAGAGTAATGGAGCCGAGGGTCGGAATCGGACATAAATTCCCCCTGCCTGTTGTATGTTTACCACGTTTTATTGGGGTATCAAGCGCATACTAGCGGTACCTGGCGTGAACTTTGGGTGACCATCACTGGCAATTTCTCTGGCAATTTTTTGAAGTCGTTAAGCGACAATCCCCAACTCCAGATTGGCATTTTTGCCGACACCGCGCTGATAAGTGAAAGGCATCATTTATTGAGACTTCAGGTTAAGTTCGCTCAGCAAGGTCCGCAATGGGCTGGCAATTTTGCCCCGCTGCCAGACAACGAACAAATCCCACGTTGCACCGGCGTCAGCGATGGGAACCATTACCACGTTCGGAACGTTCAGGTGAGAAATGAAGGCCGGTTGAATCGAAATCGCTTCTTCATTCGCTGACAGGGCGAGAGATTCCACAAGACCAGTTGCTTTGTCAATGGTGGCCAGCCGGGGACGGAAGCCGCCATACTTGCGGCAGAACTGAATGATCCTCTGGGTGTATCCCGGTACCACATCGTCCGATCCCCGCACGAACGTTTCGCCCTTTAATTGTGAAAGAGACACCTGTCTTTCGGTCGCGAACCGGTGGCTGGCGGGAAGCGCAACAAGGCTCCTGACAGTCGCCAATTTGCGAGCATAGAAATCGCGCGAGAGCAGGTCTATACCGTGCAAGGTCAATGCTAAATCAATTTCACCTTGCCGTAATGCGATGATCATTTCGCCGGGCGTTTGATCGAGCATTTTGACTTTCACCTTCGGATAGGCGCGCCGCAGCACGGCCAGAGCCGGCCCAAGATACTGCTGGACAGCCGACGCAATATAGCCAATACGCAATCGTTCACTTTCTCCGCGAACCTGCCGGCGGACTTCAGCCATGGTGGAATCATAATCTGCCAGAAGCGTTTTTGCCCTTTCGGCAAGGGCATGTCCTCCGTTCGTGGGACGCACCCCGGCCGATGTTCGTTCCAAAACGCGCCCACCGAGATCGAGTTCCAGTGATTGCATCTGTCGCGTGATGGCGGACTGAGAAACGCGCAGACGGTCAGCCGCACGACGGAGGCTGCCTTCCTCAAGGACCACTAAGAATAAACGAAGCTTTTCCAGCACGATTGAAATTGTGATGCAAATTTTGCATCACGACAATCACGAACCGGCATTAGCCACAAGCCTCGAGAAGGCGTACGGTTACAATAGTGATAACAAAATGAAAAGGAGCTCAGTTATGAAAGTAGGATTTATAGGTGCGGGAAAAGTAGCGGGCACAATCAGCCGCCATTTAATAAACGCGGGGCATACCGTAGTCGTATCCAACTCCAGAGGCCCGGAAACGTTGGGTCATTTCGTCGCTGAACTTGGCCCCGGCGCCATCGCTGGGACCAAACAACAGGCGGCAGAGTGCGACATAGTAATTCTCGCCACGCTTTGGGTGAACATTCCTGAGGCGCTCAAAGGCATTGATTGGCATGGACGAATACTGGTAGATGCGACCAACGCGCATATGGATTCTAAACCCGATCTCAGCCTGGCGGGCGTCACCCGCTCGCGGGCCGCGTTAAAGGGGCGCACCTCCAGCGAGATGGTCGCCGAAATGGCCGTTGGCGCGCGGCTTGTGAAATCAATCAGCAACATGCCGATGGAATGGATACGGGACTTCTCGCCGAACAAACCCCGAACCGTCATCTTTACCTCCGGCGACGACGCCGAAGCCAAACAGCGTGTGATCGAGTTGATCAACAGCACTGGACTTGTCGCCATTGATCTCGGATCGCTTCGAACGGGCGGTGCCCTGCAAGAGGTCGGCGCTCCGTTATCGGGCATTGAGTTTCACTTTGTCCAGCGTCTTCATCGTCGTTGAGAATGGAGAGAGTATGAAAACCACGATATTGGATTCTGTCACGATTTCCGATTTGGACCAATCGGGCTATTTCAAAACTGGAAAATTATGAAAACGCAACATTACTTTATTGATCTGACTCAGCGCCCGCCCCGCAGCTTTCGCGTTCGCTTGGGCAACTATGTGATTTTGGCCCGCATGCTCGACAAGGGCCGGGCGACTCTCGCGAAGAAAAACGGCGAGTACAAATACAATTCCACAACCGACCAGCGCCTGGTGCAATTTCTTGGTTTCGATCCGGATGCCCTGCTGAAGGAATTGGCGGCCGGCAAAGGCGACGGGGAAATCCTTGAATGGGTCCAGGCCCATTCCAAAAACCCGCGCTCCCCGTGGGAAATCGAAGCCTGGTCCGCTTTCATGGAAAAACGCGGGCCAAACAGTGACGCGGAAACGCTTGAGTTCTTTGCCGAATTGCTGGGCCGGTTTTCCAAAACCCGCGAAGATGTCAAAACCTGGTTCGAAGTCGGCGAACTCGATGACTATGTTAGCTTTGGAGGAAAAGCGTAAATTTCATATCTACAAAAGCAACGAAGAACAAAAAAGGAGAAAATATATGAGCATGAACAATGGAAAAAAATTGACGGGAAAAATTGCGGTTATAACAGGCGGAAGCAGCGGTATCGGGCTGGCAACCGCCAAATTATTTGTGCAGGAGGGCGCATATGTCTTCATCACGGGCCGTCGCCTGGCTGAACTGGATAAGGCGAAAGCCGAAATCGGCAAAAACGTCACTGCGGTCCAGGGAGACGTGGCCGAATTGAGCGATTTGGACAATCTTTATGCGGCGGTCAAATCCGAAAAGGGCGCGTTGGACATCGTGGTTGCCAATGCGGCCGTCGGGAAAATGGCCGTGACCAAAGACGTGACGCCGGAACATTACGACAAAACGTTTAATGTCAATGCGCGCGGAAGTTTCTTCACTGTACAAAAAGCGTTGCCGCTTTTGAGGAATGGCGGTTCCATCGTTGTGGTTTCCTCAGTCGCCAACGTTAAAGGCATTCCATCTTACGTGATCTACTGTGCCACGAAAGCCGCCTTGCGTTCCTTCGTCCGGAGTTGGGCTGCTGATTTCAAGGATCGTGGCATTCGTGTCAACACGCTGAGTCCCGGCCCGATAGACACGCCGATCTTGGAAGGGAACGAAATGTCTAAGGAGCAGGCCGACGCTGTGAGAGCGAGTTTCGTACAAATGGTTCCGCTGGGACGATTGGGCCGCCCCGAGGAAATGGCGCGGACGATTCTTTTCCTCGCTTCTGACGATAGCAGCTTCATCACTGGCATTGATCTGGCTGCTGACGGCGGTATGACGCAGGTATAAGCCGAATTATCAACAACGGAATTCCTAAACGTAAATCTCTTCCGTGTATCCCTCCCGCATCCAATACGGAAAACGCCCCACCGCGGCAGGTTTGAACGCATCCAGATCACACACCCGAAACGGATTCGCGTCATGATTGATCGATAGAAAGCATTTCGCATTCGTCCGGATGAACGCCCCGTACTCCTCCGCGTATCGCCGGTCCATCTCCGTCATCGAATCCACATTCAACACCACATCAAACTTCTCCCCGCACTTCCTCAACCAGTCCGGCGTAAATATCCGCACCCGCCCCGGACCCGGTTTCTCCCCAAAAAGTGTGATGCTTTCCGCCCCGATCGTCTGCCCCAGGAAACTCGCCTGAGCCACATTGGTCATCGGCAAATCGACAATCGTGCAATCCCTCAGCCCCAACCCCCAAAGGTAACCCACCGTCCGACCCATCCCCGCGCCAATTTCCAAAATTCGCGCCCCATAAACCTTCGCCAACTGCCGCACCCGAAATGCCTGGTAAAGCGCATGAATGGCCCGGTACGAAGCAACCCCCCGCGATGTCACCAACCCAAACTCATCTGGATACGGATTCGGAAAGTGAACGCGGCTGCCAAACACCCCATCCAACCCATCCAGCAGCATTTCCAAATCCTTCATGGTAAACGCGTTCTGTTCCGCCGGAGATTCCGGATTCCGAACCCGGCACCTGCCGAGCGCCTGGCAAAGCCTCACCACCTCCCGAAAAAGACCCTCCGCCATCGTTCGTCGCTCTTTCTCACTTCCCGTGCGCAGTCGCCCCGTTCGGTCCGCAAAGAGGCTATGGAACCCATAAAAAAGATCGGATTTCCCCGGCTCATTCAGGATCCCTTCCAACCGCCCATCATCCGCCATAAGTGCTTCATGCACAACCAGATTACGTTTCGCAATCTCCGCCCACATCGAATCCCCCAACTCATCCTCTCCTTTCGTCGCCAATCGATACGCCCCTTTGATCCGCGAAACAAACTCCGCGCGATGCGTCGCCCCCGCCTCCGTAAAAGCGCCAACCGCCCCCGCGACGTTCCCCGCCGCAATTCCTCGCTTTCGAAACAAACGTACCATTGGATTTTTAGACGATCTTTTGCGTAATTATCACTTCCAGACCGTTCAAGCAAACTGCCCATCCACCAATTCCAAAACCCGCGGCGCCCGTCCCGCGATCCCCGCGTCGTGCGTCGCCATGACGAAAGTCGCCTGCCGCTCCGTCCTCAACGACAGCAGCAATTCGATGATCTCCGCTCCCGTATGCGAATCCAAATTCCCCGTCGGTTCGTCCGCCAGAATCAAATCCGGCGCATTCACCAGCGCCCGCGCAATCGCGACCCGCTGCTGTTCGCCCCCGGACAATTCGTAAGGCCGATGTTCCATCCGGTCGCCCAACCCAACCCGCTTCAGCAAATCCGCCGAGCGTGCCGTCGCCTCCGTCGGACTCACCCGCGCCATCCGCGCCGGCAACGTCACATTTTCCAGCGCGCTCAATTCCGGCAAAAGATGGTAAGCTTGAAAAATAAAACCGACCCGCCGGTTTCTCAACTGCGCCCGCGCCCGCGCCGAAAGCGCCCTCAAGTCCGAGCCGTCAAATCGAATTTCCCCCGCGCTCGGCAAATCCAATCCGCCCAGCAAATGCAGCAGCGTGCTTTTCCCCGCCCCCGATGCTCCTCGCAACGCAAGAAATTCCCCGCGCCGCACCGCCAGGTCGATGCCCCGGAGGACGTCCAGTGTGCGGTTGCCCATCACGTAACTTTTGCGCAAACCGCTCGTCAACAAAAACTGTTCGTCAACCATAACGCAGCGCCTCCACCGGTTGCAGCCGGCTGGCTTTCCACGCCGGAAACAATCCCGCCAGCACACACGTCAGAAATGCCGCGCAACAAATCAACGCGATGTCCGGCGCCTGGATCGACGCCGGCAAATCATAAACGTGGTAGATCGACGCCGGCAAAAGTTGCATCCCCGTCGCCCGCCGCATGAATTCCAAAAATTCATTTCGATACGCCAGCGCCAGCATCGCCAGTCCAAATCCCAGCCCGACTCCCAGCAGTCCAACCACAATGCTCTGGCTCAGAAACAGCCACAGAATCTGCCCGCGGCTTGCCCCCAATGATTTTAAAATTCCAATCTCCCGCGTCTTCTGGACCACGAACGTGATCTGGCAATTCACAATCCCAAACCCCGCCACAATCACGATGAAAAACAGCATGTAAAACATCATGTTTTTTTCCACCGCCAGCGCGTTGAAAATTTCCGGGTTCTCCTGCCGCCATGTGTAGATCGACACGTTGTCATTCCTCAGCGAATGGGTCAATTCCTCCGCGACTTTGTCCGCAAGGAACGGATCGGTCAGTTTGATTTGCAATCCCTGCGCGGAATCCGGCGGCATCGTTTGCAACTCGCGCGCATCGGCCAGCGAGGTGACGATCACATTCCCGTTGTAATCCGGAAATCCAACGTCAAAAATGCCGCGCACCGTGAAATCGTCCGGCAGGAAAACTTCCTGATTTGTTTTGCCGTAGCTGGCGTGCATTTTCTGCAACTCGTTTGCGGAATAAATCGACAGGCGGTCTCCAAGGTTCAATCCAAGTCGCGCCGCGAAATCCTGACCGACGACCAACCCCTTGTCGTCCACATCCAGCTTTCCCGAGACGATGCTTTTGGGGAGCACATTCACGCTGCCGATCGTTTCCGGATCCACCCCGATTATCGTCGGAACCGCCGTGAAGGTCGGCCCGCTGTCCGGCTCCGTCTGCGCCAGCACCATGGATTCAATGAAAGGGGAGACGCCCACCACATCCGGCGTGGCCTTGACCGTGCGCATGATGCTTTCATAATTTGTCAGGCTCTGGTAATGGTCCGCCGAATAGATTTTCAAATGCGCGTTGAAGCCCAGGATGCGCGTGCGCCATTCCTTGTCGAACCCGCTCATCACCGCGATGACAACAATTAAAACCGCCACTCCGAGCAAAACACCAATGATGGAAATGACAGTGATGACCGAGACAAAAGTCCGGCGTGGACGCAAATAACGGAGAGCCAAAAAAGCCTCAAACGGCAGCCTCGACATCCCCGAAAGCCTACGGGGGTAAAAACCCGTAGTCAACTGCGAGAGCTATTGGCTGTTCGCGCTAACGTCGGCCGAAGTGGCGGGAGTAGCCGGAGTAGTGGGAAACCGCGTTGGACCCCAGCGCCCATAATCGAGGTCGTTGGTGCTGAACTGGTCGTGGTTGAGAATCCGCAAATACCGGTAGTTCAAAACGATCGTGCCATCGTCGTCAACGGATTGAGGCACGCCATACACAATCGCCAGCTTGCCCGGACCCGCGAATCTCTGCGCGTCGTACGCACTCGCGTCGTTGTCGTCTTTGTGCAGGCGCCAGCGCGCGTAAAAGTTTCCTTCACCGCGGGGAGAAACATGCAGTTTGATGCCGCCCGTGTCCGTATCCACCACCCAATCATAATAGTGGTGTTCAAACACCGTGTCGGTGCGAATCCTGCCCCCGAAATCTTCCTCTATGGCATCCGTGCTGCGGATGACTCCCACCCAGGCCACAGGAGTGTTGGTGTAATGATCGATGTCTTTGCGCACGTCGTCGGGATTAACGTCCAGACGTGCATGCTTGAATTCGATCGTTTCCGGCTTGTTGGCAGGCTCATACAATTGATTCTCTGAGACACACGAGACAAGACAACCTGCCGACAATAAACTCAAAGCGATATAACGCATCATAATATCCGCCTTGTGCGTAGCGTATTTCGTGCCAGTTTGCTGTCAATCGCCCGCCGCCCTCATTCCCAGTCCGAAAGCGCTATTTGCTAAACCCCTGTTCTTTGAGCCAAAACTTGCAATCCCGCGTCCACGGATGCCAATGTGACGGGTCATAAGTCCTGCTCCCCAATCCCATTCCGTGCCCCCCATGCTCGTAAATATGCAGGTCAAAAAGCACCCCCGCCCGTCGCAACGCCGCCGCGAACATCAGGGCATTTTCCACAGGCACCGTCGCATCTTCCACCGTATGGAAAATGAAGCATTGCGGCGTATCGTGAGTCACGTGCAATTCATTGGAAAGTTCCTGAATCAATTCGGGACTTGGGTTTTTCCCCAGCAGATTCTCCCTCGATCCTTTGTGTGTATATTCGCCCATCGTGATGACGGCGTAGCAAAGGATTCCCACGTCCGGCCTGCAACTCACCCTGTCAATCGGGTCCGGAGCATCCGGGTTGCCGGCGTCAAAATGTGTCAATAAAGTGGACGCGAGGTGTCCACCCGCGGATGATCCCATGATCCCGATGTGATGCGGGTCAATCCCCCAATCGGCCGCGTGAAAACGGACCAGCCGCACCGCGCGGGCCGCATCCTCCAGCATTCGGGGATGCCGGTAACCGTGTGACCCAAGCCGGTATTTGAGAACCAGCCCGGTGATACCCTGTTCATTGAGCCAGCGCGCGTAATCCTTCCCTTCGTGTGGCGCCAGCCCGGCATAACCCCCGCCGGGGCAAATCACGATTGCCGCGCCGGTGGCCAGGTCGGCAGGGGCAAAATATGCCGTAAGAGTTGGAATATCGTAGGCATTTTTTCCCAGTGCCCCCGGCGCCCCTTCAGGCCAGAGCACGATAGGCTGATCCGGGGTCGGCAAAGTTTGAGCGAACACAGCCATTTGTCCAAGAATGATGGCGCCAGCGCAACCGAGCAATAATGAATTCATTTGAAAGATATTTCCCAGACTGCCAGATTTTAGCCCGCTGTCAATTTACACCCGCAATGGATGCCGACGCGCTGACAACTATAAGTGACGGTTCCGGCCGCCGCTCGTTACGGCGCGTCCTGGATCTCCTCACCGGCCTCCCCGCGGTCCAGGCGGATCTTCTTCCGTTTGAAACCAATGGCGAGGCGTACTCGCTGCCGCGCTTCACCGTTTTCGCATCGCGCGATGTCGAACCGATCCGCCTCGGCATCTTCGCCGCCATTCACGGCGATGAACCCGCCGGCGCGCTGGGTGTAGTCAAATTGATGCTCGAATTGGCCCGCCGCCCCGAGTGGGCATCGAACTACCATGTGACAGCCTATCCCATTTGCAACCCGACCGGTTTCGAGGACAACACGCGGACGTCCCGGCGGGGCAGGGATTTGAATCGCGAATTCTGGAAGAATTCCACCGAGCCGGAAGTGCGAATCCTGGAGGACGAACTTCACGCCCGTCATTTCCACGGCTTGATCCAGCTTCACGCCGACGACACCAGCGATGGAGTTTATGGTTTCGTTCGCGGCCACACGCTTACCGAAAATCTCCTCCGGCCCGCGTTGCAGGAAGCCGGCAAGGTCCTCCCGCGAAATGTCGGCGCAACCATCGATGGATTTGCCGCTGAGGACGGCATTATTTCCCAACATTACGAAGGCGTGCTGGCCGCCCCGAAGGAAATGGAACCGGTGCCCTTTGAAATTATTTTTGAGACGCCACAAAAAGCCCCCATGGAATTGCAGGTGGAAGCGTTTTCGGTGGCGTTGCGCACGATTATGACAGAATACTTGCTACTCATGTCCTTTGCCCAAAATATATAGAATTATCACAATGCCCTATTCATGAGAAAAGATGTTATCCCCCCAACTATCCTTTCACTGCTTCTTCTCGTTATTCCGCTGTCGATCTTCGGCGCGACGATAAGAGTTTCTCCCGACGCCGGCGGCGAAGGGATTCAAGAGGCGCTGGACGAGCTTGGCGTTGGCGGCCGCGTGCTTTTGCAACCGGGAACCTACCTTGTCCGGCAGCCGATTATTCTCCGCCAGAACAAGCAGACTTTACGCGGCGCCGGGGTCGAGACGATCTTGTTCCTCGCCGACCACGCCAATTGCCCCGTCGTCGTTTTGGGCGATCCGCTGGACAGGTCCAAAGGCCCTACGGACGGCCTTCTTCTTTACGACTTGTCCGTGGACGGCAATCGAATACGCCAGGACACCGAACTCTGGCGCATCCTTCCCGATGGCCCCCGCGTTAACAATGACGGAGTGGTGGTGTGGGACATTGACGGCGCCACCGTCCAGGATGTCACTTGCGCCCGTTGCCGCTCCGGCGGCCTCGTATCCAGCGCGCGTGCCCGCAATTTGACTGTGCGCGGCTATACCGCCTTCGACAATCAATTTGACGGCCTGGCCTGTTATGGGACTGCGAGGTGCCGTTTCATCCGCTTAAATTTATACGCCAACTTGTCGGCGGGGATCTCGCTGGATTTGGGTTTCAACCATAACCTTATTAATCGCGCTGTGTTGACCGGCAACGACGTCGGCATTTTCATGCGCCAATCGCGCAACAACGCGTTTGAGCGGGTGACGATTCGCCATAGCCACCACGATGGGGTCTTCATGGCGCAGGCGGGGGATATGACCCGGCACGGATGGCGCCTGACGCCTGGCACCGAATGCATCGGCAACACCTTCGAGGATTTGCGGGTGCTCAATTGCGGCGGCAGGGCGTTCCGTGTGAACAACGTCTCCTGCACCAACAACAAAATTGATGGCGCGCAATTTCTTGCGAACACCCACGGCGGCCTGTCCCAGCCCAGCACCAACCTCGTCGTCGTCAAATCAGTGACCGTTCATCCATAAAAACGTATAAAAACGTATAAAATCGCGTAAAATGGTTGTAATCCCATAATAATATGGGATAGTCGTCGGTGATGAATGACGACGCCATAGAAAGAGCGTCCAACCGATCCAGCTTAATCAAGGTTAATAAAGGTTCCATGGAAATCACCGGCTCTTATGACGCGATTGTGGTCGGTTCAGGCCCAAACGGCCTGGCTGCGGGGATACGGCTGGCCCAACGGCGGCTGTCGGTTCTGGTGGTCGAGGCCAACGAAACCATTGGCGGTGGTGCCCGGTCGGCTGAGTTGACTCTGCCCGGCTTTACGCACGACATTTGCTCCGCGGTTCATCCCCTTGCCATTGGCTCTCCCTTTTTCACCCAGTTGTCGCTGGAGCAATTCGGTTTGAAATGGATCCAGCCCGATCTTCCCCTGGCGCATCCCTTGGATAATGGCGCGGCAGCCGTCCTTCACCGTAGCGTCGCCGACACCGCGCAGTCGCTCGGAAGCGATGGCGTTGCCTGGCGGCGGCTCATGGACCCGCTGGTTTCGGGTTGGCCGAATCTGTGCCCCGAATTCCTCCGGCCCATGCTTCATTTCCCAGCGCATCCAATCCAAATGGCCCGCTTCGGCTGGAACGCCCTTCGTTCCGCTTCCGGATTGGCAAATCAATGTTTCGAAAACGCCCCGGCGCGCGCCTTGTTCGCGGGACTTGCCGCGCATTCTTTTCTGCCAATGGAGCAAAGGGCGTCGGCCTCCTTCGGATTGGTCCTCGCCATGGCCGGTCATGCGGTCGGCTGGCCAATTCCTCTCGGCGGCTCCCAGCGGATTTCCGATGCCCTCGCCGCCTGCCTGCGCTCCCTCGGTGGCCGGATTCTTACCGGCTGCCCCGTCGAAAGCCTCGCCCAATTGCCGCCCGCACGCGCCATTCTCTTCGATGTGACGCCCCGCCAATTGCTCCGCATTGCCGGCGACAAACTTCCTCAGTCCTATCGCCGCCGTCTCGAGAAATTCCGTTACGGCCCCGGCATTTTCAAAATCGATTACGCGCTCAACGCCCCAATTCCGTGGACCGCCGAGGTCTGCCGCCGCGCCGGCACCGTCCATGTCTGTGGAACTCACGAAGAAGTCGCCACCGCCGAGCGGGAGGCCGTCGAGGGCAAAATCCCGGATCGTCCGTTTGTGCTTCTGGCTCAGCCGAGTTTATTTGATGACACTCGCGCTCCCAAAGGCCGCCATACAGCCTGGGCGTATTGCCACGTTCCCCACGGTTCGATGGTGGACATGACGAGCCGTGTCGAAAGTCAAATCGAACGTTTCGCGCCCGGTTTTCGGGACACTATTCTGGCCCGCCACACGTTGAATTGCGCGCAATTGGAAATGAAAAACGCCAACCTCATCGGCGGTTCGATCAACGGCGGCGAAAACAATCTCTGGCAACTCATTGCCCGTCCGATTCTCAGTCCCAACCCCTACCGAATTCCCGTCCCCGGTCTTTATCTCTGCTCCTCGAGCACGCCTCCCGGCGGCGGCGTTCACGGGATGTGCGGTTTTTACGCCGCCGAAACCGCCATTCGCGACTGCTTCAAATGATCCCAAACTGCGTCAACCGCCAAATGTGCCAGGCCCCGGGGATCCCGAATCAATTTCACGCGATCGCTCACAGGCCGCCACGTTTTCTCAGCCGTCTCGCCCCAAAGAACGAGACCTGGCAAATCCAGCGCCGCCGCAAGGTGGCTGATCCCGGAATCATGCCCGATAAACCCGCCGCAGCCTTTCAACTTTCGCGCCAGGCTGACCAATGGCAAACCCTGTGCGACAACAAACCTCCCGGCGGGCACAACCGCCGCCAATCGTTCGCACCGCGATCCTTCGGCCTCGCCTCCAATGAGAAGAAATGTATAATTAGAGTTGACAACAAGCGTCTGGAGAAGTTCTTTCCATGCGTGCTCCGGCCAGTTTTTCCGTTCACTCCCGCTTCCCGGGTGGAACGCAAGACGGCCGCTGTCGGCATCCTCCGCCTCAATTGCCAATCGCGGCCGGGGATCTGCATCACAAATCCCGATGGCCTCAAGCGGTCGGAGCAAAAGCTCCGTCGCATGAGTGTTCAACGATTCATCCGGTCGGTGCGTCCCGCGAATGAACTGCGCCGACGCGCAACGTGCGACGTTGTTTTCGAATATCCGTTCAGGATCGTGCAGGTACGAAACAATCAATTCAAAGCCCGCGAAATAGTTCCCGGTTTCGGCGGCCCATTCTCCGTTGCGCGCAAAAAGTCCGGCGAGGGGAGGGCACTCCAGCGCCGAAACGCCATCCGCAAGTCCACCGGCGACGGCAAGCGAGGCGATTTGCGGGTAACCGAGAATTTCAATTGCGTGTTGCGGAAACCGCCCGCGCAACGCCGCCAGTACTGGCAGCGTCAAAATGAAATCCCCCAACGCCCCTCCGCGGATGACCAGAATTTTTCGCATTTCTTGTTC
>DATAXU010000142.1:0-11508 GCA_036272955.1 Verrucomicrobiia bacterium
GCGGGCCAGGAGCAGAATCCGTGAGCGCAACACCACTTGCTGCGGAGTGAATTGGGCGCGAATCCATTTTTCCAATTGATGCTGGTCAATTTCCGAGAGTTGGACCACCGCAGCGATTTTCGCCATGAAAGGAATTTCGCACCAAAAGCCTAATATGTCTAGCTAATTAAGGGACACTACACTAGCTGTTTCGATAGCGAAGCGGCAAGAAGCGAAAGTTGCTCCGTCGTCGGTTTGGCAAACGGCGGCTGGGAGTTTTCGAAAGTGCCGGGAGGTGGAGTCGGTTGTTTGGAGGATTTCACGCTTTAGCTTTTTGCAGGTTAATGATGTTCGTTGCCACATTCGAGGGAAGGACGCTGAACCATTTTTCTGCCTCAGCCTTTGTCGCCAGCCCTTTGTAATGCTGATGAATCATGGCCGGTGAGTTTCCCGCTTGGGCGGCAGTCAAATTCTCATTGGCGTGGACGGCAAAGTGATAGGTGCAAAAGGCGTGTCGCAATCCATTGCGCCGGGACGGAATTTTCAGAGGGTCGCGCAACCGAGCGAACGCGGACACGTAACCGTTCAAAGTGGCGGTTTGAATCCATACCTTACCTTCCTTTGATCGAAAATCTTCAAGCCATGCGGCCAATGCCGGGCAGATTTCAACAAGGCGGCGGCGGCGCGTCTTGGCGTTTTGCGCGGTGATTTCGATATGGCCGGGGATACTGAATACGTTTTTCCACGTCATCCGCAACGCTTCTTCAAGGCGCAACCCGGCAAACCCTTGGAGTGCGATAACCGCCCGCATCGGGGCTTCTGACGATTCGAGCAAGTTCTGCAATTCGCCGGGGCGGTAAAAGTCGGTTGCGGCGGTGTCGAGTTGCTCTTTCTGCATCGCGTCCGATTCAAACAGGCGGTGCGTTTGCGCGAGGTAGTCTTGACGCGCACACCAGCGTAAAAACATTGTCACGGCGGCGCGGCGGTCGTTTCGCGACTTGGCAGACAATTCGGAATACTCCGCAACGTAAGCGGCAAGGGATTCGCGGTTCAAGTCGGCAAGGCTGTGCTCCGGAAACTTCGCGGCGAATTCCCGCAGCCAGTTTTCGACATGCGCGGCATACACGGGGGAGAGTTGCGCCCGCTTGCCGTTTACCGCTTGCGCCTTTGGCTTCCGCACAGTGATAAACTCCTCGACGGCATCCGCAATCAGCTTTGGCTTTATCGTGGCGAGCGTGCGGGAATAGGCGCGGGCGGCTTCGGTGGGGTTGCAACCGTCCGGCAATTGCCTGATGACGTCCAGAAAGCCCGTGACGGCTTCCAACGCGGTGTAGGCGCGGCCAGTGGCGCGGCGGTGAGCGTCTAAGGTGTCCCGGATGGAAAGCGCGGCGGTTGCTTCCTTGCCCGTCAAAGCAATGGCTTGATTGCCGTTTGCGAGTTCCTTAACCTTGGCGTCGGCTTCCGTTTTCGCCGCGCTGTAAGTTGAGAATGAGCGGACGTGGCGTTTGCCCGCAGCGTAGTAGCAGAGGCGGTAAAACGGGTATGCGGCGCTCTTGCCGTAGATTTTCGCCTCTGCCTTTCGGTACGTGACTTTGACCGGGAATTTCATCTTGCCAGTCGGGGCGTTTTCCGATTCGTCCGGATTCTGTGCGGGAATTGTGCGGGAGAATTCCGGCTGATAGATAACTCTTTGATTATCAATGGATAAATTGGTTGCGGGGGTAGGATTTGAACCTACGACCTTCAGGTTATGAGCCTGACGAGCTACCAGGCTGCTCCACCCCGCGTTCCAGCCGAGGCCGCACCATACGGGTGCTCCATTCTACATGCAAGTTTTATTTTCTAAAGCTTTTCGATTGCTCCGCTGCGAATGGATTTTTCTTCCGCTTCGCAAATCTCCAGCGCCGTCGCGCCCGCGTGCGCATCGACAATCGACGGGCGGCGGCGCTGGGCAACGCATTCCAACATGTACCGGATTTCCCCCACGTAGCCGTCCGGTTCGTCGTAACGGATGGAGCGCGGTGCCTGGTCCTGCTCGCAGATTTGCATCGCATCGGCGCCGCGGCCCAGGTCGAAATCCAGCGTCGCACGCTCGCAGTGAATCGTATAGGACATGTTGAATCCCTTCGCCAACAGCCAATTTCCCTCGGCATGCACCGCCGGGCCGGAATCATATATATATTGCGTGACGACATGGTCGATTGTCCCGGCGGAATTTGTCACCCCAGTGGAAAAAACAGCGCTGGGCCGGCCAAAAAGAAAATTCACGAAGTCCGTGTCGTGAATGTGCAAATCAAACAACGCGCCGCCCAAATCGACCCCGCCCGCGCCGTAAATCCCTTGCTTGCTCCACCCGGGCATCTCGGAAACGCGCCGGAAACGCGCTGCGAGAATTCGGCCATACGTTTTTTCCTCCGTCATTTTTTTCAGCCAGCCCCAGCCGGGCCAGAACCGCATGCACATCGCCGGCATCAGGAAACCAGGCGCGGTTGCCGCCACCTCCAAAATCTTTCGCGCGGCGGCCGACGTCCGCGCCAGCGGCTTTTCGCACAGGACGTGTTTGCCCGCCTTGAGGGCCGCGATGCATTGCTCGGGATGAACCGGCGTCGGTGTGCAAAGATCGACCAAATCGACCTCGTCGTCGTCCAAAACCTCTTCGATCCGACAAACGGCCTTGACCTCCGTGCCGAGGTGAATGTCGTCGGAATTTGTTTTGATGTTTCCGCGCACCCCTTGCAAGACACCGTTGACGGGAAGCCGGGCGGCATCGCAGACGGCCGCAACGCGCGCTGCGTCGTTGGCCAAATAAGCCCGCAGATGCGTGACTCCCATGAAGCCCAGACCCACCACCGCGACGTTTACCTTTTTTTCTGTCATATATGAGTATGCTCCACAACGGTTTTTGCGGCCCGAATATCGTCGATTCGCTTCTCTCCAGCTTCGCGCTCTATCACGACATTACCGGAGAATCCGCGGTCCTTGAGGACGGAAAAAAACCCGCGCCAATCGACCTCCCCTTCGCCGACCGGGACTTCCTCGCCCCAGGTTCCCGGCGTCGTGGTTTTTCTGGCGTCCTTGATATGGACTTGCCGGAGCCACGGCGCGAGCTTTTTCAACGCCTCGACCGGCTCGCCCTTGTTATAGAGAATCATGTTGGCGGGATCGAAGTTGACCCCGACGTTCGGTCGATCAAGTTTTTGCAACAGCCCAGCAAGGGCGTCCCCTGTCTCCTGGCCCGTCTCGAGGCCAACATCGATTTTCTCCGCCGCGAAAATATCCGCCACTTCCCTCAGTCGCCCCAACATTTTCGCGAAGGCCGGGTCCGTTTCCTGGTGCGGCAGGAAGCCGGCGTGGAAAGTCACCAAATTCTGCCGAAGTTTCGCCGCGATCGCGGCGGACGCCCGGATGTTTTTGAGATTCTGGTCCCACGTCGCGTCCGGCGCGATGCCTCCCGTGAGTCGAATGCTGTCAAGCGTTGAGTAATCCTCGCCAACGCACCCAAACATGGCCGAGACAATAACAATTTTATTCTGTTGCAGGACTTTCTCAGTCTGTTCCCAACCCGCGAGGGAATCGCGGAGCGGATCAAGCGAAAGTTGCACCCGGTGAATGTTCGTGGTGGCCAGTTTCGCGGCAAGGTCCGCCGCGCTGGTCGGTTGCAGCGACCAACTGCACACCGCGAGACGCTCTGACAAAGGTGTTTGTTTCATGGCTTCGATACTGGCCCGGTCTCGTAAAGCCGGGCGATCTGGATCATGACGGCTTCCAGTTGTTTGTAGTAATCGTTCTCGTCCATTTTCGATTTGCGGTCGCGTAACGCGTTGAACTGGCGTTCCAAATCATCGCGTTGCGCCCGCGTTTCCTGCGACAACGTCTGCTCGCTCTTGCTGCGCACCAAAATCATTTGATTCGCCCGCAACCCATCCACGGCTTTCCCGTCGGCCGCCCTTTTGGTGGGGCGCACGCCGCGAAACCAATCGGGAGGCGTGCCCAGCCCGTCGCCATTGTCGTCCAGCAGCGCGTGCTCCGTCATCAGCAGGCCCTGGTCTTTGTAATATTGCGCCACCTGATGCGACGCCATCAAAAACGCTTCCAGCAGTGAAGTTTGTCCGTCTTTGTCCAAATCCGCAGATGCGCTTCCGATGGCGCCGGCCATGTAGCCGCCAAACCGCGGAAAGTTGTCCTCATATCCGCTGCGCGTCGCCGTAATGATGACCCGCCCAGGGGCGGAAAGGGCCGGCAAAAATGGCCCGCTGGCGGAGGCGCATTGCACCACGGCCAATGGACGTCGCGCCGGCTTCAACGCAGCCGCCAAATCTTCCGCTGAAATGTCCGGCCCGCGCAAATTGAATTTTGCGCTCCGCCCGTCAAATGTCCCGTGTCCAATGAAAACCAGCCAGAGTTCACCGGCGGGCCGGGAAATTTCCTCCGCCAGAAGTTTTAGCAGGCGCTCGCGGTCATCCGGCGATTCCGACGTGTCTTCTCCGACGACCCGTGTCTGCACACCACCCTGCAAGGCCGCCTCCTTCCATAACTTTCCCCAGGCGGCGAATTTTTCGGCATATTCCGGTTCTCCCGGAGCGCCGATAACAAGCACCAGCGTCCGCTGCTCGTTGGTCTGTGCTTGCGCAAAGACGCAGAAAAAAAACAGCGCGGCGATGATGGCGCGGGTGGCGTGCCTCATGGCAATCCTTTCCAGCGGCGGATTCCCCATTCGGTCACAAAACACGCGATCACGAACAAAAAGACAACCGGCTTATGCCAAAGAGGGTCGCTCCAGGTTTCTGTTATCGGCGCCGCGCGTTCCGGCAGCCGATGCGCAAAATCCGCAAGGTCGGACATCGTCAAAACCTTCCCGCCCGTCTTTTGCGCAATGGCCGAAAGCAACTCGCGGTTGGGTTTGAGAACGCGAAATTCTTCCGCCGCAGGGTCCGAGGCCCATCCCGCCATCGCCCGTCCGGCGGGTTTTCCGTCAAATTGCGTGACTACCGCTTCCACCGAGTAAGCGCCGGCGTCGCGCGCGATATAGGAAGCTTCGTATTTCCCCGGCTGGCCCGGCAACGGATCGGCCGTGATTTTCAGAAAACTGGCCGCCGGCTCCGCGTTGGTGGATTGGAGAAGATGCACGGGGCGAACAGTCAACTGAACGGTCGCGTTGTCCAGCGGCTTGAATTCCTCGTCCCGGGCCGTGACCACGAAGCGAACGGCGGAGGGGTCTCCGTTGGCGGAAGTTTCCGGCGTGACGTTGACCCGTGAAGGAACGTCGGATACCAGCCATCGAATCATCTGGCGCCACGACTTGGCCAGGTCTTTTTGCGACGTTTCATCGCGCAATCCTCCGCGCCACATATCGCCGATCATAAGAGCTGCGGTGCGCCCCAGGCCAAGCCGTTGCACAACGAGTGCGGGGTAATTATTATTGTCAGGATCAGAAACAGTTGCCAGCACGCTGGCTCCGGGTTTGATGCCCTGGACCGAGTTGAGGACTTCCAGCGGAGCGGCGGCGTCCAGGCGCGTCTTTTCCTCCCCTTCGGTCGAGCGCAGCCGCGTCCACGGTTGCAGCCAGCCTTCGCGCGTGAGCGTGAGCTTCCATTCGGAGGGCAGTTTCGCCTGTCCCGGCTCTGTCAAATAAACCGGCAGCATCGACCCGATCAGCGTGCCCGCGTAATTGCCCTCGCGAAACGACTCCGCGCCGCCGAGCATCAGGAATCCTCCGCCCCGTTCGGCGACGAACCGCTGCATCAACACCATTTGATCGTGCGTAAAAAAGTCCGCCTCCACGTCGGCGAATATGACCGCGTCGTAGCGGAAAAGCTCAGGCGCCGTCTTGGGAAAGCCCCCCCGCAACTCAAACTCATCTTTCGTATTGAGCCGTGTCAACACGGGTTGGTCGTATCGGGCGGTCTCTTCGTTGGTATCGCCGAATCCGCTGAAAAGCGGGTTGCTCAACTCGTTGCCCGCAAAAGAGAATTTCGGTTCGCGCCGGGCCATTCGAATCAGCGCCACCAATTGCACTTGCGGATCGTCCGCAACTGCGCGGTTGAGAAACTTGAAGTCCCAATTGGGCCGGCCCCCGACATAGAGGACGCGAAAAGGTTGCTGCCCGCGATCAACGACTGCCATTTTCCGGTTATTGACAAGCGTGGCCTCGCGCGTTTGCGACGCCCCGCTGCCCATTTCGCTTTGCGCGCGTGTTTCCACCTCGTAAAAATGAAGGCCCGGTTTCTCCGGCTGGATCTGGAAGCGGAAATTCAAATTGCTGTCGTCGCCCGGGGCGGATTGTTTTTGCTCCGCAACGACGTTGGAAAGGCCGGCGCCGACTTCGATCAGCCGCGTGCTCAATGGCTCGCCCGCAAATCCGTGCGCGGCCACCTCGGCCTGCACCGTCACTGGCGCATCCTCAAAAGCCGTCTGGCTCGCCGTGACTTTTTCCAGCGCGATGTCCCGCAACCCATCGCCGCCAATGACCACGGGATAGACGGGCGGACAACCTTCCAGCCCGGAAAGGTCCGGTGTGATATCCGTCGCGTTGCCATCGGAAAAAAGCAGAACTCCGGCGACGGGCTGGCCGCGCCATCGGTCGGCGGCGGTGCGCAGGGCCGTTTCGAGGGCCGACGCCCCGCCGTCAAATTTCAGGTCCACGAAATCGCGCGCGTCCTGCAATTGGGCGTCAAATGTGTAACGGCGCAGTCGAAAATTTTGCGCCAGCGCGGATTGCCAGCCCGAGGCGTCATTGGTCAGGTCCCCGCGCAGAAGCTCGCCGCGGGATTGCGTTTGGCCGGCGTCCTTGATCTGCATGCTCTGGCTATTGTCCACGATCAGCGCGAAAAGATTTGCCCCCGACCGCGCCCGCTGGCTCACTCGCAGCGGCTCCAGCAAACAAAGCGCCAGCGTGAGGATGCCGGCCAGTTTCAAAATTCCGCACACGATGCGAACAGAGGTCCGGGCGTGCCCGCGTCGTCCGGCCCAGGCCAAAGCAAGCGCCAGGACCGCAACGAGAGCCAGAACTGGAATGAGCCAGGTTCGCCCGGAAAAGACGATCACTGCCCTCCTCCCAACTTTTCGTAATACTTCCGGACCATCTCGGAATAATTCTCAGGCACCGGATCATGGTCGAGGGGAACGAGGCTTTTCGCATTGGCCAGCCGCGCGAGGTCTTCATCCAGTCGCGTGCGCACTTCAGCCAGCGGGTTAAGCACCTCGGCGCGCAACAATTTCGGGTCCGGTTTGACCTTGTGCTGCCGGTAATCCGCGCGGAAAGCGGCCACATGCTCCCGCACCGACGCCAGTTGATTGCGCAACTCCGGTGAGTCAACAACTTGTTCGACATCGCGCATCCGATCCGCCCAATTGACAAAGTCATTGCCGGTAATTGGCCCATTATTGCCCAACCCACCCGCGCCCCCGCTCCTTGTCGCGCCACCGAATTGCTGGGCCGCCTCTCGCAATCGGTCGCCGTCTCCGCCCCCGGCCTGACCGCCGGCGGAGGCGCTTTCCTGGCCGCCTTGGCCGCTGGCCGAAGCGCGCTGGGTTCCGCCTTGCCCGTTGGCTAAACCGCGCTCGGTACCGGCCTGGCCAGTACCGGACCCTGGCTGCGTTCCATTCTGGCCATTGGCCGAACCGGGTTTGGTCCCGTTCTCGCCGTTGCCGGGTTCAGTTCCCGCCGTGCCCTTCTCGTCGCCGGCGCCCGGTTTTGTGCCACGCTGTCCGGTCTTTTGACTTGACGTTTGCTGGCTGCCGCTGGTGGAGTTTGTGCCGCCGGCGGCCGAATTCGTCCCGACTGCGCCCCCTTCTTTTCCGACTTGCGCGGAAAGATCGTCCAATTCCTTTTGGGCGTAACGCAGCGCGTCCGTTTCGTTGCCCAGGACGCTTTCCGCGGCGCGCTCCACTTTGTCGCGGAGTTCATTTAAATTCTTGTGGACGGCGCTTTCGGCCCCCGCCGCCTGCGTCACCAAACCGTGGTCCAAAAGTTCCGCGCCGGTTTGGAGAAGGTTGTCGTTATGCATCTGGCTGGCTCGGCGGAGCGTGTCGTAAAGCTGTTGCGAAAGCAGCGGTTCCGACGTTTCCGCCTGTTCGCTGACGTTTTGCATTTTGTCCAGCAAATTGGTCAGCCCGCTTTGCTGCTCGGCCATTTTCTGAACCAATTGTTGACGCTGCGCCGAATCGTCCAGCGATTTGCGTTCAGGGTTTTCGAGCGATTGCAGGGTGCTTCCGATGGCCTCCTCTTGTTTCGCCAGATCGCGCGCCTGGGACCGCAGTTGGCGCATTTGTTGCGTAAACTGGCTCGCGGCCTGGTTTCGCAAACTCTCCCGCAAATTCCGCATCCCCTCCTGCGCCCGTGTGCCGGCGGCCAAGGCGTCCGAAACCGAATTGTTCTGCAATTGCTGCGACGCCCGTTGCGTGTCCGACCGGGCCTGGTCCAATTGCTGTCGCGCCTTGGACATCGACTCGGCGTTGGGAGATTGATCGAGCGTCTGGCGCAAGTCGTCCACGTCGGCGAGCATCTGTTTTTCCTCGTCGCTCAGGCGCTTGAGCTGGCGTTGAATTTCTTCGCGCTCCTGTTCCGTGCGCGCCTGGGCGAGGGCCGTTTGCAACTCCTTGAGCCGGTCGTTCAAATCCTGCTGACGTTGCGCTAACTGCTTCAGGCGGTCCGCGACCTGCGATTGCTCGCGTTCTTGCGGAGTTGGGCCGGCGGTGGCTTGGCGCTCGGTTTCATAACGGTCGTCTTCGCTCGTCAACTCCAATTGATCGAGTTGGCGGCGGCCTGGCTGCCCGGCTTGTCCGCTGCCCGCGCCGCGTCCGCCGCGCGAAATTCGGAAATCGTGCGGGACCGTTTTGAGAATGTCCTGGTAAGCCGCCTGTTCCGCCGCCACGGCCGCCGCCAGCGTTTCCGGTTTGTTCTTTGCGTCTGTCAGCATCGACTCGGCGCGTTCCATTTCCTTGATGGCTTTTTGGAGCGCATCATGAGCGGCGGGCTTTTCGGTTCGTGCCAGCATTTCGCGGGCCTCGTCGAGCGCTTGCGCTTGCGCCTCGCCAACGATGGCCACGTCCGTCGCATAGCCCGCGCCGAAAAGGCTGCGCGCGCTGAACAAAGCGGCGACGACGAACAGTTTGAATACTTGTTTTTTCATGGAGACCTCGCGGTTGAGGTGGATTGTTTTTCCTGTCGCAATTTCCAGGTCGCGATGACGATTTCCTTTTGCATTTCGGCCAGTTTAACGCCCGCATTGCCCTGTCCCTGGCCCTCCCCTTGCCCCTGGCCTCCCTGCTCGGCGCGATACGTTTCCTCAAATGGCCGGACCTCGGCGAAAAACATGTCGCCGAACGTCCGGCGAACGTTCCCATCCGGCCCGTAATCATCGGCCCAAACAAAATAGTCCAACACCTGGTCGTCTTCCAGGTGAAGAGTTTCCAGCGGTATCATGTAATTAAACTGGCGTTTGTCGTCGCGCCCCGCATTTTGGCCCAACTCGACAAAGCGCGGGTCCTGCCCCGCCAATCCGTACCCGATGCCATATTTCAATAACCCAAATTCGCCGCGGGCCTCCGCCTGCAGTTGCAGTTCCTCCAGCCGCGAAACACGCTGGTCGCCGCGCGGAAAAACCAGTTTCAACTCCGGCGGGTGGTTCGTCAGCACGCTGATCACGATGTCCGCGGGAAATTTGCTCGAACGCCCTTCCGCGTCCCGAAGCGCCAGCGAATATCGCCCCCCGTTGGTCAAAAGATAATCGGGCAGCACCGCAATCGCCCCGTCGCGTAGCGCGAGGTTGAGCGAGCTGTTTGTTGACACCAGCGCGGCCGTGGTGACCGTTTTGTTGAGTTGGAAGGTGTACGTCAGGCGCGTTCCCTCAATGGCGGTGACGCGTCGGGTGTCAAGAATTGTTTGATTCGTCATCCCGGTGTACTTCGGAAAGTTCAGGAGTGCATCCGCCCGGACCAGCGCCGGATAATCGAAAACGCGAACCTTGAACTCCCCTGTTTTTCGTCCCTGGTATTCGATGTGATACCGTCCCTCCTCGGAAATCTCACTCAGGCTCGCGCCAAAAACAGGGTCCGCAAGCTGGCGTTCCATCGGGATGCGCCGCGTCTGGCCCGAAGCCGTCGCCATGACCAATGTGGCTTCCGGCGGAGGTTGCCGGCCGAACCGCGCCGAAATCACCAGGCTGGAGCCGCGCTCGACTTGCGTGTCCCCGGGACTCACGGTGATTTCCGGCGCCATCCACGAGCGAAAAACCGGATGGCCCGCGCCGCGCCCCAACATCAAAAGAACGACAAGCTCGACGACAAACGCCGCCAGATACCACGTCCTCGCAATGGACAATTTTCGTTCCAATGCTTGACGCCAACCTCTTCGCCGGGGATGGCTTAAAACCGCTTCGATGGCCCGCAATTGTAGCAGCCGGAATTCGCCCGATTCCGGGTGCGGCTCCTGCTCCGCGGCGGCGGAAAGCAAATATCGCAATTCCGAATGCTCGCGTTCCAGCGCCGCGACAATCGCGTGAAGATCGCCGCGACGCGCGCGGTTCCTCATTGCCACCGTCGCGGCGGCAATGATGCCGCCCAACAACGAAACCGCCAACGCCGCGGGCGAATGCCATCCGAACAATAAAAATAGAAAACCTAGTCCCGCCGCTCCGAGCCAGCAAATGGCCATCCCCCGCCACAATTCAGCGCGCCGGAGCATTCGCTCCAGCCCCGTCAATTCATTTTTCAGGCGAGGTTCCATTATTGCGTTGCTCCCGCCGGGTTGACACGTCGCGCCAGGCTCCCCGACAGGACAACCTCCACGCCGAGGACCGCCAGCGCCGCAAGGACGAACCAGCGCCACAGTTTTTCCCGGTTCTCCAATTCAGTCCTCTGCAATTGCCGCTGATGAATTCGCGTCACGGCGATCGGTTCCTCCGTCAAAGGTCCCAGCGGAACGCCCAGCCGGCCCAATTCGTCCTGCGACAGCGGCGCGACGCGGCTCTCTTCCAGCGGCAGATTCACGGCGAATCGCCGCTCTTCGCCCGCGCTGGCCGCCGTGTAGATTCCCGGCGTCTCCGTCGCGATGAACGCCGCCCCCGCCGGCAATGTTGTGAGGTGTGCGTCCGGCTTTTTCCATTGGACGGAGCCGCTGGCAAAACCGGGGGAGGGGATCGCGTCGCCGGTCCGGAATTGGAACCGCGCCGGCGCGCCAAACCCGCTCCAATCCAGCATCGTTTCCATTAGCGGCGGAAATTTGCTGGACACAGCAAGTTGGCTTTGCTCCGGCGCCCAGCTCGTGGCCAGGACGAGAAGGTTTCCCTTGCCAATGCCGATTTGCGCCAGGGCCGGCGAGCCATCGTCAAATTTCGCCAGCACTCCGGCGTGGAGCGACGCCGGAATCTCCCAGCGCCAATGTTTCCAAAAGTGAATGGCCGTGAAATCGCTGTATCGCGGATCGTCGAACGGCGCGAAAATCGGGTGCTTGAAATCGATCTCCGTCAATAGGGCGTAATCGCCCGCACCTTCGGTGATTTGGACTGCGGGCATCCCAAGCAACCCCGC
>DATAXU010000143.1:0-34380 GCA_036272955.1 Verrucomicrobiia bacterium
CGCGGGCTGGTTTTCTGGACTATTACAGTTTGGAAAGATCCAGAAGCCATGCGGGCGTTTCGGAACTCTGGCAGCCATAAGAAAGTCATGCCAAAGTTGTCTGAGTGGTGTGACGAAGCTACGTATGTCCACTGGGAACAAGACGGCGATTCCCCGCCGGATTTGCAAACCGCCTATGCCCGATTGGTGTCTGACGGTGTCGTCTCGCGCGTGAGGCATCCATCCAGTAGTCATGCCGCCCGCGCCTTTCCGACACCCAAAGTATAGGCTCGTGATTGTGCCGGTGTCATGCCGGTGTGTCGGTGTCAGCCGTCACTATTTGCGGTTTTCGTTTTCCTTAGCCGCAGCCATTGAGTTGACTCGGTCGCGCTTGCTTGATCTTTTTGCGCAATCATTTCCTTCCTAATTGCATCGTTACGGCTACGGCCGCTTGAGGGCGGACTGGACAAGTTTTTCAAGGGCGTCCAGTTTTTGTTCCATCGCCTCGTTCTGCTGTTTCAATGCGGCGATTTCGGCGTCCTTTTGGTTCAGTTTCTGGTTTAGTCCCTGGATGGCGGCCAGCGCGACGCCGCCTTCGTCCACGGTGGAAATGTGTTTGTCGTCGCCGCCGTTCAAGCCGAACGCGGCGTAAAAATCCTGCGCCACCGGGCCGATGTGCCTGAAGCCGTCCGCTTCCACCTTGTACTTCCATTCGGTGATGGGCAGCGCGGAAACCTTTTCCAGCACGGCGCCCGGATCGATGGGCGTGAAGCCTTCCTTTGAATTGCGGTCGGAGCCGTTGACCCAGGTGGTCCCGTTGCAGTACGCCGGGCTGGTGGAGGAGCCGACCTGCAACAGATTGGTCGGCTCAGGGGTGCCGATGCCGACCTTGCCGCCGTTGAGGCTCATGCAGAGAATGCTTCCTGTGCCGGGCGCGGTGGACCCGTTGGCGACGGCGCTGTTGTTCACATAGAAATCAATCGCATTGTCCGTGGGGTTGCCAGTGACCGCGGCATTGTGCCGACTGCGAATCCAGTGGCGATACCCGCCGGTGCGATAGGCCAGAGCGATGTCCTTCTGGTCGTTTGAGCCGGTGTTGTCGGCCCCGCCCTGGATCTCCAGCAAGCCCTCCGGCGTTGTCGAAACAATCCCGACGGGTTGCGCAAATAAGGTGGTGCCGGCGATATAAGTCTGTGTCTGCCCGGTGCCGATGCGAATGATATTGGTATCGGTGGCCAAGCCCTGGCTGCCGATGTCGATGTTGGAGCTGCCAAGGACGTTATCGCCAGCCTGATAACCCAACGCGATATTGTAGGAGCCGGTGTGGTTGTTTTGAATCGCAAAACCGCCGATGGCGGTGTTTTCGGAGCCGCTTTGATTGAATTCGAGGGCGCCGGCTCCGGTGGCGGTGTTGTACCCGCCATTGAGATTGAGTCCAAGCGTAGAGAAGCCGCTGGCGGTGTTGTAGGAGCCACCCGCGTCCAATGAGAGCGCCCCAGAGCCGTCGGCCACGTTGCCCTGGCCGGAGGTGATGTTGGTCAGCGCCGTAAAGCCGATGGCGGTGTTTTGGAGGGCGTTGATCGAGGAATTGCCGGCCGGTCCGACATACGCGTTGAAATCGCCGTTGCCGAACGTCAATTGGGACATGGTGATATTCGTCAGCCCGCTTCCGTTGCCGTTGATGACGCCGGCGATGTAAGTCTGGGTCTGGTTTGTGCCGATGCGAATCACACCGCTTTCGCCGAGTACGCCGGCGTTGCCGATGTCAATGTTGTCGCTTTCAGTTTCCTGGTAGGAACCGCCGGCCCCACTGCCCACGGCGATATTGTTCGAGCCGAAGAAACCAAAAATACGGTCGCCGGCCAGCGCCCCGCTACCAACGGCGGTGTTGTTCCAGCCAGAGTAGCTGTTTAACATCGCAAAAGCCCCAAAAGCGGTATTGGCCCAGCCGGTGAGGTTGTTCTGCAGGGCCTGGATGCCAATGGCGGTGTTGTAGGAGCCGCTTAGGTTGTTTTGCAGCGCCTGCACGCCCACCGCTGTGTCCTGGGAGCCATTGGTGGAAGTGTTCAGTGAGAGCATGCCCAAAGCTGTATTCTGGGAGCCGATGACATTGCCGGCCATCGACTGAATCCCGATGGCGGTGTTCTGCTGGCCATAGGACGCGAGATTGCCCGCCGGGCCAACGAAGAAGTTGTCCAAGCCGTTTGAATTGCCAATGCTCGTGAGCTGCGAGGCTGAGACGCTTTCCGCGTAAATGGCGTTGGGCGCCGGTGTCAATTCCTGCAACGGAGCAAGGTTGATGAAGGCAGCCCCGCCGTTGGTGCGAACAGCAATAGCCAGCCACCCGGGACCGCCGGTGAAGACGGCGCCAAAGTCAATATCGGTTGTGAAAAGTCCATTTGTCACGCCAACACCGAGCGCGGTGACCGGCCCGGCGATCAACGCGCCGCCGCCGGGGGCGTTGGACAAGGTGAATTGAAAGTCGTAGAGGCCGCCGGCTGGGGCGCCCTCACTGTTTAATAGGCCCTGGTAAGTAAAGGCGGTGCCTTGCGCGACAGATTGATAAGCGCCGACAAGCACGGCGAAGGTAAAGAGGAGGGCATGGATTTTCCGTTTCATATTTTTTGGGGAATGGTTCGCGGATGGTTAACGAGCTGTTTTTGAGAGAGCATCCTGCGCTCTCCCACGGGAAATGCAACACCAAATGAGCATGCCCACTCAATCAAAGACTGGCAAGCCTTCGGGCTGCGTCCTATTGATTGGGGCGGACGCGGCGGGTGAGTTCGGTGGGGCTTGTGGGGACGGCGCCGCGCATTTGCTGACGCGGCCTGGCGGGTTGTTGCCCTCCACCACCACCCGCAGCGGCGGTGTCGGCGGCTGTCATCAGGGGGGAGAATTCGGACGCGAAGGAGGCGGCGGCAATGGTCTTGTCCACTTCGGGGTTCTGATAGGTCTCGGTGATGGAGCCTTTCAGTTTCGACCATTGCGTGTATTGGGCCTTGTCGGCGGGGCGCATATCCTTGAACTTCGCGTCATCGAGCTTTCCTCCGAAAATAAATTGGATCTGCTGGATCAGGAAGGTCCCTTTGTCCACCCAAATAACCAAATCGTGCGCGTCGAGTTGGCCGTCCAAAACGTAACAGTCGTGGCCGTTGATTTTTGGGGTGACGTTGGGGCCGTTGGTTTTCGCAAACGCTTCGACGAACATGGCGAGGCTGTTGGTGTCGTCATAGAAAAGGTGCGCGAGACCAATACATAATGCGTCGGATGCGGTGGATGCCGTCTTCAGGGCGGTCTCGCGATTTCTCATCTTGGTGGCGGGGTAAGGGCCGTAGCCGACGAAGTCGCCCTTGCCAGCAGACCAGGCGGCGCCTTTGTAGGGCTGGCTGGTGGCGGTGGTTTGCCATTCCAAACGGTAGAGATTGGTGCGGCCCAATTCGAGCGAGACGGCCTGGGCGGAATTTTGAATCGCAGCGCCGGGGCGGATGGCGGAGATATCGATGGCGGCGATGGCCTGGCCTTTGACGGAATATGTGGTGAGGCCTTTGTATTTGTCGCGGACGTTTTGCAGGATTTCGTCGGTCGCCAATTCGGGCGGAGGCGGGGGCGGAACGTTCGTATCGACGGTCTCCAATTTGACGGCGGGTTCCGTGTGAATGTATTTTGCGTAGAAGGTGTGCCCGAGATCGAAGAGGGAGTGCCAGAAAATGACCGCACCCAGGAGGCAGAAGGCTCCGACGCCCAGGCCGACATAAAGTCCCGTATGGCTCTTTTTTTTCCGCACCGGCGGCCCATGGGAGACGAAGGCCGTGCCCGTAGCGGCGTGGCTCGTCGTGCTGGGGGCTTTGGATAATCTGGTTTGCGCGGGCACGGGCGGAGGCGGGGGCGCCCCGGCGTGAGCGGGCGCGGGCGCGGGCGCATTAGGGTCGGCGGGGACGATGATGGGTGTCTTACAGACCGGACAATTGATCTGGACGCCCGAATAATCGGACGTGGCCGAAATGTTTTGCTGACAGTTCGGGCATGAAAACTTGAATTCACTCATAGTGGACCTGGGGTACGGTAACAGACCCCAAGCGTGTCGTCCACTTCCTTTGGCTGTCGAAAATTACGGCAGGACAACGCGATAATAACGCGCCACATCAGGCGGATTCGTGTCGGTGTACGACGTCGAAATGTTGGTGGCGAGGATGGATGAGCCGAGGTCAGTCCAGGCCGTGTTGCTGGTCAGCAGGGTCGAGTACTCGACCTGGTAACTGACGTTCGAGTAGGACTGCCATGTAATTGTGACGCCTTTGCCGGTCGTGACCGCGGAAGCAGTCGCGGGGAAGCCCGGAAACGGCGGAGCGGTCAGGGCGCCATAGGTCAACGCGGCCAAGCCATTGTTGACATCGAGGCCGAAAATGTACGGGGCCTTGATGATGGTCACGCCGTTTGCCTGGCTGTTGCCTATGTTGGAGGGGAAGAACGCTTGATCGCTCAAGTACGGGGGCACGGGCAAGGGCGCGGAGGGCGTCCCGTAAAGTTGGTACACGGACAGGTCGTTGGGCACATCATTGAAGGTAATGCCTGTGAGAATATTGTGGATGGAGTCCAGGCAAATCGAAGACATGGAGTTGAAGCTGGAATTGCCGCTGGTTCCGCTGGGCAAGTCCAGGAGAATATTGCAATTGCCGCTGACGGGATCAAATGCGATCTCGTACAGGTCATCCCCGGGGCTCTTGGCCCAGAATGTATTTCCCGCGCCGAAACAGATGCCGAGGCTGCTGAATCCGGCGGGAATTCCGCTGGCATTTGTGATTATCAAAGGCAACGCGTTGAAGCCGGTGCCATCCGTGGCGGTCGTGGTCAAAAGCGCCGCATTGGTGGCCGGCCCGTTTAGAAAGCCGTTATAACTGCCGAGGAGAATTTCCGTATTGGCTCCCGCTCCCCGCACGGCCATGGTGTCGCCCCAGCGGTCCTGGATTCCAGGCGCGCTCGGATCCGATGGGCCATAGGCGAATTGCGGGACGGCGTTGCTGCTGACGGAAGACCAGGAAAAGATTGCAAATGTGTCGGCGGTGCTCCCGGTATCATAAAGATTGCAGGCGTAAACAATGCCGTCGTCCGCAACGCCCACCTGGTCGAGCGAAAATTGATCGCCGGTGACGCCGATGCCGATCGTGTTCATCGCAAAGAGATCATTGCCATTGGTGGCGTTGAGCACGAAAATGCCAAGGTCCGCGCCTTTGTCGCACACGAGGAGCGTCATGGTATTGGTGTCAAAAGCCAGGCCGCGGGTGTCGTAATTTCCAGCCGGGTCCAAATAGGGGCGCGAACTGGGTGAGAGGCTCCACAAGTTGCTGAACGCGGAGTTCGTGGTGGGACTTAAAACGGTCACTTGCACAGGAATGCTGTTCGTCACCCCGCCGGCATTGGTGACGATAACATCATACCAACCCGAAACCGACGCGGTGGGGTTTGTGATGGTGTAGGTGTTGTTGGTGGCGGCCAAAATATTCGTTGCGGTGGCGACGTTGCTGACTGAATTGAACTGCCACTGGTAGTAAAGGGGCGCAGTTCCGCCGGCGGCGACGGCCAGGGTGAACGAGGGCAAGGTCGAGAAAAACGCGCCGCCCACCGGCTGGCTCGAAATGCTGGGCGGGATGGCGCCGGCAGTAAATAGAATGGACTCCGCCTGAATGCCGTTATTGCAGTCCAGCGCGTAAATGACATTTGTGCCACCAACGCCGCCCAGGGCAACGCCGCCGACAAAATTGCCGTTGGCGTTGGTCGTCACAAAATTAGTGGTCGCCAGCGCGCTGGCAAGATCCGAAAAGGGCGGGACTTCATAAAGACTGACGGCGGTTTTGGCGGTGGCGGAAGTGCTGTTCGGCACGGGTCCCATTGTGGCCAGAAGGCCGGCGGTTGGATTGTAGGAAAGGAAGACAGGGTTGCCGCCGAAAGTTGTGGTCAGCAAATTCGTGGCGGTTACGGGGCTGGTCAAACTGGCAAAGTTTGCGGGAAATTGGACCAGATAGGTCGAGCTGTTTTCCGGATTATAAAGGAACGTATTGTTGGTAAAAAACGTGTAGCCAGGCTCGGGGCCGTCGTTGCCGCTTGGCGCCGCCATCCCGGAGATGTCGAGCAGCGTCGGGGTGAAATTAACGCCGTCCACAGTGCTGAACAGCACCATGTTGGTGGTCGGGGTTGTGCCGCTGACCACAGCGGCCAAAATCATCGTATTGACGCCGGAACCGGTGATTGCAATGGAGTCGCCGACGCGCTTGCCGGTTGTCAACCCGCCGGTGGGATCGCCGGAATATACGATGGTTGGCGCAGTCGTCCAATTCGTCCACTGATATATTTTATAGGCTGGAGTCGTGCTCAGATTGGCGCCGTAGAGGACGCCGTCGTTTGCGACGCCAATGTAGTTGAGAGAAAAATTCCCACCGGAGGAACCCGTCACGACACCGGTCACATTGGCGCTGCCCAAATAGGCGCCGGTTGTTCCGTCGAGGGCATCGATGGCTGGGGTGGTGCCGGAACCGGTGATGCCTTTGTTGACAACGAAAACAATATTGGAGGCCGCATAATAGGCCATGCCGCGATTGACGTCGCCGGTCGTAATGTGAGTGCCAACCGGGCTGTTTGTCGTGTCGTACCAAAGGGGAGCCAGCGCGTACGTTTGCGCAGCGGCTTCAATGCAGAGTGACAGAAGCGTTACGGCAACCAAAATAGGTTTCCCCCACGACTTTGACGAATTGGTGATGGTGAGTTTTGTCATATGAGTGCGGTTTTTTTAATGCAGGTTAGTTCACAATGGGCGTTGTCAGCTTCAGTTTTTCGAGATCCGTATCCGGCGGATTTCCAGTCGGCCCTCCGCTGGCGCCGTCGTAGCCGGGGCCTTCGGTTGTTCCAGCGGCCTCTGGGTCAACAATGGCGTTGTCCTGGGCGATATACGGACAGAGCCACTTCCAATGCTCGGCATGGCCATCAGCGAAAGAGAAATTACACCCGTCCGAATGCCGGCTTGCGGGCAGATTCCAGTATCCGACAGTTCCCTGGGTCGGATCGATCGCGGTAGCGGAGTCGGCCAGTGCGCCAGGGTAAATTCCCAAGGCGTTGTTGTCGATGGAATTCTCGGCTTCGTCAAGAAACACAGATGCCTTGGAAGGCGGCGGCAGATTCATGTCGGACATTTTCACGAAGCTGCCATTGGTGGGACTGAAATTGCTTTCATCGACCCAATTCATCCCGGTGCTCATCGAGTAGCTCCGATTGCGCGGCAGACCGGGATGGCCGTCGCAACTCGACATGTCGGCGGGGCAAAGATAAACACCCGGGCTTGGATCGAAGGGAAAGAGAAGTCCCTTGGTAATGGCAAGGTTGTTGGTATCCACCCGGGCATTGCCGGTCCAATTGGCAACCCCCAATATCGCGCCGGATGTGACCCATGCGTAGGGGCCGCACTGCGCATTTCCATCGGTATGATTGTTGACAATGAAATCCTTGTTGTCACCGGCGTAACTGGTCCATGCGATAACGAGTTGCCTCAGATTGCTGAGGCACTTCGTGGATTGGCCCGCGGCTTTTGCCCTGGAAAGGGACGGGAGGAGGAGCGCGGCCAGAATCGCGATGATGGCAATGACGACCAAAAGTTCGATGAGGGTAAAACCTTTTCGACGCGAATGTGCGGAGGCGGGGCTTTTAAAATGATGCGATGCGATCATGGTTCCCTATGCAGGGCGCACTAACAAAACAAATACTACCAGAAATAATCTGCCCGTGGCAATGAGAGTCTTTACATTTTTAATGTTTTGCGAATTGATTGGGGCGCATGGTAAAAGGCGTCATGGCACGGGTTTTTCGCTGCATTTGTATTCAGTTGTTTCTGGCGGCTTCGCTCCTCAACGCACAACCATCGTCTTCTCCCGAATTGCTGTCGGCGCGGCTGGACGCGCTTTTGGACGCTTCCCAATTCGCGCATGCGCAATGGGGCGTCAAGGTTGTTGCGTTGGATTCGGGCAAAACGTTGTTTGAGCGCAATGCCGATAAATTGATGAAGCCGGCGTCCAACGCCAAACTTTATACCGCGGCCCTCGCGCTGGATCGGTTGGGGCCGGAATATCGGATAAGGACTTCGTTTTACGCGGATGCAAAACCCGGGGCGGACGGTATCATTCACGGCGACCTCATCGTTTATGGGCGCGGCGACCCGACGTTTTCGGCGCGCTTCAACGGGGGCGATTATCAGAAGGCCATTCAGCCCGCTGTCGATGCCATTGTCGGAGCGGGCATCAAGAGCGTCGAGGGCGGACTGGTGGGGGACGAGAGCTATTTCCGCGGGCCGCCGTATGGCTCGGACTGGACGTGGGACGATTTGGAAAATTATTACGGTGCGCCCGCGTCGGCGCTGACATTTCAGGACAATGTGATTGACCTGGTTTTCAACCCGGGCGAGACGGTCGGGGCGCCCTGCTCCATTGTCACAATGCCCGCGACGACGTTTGTGACGTTTAGCAATAGAACGGAAACGTCCGAAGCCCACGGGCGGGCGAGCATCCGGCTTTATCGGCCCCTGGACAAAAACGTGGCGTGGGTCTGGGGACATGTGCCGCACGGTTCCAGCGGGCACACGGATTCCGTTCCGGTGAACGAACCGGCGTTGTGGTTTGTGACGATGCTCAAGGAGGCGCTTGCGGAAAAGGGCGTGGCGGTTTCCGGGGGCGTTCGGAAAATGGACTGGCTGGATCGCGAAACGGCGCCGCTCGACATTTCGAAATTGACGGAGGTGGCGTTCGTGGAATCGCGTCCGCTCGCGGAAATTGTCAAAGGGACACTCAAACCGTCCGAAAATCTGTATGCGCAATTGATGCTATTGCAGGTCGGCGCAAAATCCGGGCTGACGGGGGATACGCAGCAAGCGGGGGTGTCCGAGTTGCGGAAGTTTTTGGGCGGGATCGGCATCGGCCGCGACATGGAGGAATTGGACGAGGGATCGGGGCTGTCGCGCAGCGCGCTTGTCACGCCGAGTGCGACGGTGAAGCTTTTGACGTTTATGAATCAGCACCGCTCTCGCGCCGCGTATTTCGACGCGTTGCCGATTGGTGGAATCGACGGCACGTTGCGCAATCGTTTCAAGGGAACACCGGCGCAGGGAAACGTCCACGCCAAAACCGGCTCGCTGGGGGGCGTCGATACGCTGTCCGGCTTCATGACCAACGCGGCGGGGGTGAAGCTTGTTTTTTCCATCATGCTCAATAATTACCGCGAGCCGGACGCGGAACACAATGGCCGCATCGAGATCGACAAAGTGGTCAATGCCATCATCCGCGAGTGATTCGAATTAACGCGGGAGACTTTTCTTCGAGGATGTGCTTTAATGGCTTCGGCATGAAAGACGAAACGGCATCGGACGAACTGCTCGAAAAGGTGTGGCAGGGAGAACGCATCGACCAGAAGGAGGCGCTGCGGCTGTCTTCGTTGCCGTTGGAGACATTGGGCGCGCTGGCCAATCGGCGGCGCCAACTGGCACGGAACGCAGCCTATGACGGACGGGGCGGACAGATTGTTACATATATTGTTGACCGGAACGTCAATTATACGAACGTCTGCAACGTCTATTGCAAATTTTGCGCGTTTTACCGCGTGGAAAAGGACGCGGACGCCTACGTCATTTCGCATGAGGAAATGGACCGCAAGATCGAGGAAACCATTGCGCTGGGCGGGACGCAGATTTTGATGCAAGGCGGGCACCACCCGAAGCTGACGATGCAATGGTATCTCGATTTGCTGTCGCATATAAAAAGCAAGTTTCCGCAAATCAACATCCACGGGTTCAGCCCCAGCGAATTTGTGCATTTTCGGGAGGTGTTTGGGCTGCCGCTGGAGGAAATCATTTCGCAATTTGTGAAGGCGGGGTTGGGGTCCATTCCGGGCGGAGGCGGGGAAATTCTTGTGGACCGCGTCCGGCAGCGGATTTCGCCGCTCAAAGCGATGAGCGATGACTGGCTCGATGTGATGGATGTGGCGCATCGGCTTGGGTTGAAATCGACGGCGACGATGATGTTCGGGCACGTGGAAACTGTGGAGGACCGCATCGAACATTTGGAGCGGGTGCGGGCGCAGCAGGACAAAAGCAAGGGATTCACGGCATTTATCGCGTGGACTTTTCAAGCGGAGCACACGCGATTAAAGGCGCCGACGGTGGGGGCGCATGAATATTTGCGGACGCAAGCGTTGAGCCGGATTTATTTGGATAATTTTCCGAGCGTGCAAAGTTCGTGGGTGACGCAAGGGCTGGAAATCGGGCAAGTGGCGCTGCAGTTCGGCGCGAACGACCTGGGGAGCATCATGATCGAGGAGAACGTCGTTTCGCAGGCGGGGACGACGTACCGGATGGGGGTGGCGGACATGCGGCGGTTGATTGAAGACATGGGCTACGAGGCGCACCAGCGGGATAATTGGTACCATTTGCTCAATTGATCCGGGGCGTGGCGGGATTCAACGCTCGGTTTCAAAAATGCCGGTGAAGATGGCTTCTTTGAGTTTCCATATCAGGGCCATGGTCATTGCGACGGGCATGAGCGTCAGGAATAAACCCAGCCACATCATCCGCTCCTGGGGGTAAAAATGGAAACCGCCCACGACGATCTCGGTCATGCTGAGGGGACGGAATTTCGCGTAGAGACATAGGCCCGCAAAGACGGCGAGGAACATCCAGATGTTGCAGGCGGAGTAGGTCCGGGTTTCGGCGCGCAACATTTCGTCGGGCAACATCGCGCTGAGGCGGCGGAGTACTTGGTTGATCTGCATCAGGAAAAGAAGGGCGGAGGCGGCGAGGAATTCGACGCTGGCGAGGTAAAATTGGATGGTGGGGAACCGATGCCACCAGTACAAAAATGGCGACAAACCAATATTAGCAATCGCGAAGAGTTCGGCGCGATTGAGGGCCTGCTGCCAGATGCGCTCCTGCTTTTGGAAATCGCGCAATTGACGCAGGCCGTACCAGAGGACGATGTTGAGGATGACCGCGGGCACGAAGGCGGCGGCGCCGAGGAATTCAAGTCGGTCCGTGCGCGCGGTTTCGACGCTCACGACCAGCGTGATTGGAAGGACCCAAAAAAGAGTGGAAAGCCCGCGCGCCAGCCTCCCAAGATTCCGCATAAGATCGGCTTTGGGGGCGTCCATCGGGAATCAGATGGCCAAATAGGTGTACTCCTTGAGGCCGCGCTCGTAATCGTCGAGCAGGCGCATTCCCTCGGAAGGCTTGAGGCGGTCGGACTTGATCGCTTCGTCGATCTGCATCTTCATCTGGCGCTTGAGTTCGTTTTCGTCGTACTGGACCGACGTCAACGTCTGGACAATGGTGGAGCCTTCGATGATTTCCTCGACGTAGTAACCGGCTGCTTCGTCGGCGTCCAGGAACACGTGAAGTTCGTTGACGCGGCCGAAGAGATTGTGCAGGTCGCCCATGATGTCCTGGTAGGCGCCCATGAGAAAGAAGCCGAGATAGTACGGCTCGGGGCCGTTGCCGTTGGCGCGAGGGAGGTGCAGCGGCAGGGTGTCGCGGACATCGGACAAGTCGATGAATTTTTTCACCTCGCCGTCGGAGTCGCAAGTGATATCAACGAGCGTGGCTTCGCAATTGGGTTTTTCGTTGAGGCGGCTCACGGGCATGATCGGGAAAAGTTGTCCCAAGGCCCAATGATCGAGCAAAGATTGGAAGACGGAAAAGTTGCAGAGGAATTGCTGGCCGAGGCTGTCCTGGAGAATGCGAATTTCCTCGGGGACGAAACTCTGGCCGCGAAAACTTTGGACGACTTCGCGGCCGATTTCCCAGTATAAGGTTTCGATTTTTGCCTTGTCCGACAAATCCAGCAGGCCGAGGGCGAACATGTGCTGGGCTTCCTCGCGTCTGTCGGAAGCGTCATGGAGGGCCTCCTCTTTGTTGAGGCGGGCGAGGTTTTTGCGGATGTCCAGCAGGTCGCGCACGAGCGCGTGCTCGTTGCCGGCGTAGTGCATCGGAGCAGAGGAACTGATTTTCTCGATGGTGCCAAAAGTCTCGACGAGCAAAACGCTGTGATGAGCGACGATGGCGCGGCCGCTTTCACTGATGATTTGCGGGTGCGGCACCTGCTCCTGATTGCAAACCTCCGCGATGTAGAAAACGATGTCGTTGGTGTATTCCTGCAACGTGTAATTGGTGGAACTGTCGAAAGCGGAGCGGCTCCCGTCGTAATCGACACCCAACCCGCCGCCGACATCAAGTGATTCGATGGCAAAACCCATTTTGTACAGCTTCGCGTAAAAACGGGCGGCTTCCTGCACGGCTTTTTTGATCGTGAGAATATCCGGGACCTGTGAGCCGATGTGAAAATGGAGGAGGCGCAGGCAATGATCCATTTTTTCGGCGCGCAAAATTTCGGAGGCGGCGAGGAGTTCGGCGGTGTTGAGGCCGAACTTGGCATTTTCGCCGCCGCTATCGGCCCATTTGCCCGCGCCCTTGCTGATCAAACGGACGCGGATGCCGATGGAGGGTTCAACGCCCATCTGCCGGGAAATGGTGATGATCTGGCGCAGCTCTTCGAGTTTTTCGACGACCATGATGACCTTTTTCCCGAGCTTGATGCCCATCATGGCCATGCGGATGAAAAGGGCGTCCTTGTAACCGTTGCAAACGATGAGGCAGCCGGACTGGTTTTGAAGAGCCAGGGCGGCAAACAATTCCGGCTTGCTGCCGACCTCAAGGCCGAACTGATAGGGTTTGCCGGCCTCCAAAATCTCTTCGACGACTTCGCGCAGTTGATTGACCTTGATGGGGAAAACACCGCGATATTTGTTTTGATAATTGAACTCGGCGATGGAGGCGGCGAAGGCCTGGTTCAGGGCCTCGACGCGGTCGCGCAAAATATCCTGAAAGCGAATGAGGACGGGAAATTTCAAACCGCGCCCGCGGGCTTCCTCGATGACATCCGTCAAATCGACTATGGCGCCGTTTTCGCGCAAGGGCATGGCGACGACATGTCCTGCCTCGTTAATATCAAAGTATCTCGCGCCCCATCGGTTGATATTGTAAAGGGCGCGCGCGGCCTGGATGTCCCAAGGCGCGCTCGGCGGCGAAGCAACGTGACTCATTTCGATTTCACAGCTTCGCGCACTATAAGAACATTGAACAGGAATTCAACAAAGCATTGCAAAAAATTTTGGGCGGGATTTGAAAATGAGAACGATCTCTGTTTTCATGCGCGCATGGCAAAGGCGAACCTCGACAAAATTGTCCGTCACTGCGACAAGACGCTGCGGACGGAAACATTTTCCGATTGGGAGGGCGCGGTCAACGGCCTGCAAGTGGAGAATTCCGGCGCCGTCACGAAAATTGCCGCCGCGGTCGATGCCTCGCTGGCGACGATCAAGCTGGCCATCGAAGCACACGCGGACCTGATGATCGTCCATCACGGGTTGTTTTGGAGCCGGACGATTCCCTGGACGGGAAAACGCCGCGAGATGCTCGAATTGCTGATCCGAAACGACCTGGCCATTTACAGCTCGCATCTTCCGCTGGACGCGCATCGGCGGCTTGGCAACAACGCGCAATTGAGCCGGGCGCTGGGTTTCACAAAGCTCGCCCCGTTTTTCTTTGAGAAAGGCCGTTACCTCGGATGGCGAACGCGGACATCCATTTCGCGGGATGCGCTTTTGGAAAATTTAACAAAAGCGCTGGGCCGCGCGCCGCTGCTTCTGCCGGGAGGAGGAGGGCGATGCGAAAAGATTGGAATCGTCACGGGCGGCGCGGGCGCGGAACTTAAAATCGCGGCGACGGAAGGCGTGGACACATTTATAACTGGAGAAGGCCCGCACTGGACGTATGCGATGGCGGAAGACTTGGGCCTGAACGTTTTTTACGGCGGGCACTACGCGACCGAAACTTTCGGAGTGAAGGCGTTGTCGGCGGAGCTATCAAAAACTTTTGGAGTGCCCTGGACATTTTTGGACCATCCCACCGGGCTTTAACGGCGGCGCAATTCGCCGCTAATTAATAGCAAGCGTACGATAGTGGAAAATTTGCGGCCCGGTTATCTTTCTTGCGCGAGATATATCATGGATGCACAAACCCATTTCGGCGGAGACGCCCGGTTCGTAGCGAGGCCGTTGCGACTGCCGTTTCGAATATTCCTGTGGACGGCGTTACTGATCGTGGCCGGAGTGCTGGTCTGGCAGGGAATTACCGCCAAGGGCAATCCCGATCCTGGAACACCGCACACCAGCACGACGGCGGCGACGGTGGATATCGGCGTGCTCGTATTTCGGGAAGGCTTGGAATGCATTTTAGTCCTCACGGCGATCACGGCCAGCATGGTGGGAAGGGAACAAGCGCATCGGCGTCCGGTGATGTGGGGGGCGGGCATCGCGTTTGCGGCGACCATTGTCACGTGGTTCATCGCGGTCGGGATTGTGAATGACCTGCTTCAAAGCGTCTCGGCCCTGAACCTTCAGGCGGCGACGGGATTGCTGGCGGTCATTGTGCTCTTGGTGGTGATGAATTGGTTTCTGCACAAGATTTACTGGGGCGGCTGGATGTCGATGCATAACCGAAGGAAAAAGGCGCTGATCAAGGGCGCGAGCGAAACGGAAATCAGCAAAGGCGGCCTTTTATGGGGATTGGGGCTGCTGGGTTTCGCGTCGCTTTACCGTGAAGGCTTTGAGGTCGTTCTATTTCTGCAAAGTTATTACCTGCAACTCGGAGGGCGCGTTGTCCTGGGTGGCGCGCTGCTGGGCTTGTTTTTCTCGGGCATCGTCGCAACGCTGGCATTCGTGGCGCACCGGCGTTTGCCCTATCGCAAAATGCTGATCCTGACTGGAACAATGCTCGGAGTCGTGTTGCTCATCATGGTCGGCGAACAAGCGCAGGAGATGCAACTGGCGCACTGGATTCCGACGACGCAAATCGCGTGGCTGGCCAAACTAGTCCCAGGCTGGATGGGCCTCTGGTTTTCCATCTTTCCAACAACCCAGACGTTGCTCGCCCAATTTCTGGCGGCCATTGTGGTTGTCGGCTCCTACTTCGCCAGCCGGCTGCAAGGAGCCAAACAATCCGCCAACACGTAGGACTTGCCTATTGCGGCTGTGCCAGGATGTAGAACTCCTGGTGCGATGCTGGACTGATCACGTTAGTGGACAGACTCAGATTTCCGCCGCCATCAAAGTTGGTGGTGAGGATGCGTGTCCAATCGGCCAACGGCGTGGCCAGATTCGTTGTGCCGAGCAGCATAACTTGGGCATTTATCGCGCCATTGGTCGCGCTGATGCTGAGCGTTGTTCCGCTCACGCTGATGCTGCTGATCCCCGGCGACGGCGGGAGGGCTGATACAGTAACACTCAGATCAACACTGCCATTGCCCGCGTTGTCCACCAAAGCGACCGTGTAACCGGCTGGAAAAGTCCCCAGGCTCAAAGCGCCGTACGGATCGTTGCCGGTATAGCTGATAAGAGGAATTTGCACTGTGGCGCTGACGTTCGTAAGGGAAGAAATATTAACCCTGGTCGAAAGGTTCGTGCCGACGGTTAGGGCCTGGATGATCGCCACGCCGGCATTGGCATCGGCATTCAATTGCAGCGTCCCGCCGCTGAGGTTGAGCGCCGTCAACTCCGCGGTGGCCCCGTCCAACAACTCGATGGTGGAATTCGTGGCATTCAGGTCGCCGCCGCCGGTGCCGGCGCCAGTGACAATGCTGTTGCTAACCACCAAAAGCGCGTTGTTCAAATTGAGCGTGCCAGTCGTCGTCGGGAGCCCTCCTCCGTCACCCGCCACACCCAGGCCCAAAGCATTGACGACAAGCGTGCCGTTCGTGACATTCATGACTCCAATCCCGGCGCCCGCCACGCCGACGCCGCCGAAACCGATGTCCAGGGTTGTCACATCCAAAATACCCGCTCCCATGTTAAAGGTGCCGACGGTCTGCGTCTCGGCCTCATTGCCATGCGCTCCGTGACCCACGATCAGCGTGTTGACCAGGGCGTTCAACGTGCCTTCGGAAAAATCGCAGACGAAGCCATAAGGGGTGGCATCGTTATTCAGGTTGACCGTGTCGTCTCCCAACGCCCACTGCGTGACCCGGCTTGAATCGCCAAGGATGCCGCGAATATAGGCGACCGGGTTGTTGGACCACGTCGGGTTAAACGTAATAATACTGCCGGCGGAAGCGGAAGTGCCGACGCCCAGGAGAATACCGTCCACGTAGAGCGCATTGGTTTGGCCCAGATAAAGCTGGCCCGTGGCGCTGGTATTCGCGCTGGACAATCCTCCGCCCCCAACCACCAGCGCGGCGTTCACGCTGGAACTTCCGGCTGCCGTGGTAACAGTATTGGTCCGGGCCAGATACAGACTGCCACTGGCCAAAGTCCCCGTGCTTGCAATATCAAAACCGACTCCAATCTGATTGACGGCGGCCTTGAAAGTGCCCAAGCCCGACATATCCAATGTGGGGGAACTTCCGTTTTCAACATTGATCGTCGTGCTATTACTGGGATTGTTAACCTGCAATACCGCATTCGACCCAAGAATGGTAACAACGCCGCCCGTGCCATCGACCGCGAGGGAACCATTTTCGGTCAACGTGTTGCCGGAGGTAATGAGCGTGTTGTGATAAGTGCCGCCGGCGTTGGCGTAGGTCAAAGCCGCGTTGGTGAGGCTGGTGTTAACGATATTGTTGACGTTGGCCGGGTTCTGGATGCCGCCGGCGCCATCACCTGTCTGGTCGAACGGAGTACCACCCGCCGCGCCATTGTCATTGAACATGACTTTTTCGCCGGCGGACGGCGCACCCGGAGTCAGCCAGTTTTGCGGGTCGGACCAGTTCGTGTTCACATTATCGAGGTAGTCCGCCCCGGTCCAAGTGACGGAAGGCCGGGTCCCGATGGGTCCGCCGGTGAGCGTAAGAACAACGGCGGTTCCATCCCCGCTTTGAGCCAGACTGGCCCCCGTGTAAGGGGGACTGGCTGAGGGCAAAGCGCCGAGCACGAAGTTGTAGCCGCTGAACGATCCGCCGGTTTGAAGGAGCGTGACGCTGGCCGGATAATTGGCGATGGGCGGCAACGAGAGGACGTTAATCGTGTTGCTGGTTCCGCCGAGGGTAAGATTGCCCACCGTAAAATTGGTGGCGAGATAACCCACCCCCACGTTGAGGGTGGCGTTTCCAAGGCTCAGGCTGGTCAACGTGGTCGCCGCCGATGCGCCGGAAACATCCAATGTCGCATTTGTGACCAGCACTCCCTGGCTGTCGGCAATCGAACCCGTGTTGGTCAAGGCCAGTGTGCCATTCGCCACGGTCGTGCTTCCGGAGTAGGTGTTCGTCGTGCTCAATGCGAGAATACCCGTCCCGATCTGCGCCAGCGCGCCTCCGCCAGGAATGACGGTGGAGACAAGAACATTATTCGCATGGTCGAAAACGAGCAACCCTTCGTCATCAAGGGTGCCGGATGGCAACGCGCCATTGTCGTCGTTGTTTCCGATTTGCACCGTTGTGCCATTGGCAATCACCAAGCCTCCCGAAATGGCGCTGCCGGCGTCGTCCAGCACGAGCGTCCCGCCGTCGTTGGTGATGCCGCCGCTAAAATTGTCACCCCCGCTTTCCGCCAAAGTGAGCGAGGCCGAACCCTCCTTGAGCAAAGAAAGTTGAGCGCCGAACGGACTGCTCAGGCTGCCCGCGCCGCTAAATGCATAGTCCAGCACGCTATTGTTGACCGTCAGGGAGCCGGGTTTGCGGGTCGCCGTTATATTGACGTTGGTTGCGCGCGCCAGATCGTCAAAGGTCACAAAATCCAGGTCATTGTAAGTCACGGCCACACCGTTGTTCGTCCAATTAAAGCTGGTGGTGTCCCAATTATTATTGACGCCGCCGCCCCATTCGTCCTCCTTGGCCTTCGGCCCGTTGGTGATCACAAGGTCAATGGAATTATTGGCTGTGTTATTGGAAAGATAACCCGTAAAAGCGATCGGAAAGGACGGCGGCAGAGAGCCAAGAACAAGATTCAGGTTCGCGTTTCCACCCAGCGAAACATTGCCCCCGGCGGTCGCGTAACTAATCAAAGGCAACTGCGTCGGATAGACCGTGATGTTAGGCAGCGTGCCGACGTTGATGGTGCTGCTGGTGGCGGTGTCGGGATCGAAGTTGGCCACTACGACATCGGCCGTCAAGGCCGCCGATAGCGTCACGGTGGAATTGGTAAGGTCGAAATTATCAATCGGATTGCCGTCCTCGACCCCAATGGTGCCGGACGGGCTGGTCATGATCAAATTGCCGCCGCTGAGTATAAGGCTCGCCACGCCGTTGGCCGTGGTTTTATAAATGTTATTGCTGCAAACGACTGTCGCGCCATTGGTGACGATCAACATTCCCGCGCCTGCCGTGCCGCCTTGATTGACCATCGACATTCCCCCGGAACCAATCTTGAGCGTTCCGCCGCCCACAGAGAGTGTGCCAAAAGAAGAGCCGCCGCCGCTGGTATTGATGGCCATGTTAATGGTGGTTGCGTCCACGATGCCGTTGCTAAAGGAAAGAACCGCAGTGGCCCCGGGGGAATCAGCGCGGGCCACGCGATTCGCCATGGTGACCGTTCCCGCCAGAATGTTCACCGTGCCGCCATTGAACAACATTTTGCCCGTGGAGTCGGTGGACGTGCTGCCGGAACTGCCTTCGGTGGCCAAATTAATCGTGGTGCGTCCCGTGCCCGTGTGGTTGGCAATCGTCACTCCACCGCCGGCATTGTTTAAGAATTGCATCGTGCCGGTCGTCTTGCTCTCGCCCATGTTGATGGTATCGACATTGATGATATTGGTGCCGTTGCCGAGGTTCAATGTGCCAAGGCCGCTGGTATTGTTGTTGCCAAGATTCAACGTGGTGGCCGAGAGGTTGTTGCTGACCGATGCGAGATTCAACTGTCCCCTGCCCCCGGCGGTCGTGCCGAGGTTGATGGAGCCGGTGCCGCCGGGAACGTTAAAAACGAAAGTGGAAAGCCCCGAAAGGTCGAGCAACGAAGTCCCGGCGGTCGAAGTCGAAACGCTCGGAATACCCAAAGTCTGGCCGCCGCTGGAACCGCCAATCAATGATCCGCCGCCCGACATCGTCACCACCGTGACGCTGGAACCCGTCGCCAGCGTAATGCCCCCGCTCACAGTGAGAGCGGCGCCGGAAGGAATCTCCGTCGCCACGAAATCATTGATCGAATTGTTATAGGTAAGGCTGAGAATCGCCGTGCTGGATTGCACGATATTATTCACATCGCCTTGAACGTTGGTGGTCACGGGCCACGCGCCATCAGGAAACGAAACCGCGCTGGAAGTTATAGGAACGCCGCCCGTCCAATTATTCGCATCAGACCAATTCAGATTGCCGTTGTGAATATCGCCGCCATTCCACGACTGCGCGCGCGCCAATGGCTCGACTGCAAGGGCAACCAATAGAACAACAAGCATTTGAAGTGTTTTCATATTGAAACGAGTCAAGGCAACCGGCACCGGGGCATTGTTTAGAACCAGCGTGTTGGATTTCATTGAAGAGATTCTTACCAAAACATTACCGGGTGGGTATGGCATGTTTGGGTCATCTCCCGCCGGCGGCAAAATAATCCAAAAAGCTCTTGTGTATCCCATCAAACCGTGTTAAATACATCGGCTATGGGACATCCATCTCAGTCACATATGAGCACAAATGGAAATCAATCGTATGCAAAGCGTCTCAACCTCTCAGCGCCGCGGCAAAATTGCCCGGCTCCCCGGCAACATCCGCGAAGAACTCAACATCCGCCTCGATGATGGACAGGAAGCCGGCGAAATCCTCACCTGGCTCAACGCCGTCCCGGAAGTCCGCGAGATCCTCGCCAATCACTTCGAAGGCTCACCCATCTCCCCTCAAAACCTGAGCGCCTGGCGCCACGGCGGATTCCAGGAATGGCTGTTCCAAACTCGATTCATCGAAAGCTCTTTCCTGATGCGCGAGTCCGTCGATGATTTACAGCGCGAGATCGATCCCCCCAAGCCCGGCAAAATCCCCCGTACCATGGCCGATTACATGGTCAGCTATCTCGCCTTCCGTTTCGCCTCCTTTATGGGCACATGGAATGGCGCGCCGAGTCCCGAACATGCAGCCCTTCTCAAAACCGCCACGATAATTCTGCGATTGCAGGCCGCCACCCGCAAAATCGAACCCGCGGCCGCCGTACAGCCCCAGCCTCAGTCGCAACCCGGCCCCCAATCCAGCCCAATCAAGGTTGCTAAAGGTTCCCCCACCCCTTCCGTCGTCCACCACGTCGATTTCGGCCACTCCAACCAAAAGAAAACCGTTCCCCCGGCTCTTGCTCAACAATGCGGACGGTGATTATGATGGAACCGTGATCCCTGTAACGATTCGCTTGGCCTGCGCGCGATTGTCGATGGGCCTCATTGTCGCCTGCGCCACGGCTGCCGCTGCGGATCAGACCGCCTGGTTCACGCGGTCCTGGCAGACCGATGACGGCCTGCCCAACAATCAAGTCATGGCCGTCAGCCAGGGACCGGACGGATACTTGTGGGTGGGAACGCCGGCCGGCCTGGCCCGATTTGATGGAATTCGCTTTCGGGAATTTTCCAACCTCGGTTCCAACAGCCATGAAGATCAAGGCGTCAATTCCATCGTTCCAAGCCAGTCAGGCGGCTTGTGGATCAAAATGCGCCGCTGGCCGATTTTTTATATCGACCCGAGTCTTTCCACGGTGACGCCCGCCGCGGACGGTCTGCCCAATGAAAGACCCGCAGCCATGATGGAGGACAAGGAAGGCTGCCTCTGGGTCGGGTACCCGGATTCGATCTGGCAGATCCGAAACGGGATTGCGACGAAACTGACTGGCGAGCAAGGGATCGCCAGTGGATTTGTGATGGATGTCAATGGCGCCGTATGGGTCGCCAAAGGAAACCACGTCGGCGTATTTCGCAATAACCAGTTTAAATCGCTGATGCATCCCAAATTCAGGCCTCACCTGGCCGCCGCCCATTCCAATGGCGTCTGGGTTGCCGCCGGCGGCCAGCTTCTCAAGTGCGACCAGGAGGGTCGCGTGGAAAATTACGGATTCTACCAAACCGACAGCCACGCCGCCCCGACGGAGATTCTCGAGGATCACACGGGAGCCGTCTGGATTGGAACCGACAGCGGCGGACTTTTTCGCCACGACGCATCGGGCTTTACCAGGATTGAAACGTCTCATCCGGGAATTCTAAGCCTGGGCGAAGACCGGGAGGGAAATATTTGGGCAGGCACCGCGGGAGGGGGCCTGGACCGGATAAGCCCGCGCAGCGTGCAACTCGAAGGTTTGGATGACGGTTCGTCACTGATCGCAATTCAGTCCGTCTGTGAAACTACCAATGGAGTGCTTTGGGGCGTCAGCCAAAGCGGATTACTCGTTTCGCGAACCAACGCCCAATGGCGCGCAATTCAGATAAGCGCGTTGCGCACGGAAGCCATAACCTGTGTGGCGGCGGATCGAAGTGGCGGCGTGTGGGTCGGCACCCGCAATCGGAGACTGGTACACATGCGCGACGGCAATCTCACCGTAATGGAAACCAACGGAGTCGTCGGCCGGATTATTTTGGCTCTCCTGCCTGCCTCCAATGGAGACCTCTGGATGAGCGAACAAGTTCCTGTGTCACTGCAATGTTTGCATGCCGGACAATTGCGCACCGTGCCGATGCCCGGTTACGCCCCGCGCATCACCGCCATGGCGGAGGATGGCTCGGGCAACATCTGGGTCGGTTCCGAGCGCGGCGATTTAATGCGCGCGGAAGAAAATCATCTTGTCAAGGAAGACGCGGCCGCGCCCCCTTCGCATCGCTCCATACTTTCCCTCCACGTATCCCCGGATGACGCTTTGTGGATCGGCTACGAAGGGGCCGGCCTGGGACGTCTGAAGGAGGGTCATTTTAGCAGGATCGGAACCGAGCGCGGATTGTTCGACGATAATATTTCCCAAATCGTGCCGGATGACGAGGGCTGGTACTGGTTCGGCGGCGAACGCGGCCTGTTCAAAGTACGCCGCGCCGAGCTGGAGGCCGTCATGAACGGCGCGGCCGATCACGTGAGTTCGATTCACTACGGTCAAAACGAAGGTTTGTTCAGCGTCGAAGCCAATTCCGCCAATGCCAGCCCGTTCATTGCCCCCGGCGCGTTCCGCGGCAAGGATGGCCGCCTGTGGATTCCGCTGCGCAAGGCGCTTGCGGCGGTGGATCCCAAAGTCATGCATTCAAATCCAGAACCGCCGCCGCCGTTGCTGACCCAGGCGGCGATGGATGGACAAATCATCGCATCTTATGGCGGAGTCCCTGCCAACGGAAAAGTGGCCAACTTAAAAACATTGCGGGCGCCATTGGAATTGCCTCCCAACCACCGCCGTCTGGAATTTGATTTCACCGCCATCAACCTGAGCGAGCCGGAAAATATCCGCTTTCGTTACCGCCTGGATGGCTTGGATGACAATTGGGTGACCGCGGAAACGCGCAGCGCGGGATATTCGCGGCTCACCGCTGGCGATTACAAATTCAACGTCGAGGCCAGCAACGGCGACGGCCCATGGAACCAGGCGCCTGTCACGCTGGCCTTCACCGTGTTGCCGTTCTTCTGGCAAACGTGGTGGTTCCGCGTCGTGGTCCTGGCGATGTTCACCTCCCTGGTCATTGCGGTCGTGCGCTACATTTCATTTCGGCGGTTGCGCGCCGAATTGTTGACTCTCGAACAACGCGCCGCCCTGGACAAGGAAAGATCACGCATCGCGCGAGACCTCCACGATGATCTCGGGTGCAGCCTCAACCAGGTGGCCCTGACTTTGGACATGGCCCAATCCGACCCGGCCAATGGAACCATCCAACGCTGTTCCTCGATGGTCCGCCAAACCGCCAGGTCGGTGGACGAAATTGTGTGGGCCATCAACCCGCGCAATGACACGCTGCGCTACATGGTGGATTACATCAGCCAGTTTGCGGTTGAATTCCTCCACGCCGCCGGCATTCGCTGCCGGGTGGATTTGCCGGACAATGTGCCCGACCGCCTGATCTCACCCGAAGCGCGCCACAATTTATTTCTTGTTGTCAAGGAAACCTTGAACAACGTCGCCCGCCACGCCCGCGCCAATGAAGTCCAACTCCGTATCGCCGTCGATTCCCAACAAGTCGCCATCGCGATCGAAGACAACGGGTGCGGTTTCGCGAACCAGACGGACAACGCCAGTTGCGACGGCCTGCGCAACTTGCGCCAACGAATGCAGGAAGTCGGCGGACGGCTCCAGATAGAAAGCCGTGTGGGCGCGGGCACGCGCGTCTCATTCCTCTATTCGTGGCCTTCCCAACGACAATGACCAGGGAACCCAAACATGCCATACCTTTTCGCTCGACCGGCCTGCATACTCCGTCGAGTGGTAGCGGATCCCATGTCCATTAAAATCGCCATCGTGGAAGACAACGCCGGCATGCGCGAGAGCATCGCACGGCTCTTGAATCAGGCCCCCGGCCTAAGCTGCGTGAGCACCTACGCCACGGCCGAAGCCGCCGTGCGCGACCTGCCCTTCCAGAAACCGGATGTCGCGCTGGTGGACATCCACCTCCCCGGTATGAATGGCATCCAGTGCGTCGCCAAAATCAAAGCGCAATTACCGCAAATGCAGGTCCTCATGCTCACCAGCTACGAACAACCCGACCTGATTTTCGATTCGATTCGCGCCGGCGCCAGCGGCTACCTCCTGAAAACCACCCCCGGCGCGGAACTCATCCAAGCCGTCCAGCAGGTCCATGCCGGCGGCGCGCCCATGACGATGCAAATTGCCCGCAAGGTCATCAATCATTTCCGCCAGATCCAAAAACCGGCCTACGACATGGAAAAGCTGACGCCCCGCGAACAGGAAGTCCTGGCTCTTTTGGCCCGAGGCTATCTTTACAAGGAAATCGCAAACGACCTGGGAATCAGCATCAACACCCTGCGAAACCACCTGCGGACCATCTACGATAAGCTGCACGTCCACTCCCGCACCCAGGCGACCGCGAAATACCTGGGCCGGGACTGATCCGCTATTTTCTCTTTGCGAATTTTGATTTTTATGGCAGGCGAAGGCGGAAGAAGATGTTGTTGGCCGAGCTTATGGCAAAGCTCATCGAATCGAACGAAGCCGAGCCGGCGACATCCGCCCAATTCGTCGTGATGCCCATCGAAGGCGGGTTGGTCTGCGCTTGCAGAATCCAGCCTGTATAGTTGGCGGGCCAATTCACCGTCATCGTCCCGCCGGTGACAGTGAAGCCAAGGTTTGTCGGCGTCATCGGGTAGTTGGCTTCCACGCTCAAAACGCCGTTGGTGGGGTTAAATAGGTAGAATAACCCACCGCCTGGGTTGCCCACAATGTGGGTAAAGTTCCCCGTGAACGACCCGGCGCTGAATAAGGTGAAGGTGTTGCCCGCGCTCAGCGGTGCTCCCAGATTGGTAATCGTCAACGTGCCGCCGTAGGTGACGCTGGCAAGCCCGGCGACTTGGCTGTAGGCACCCGAACTTAAGGCCACGCACGTATTGCCCGCGAGGTTAAGTGTGTTGTTGATAGTCATTGTCTCAACAGGCGTGCCCGGAGCCAGGGTGCCGTTGGTCCCGATCGTCACAGCCCCTGCAATCGCCCCGGTGCCGGCCAAAATTCCGCCGCTGACATTCACTGCCCCGGCGCCGGACGTTCCGTTGATAACCAGAGTGCCTGCTTTAACCGTGGTGCCGCCGGAATAGGTGTTGCTCTCTCCGGTGAAGGTTTCCGTGCCGGCGCCTGTCTTGACAACGCCAAGACGCGCATCCGAATCATTCTCAAGTGCGCCGCCAAACGCTCCGCTTCCACCGGCGACGCCAATAGTGAGCGTGGTCAGGCCGCCCGCGTTGCCGCTGAAACCTCCCAGGAATGTTCCGCCGCCTGTCAAAGCGTCGATTTGCATCGAGCCGGTGTTGCCGCCTTCGACGATGTTGAAAACTGCGCCCTCCGCCACATTGAGCGAGCCTTGGTTCTCAGTCCAAAGGCCGGCATAACTGGAACTGCCAAAGAGTGTGCCGGATTCCACGTCCACCAGCGCTCCCGGAGAAAAGTTGACGTTGACCGCGCCCGGACCAAAAACGACGGCGCCGCCGCCCCCCAAACGCAGCGTTCCGGCTCCGCTAAAAGTCGTGGCGGCCTGAAAAATCTCATTGGTATAATCGTATTCCAGCACCGCGTTGGAACTGATGGCGATTGCCGTCGAGAGCAGAAAGGTGTTGCTGATTTCCAACATCCCGGCGCTGACGGTGGTGGCGCCCACGTAGGATTCGGCGGCTGCGAGGACAAGCGTGCCAGCGCCGGATTTGGTGAAGCCGCCCTCGGCGTTTGCATCATTTCCACCGCCAATGGTTTCTGCGAGAATGTTTGTGCCGCCGGAGATTGAGTAGTTCACATTGGCGCCGAGGAACAGCGCCTGGCCGATGGCTGATCCCGCGGCAGCGCCTGAGCCGGCGATGACCGTATCACCATTAAAGGTAGAATCCTCGATTGTAAGACTCGATCCGAGCCGGGCGAAGACCGCCCCGCCAGCGCCCAATCCGCCGCCCCCGTCTCCGCCGCTTCCACCCCCGTCTCCACCGCCAAAGCCGGGGGAACCGCCGGAGCCGTACGAGAAGTCGTTGAGACCATCGACGTCGCCAACGCCGCCGCCTCCACCACCGCCTCCAAAACCTCCACTGCCACCTTGGTAGGCGACACCATAAAGCGTAAACGCCCCACCACCCCCGCCGCCCGCATACCCACCGTTCCCACTGTGGCCGCTGCTGCCACCGTTGCTGCTTCCCGCGCCGCCACCGCCGCCGAAATCGCCCCCGTTTCCGCCATAACCGCCATTATTGGTGAGCGCGAAGCCCCCGCCGCCGCCGCCGCCATCCGGAAGCGTGGGGCTTGCGCCGTTGCCGGCGTTTCCGTACCCCAACCCGGGTACGCCACCCGCGCCGCCGTGAACCCCCCCGCCATATCCGCCAAATGAGGTTACTGGATCGCCGTTCGTCCCCGCGCTCGTGAGCGCGCCACCGCCGCCGCCCGGGCCTTCGTACAGTTCACCGTCGTCGGTCGCATAGCCCCCGCCCGAACCACCCGCGAATACCAAACCGCCGCCGCCACCGCCGCCGCCCGCGATGGCAGAGTAATAGCCTCCCTTGCCGCCGTGCGCCGAGTTGCCGGAAAATGCCACGCCATTCACGGCCACGGCGCCCGCATTGACAAATATCGCTCCCCCCAATCCCGCGCCGCCTCCACCGCCGCCAAACCCGCCACCGCCACCGCCGCCTTGAACCATTCCGCCGCTTAACGTTAGATCACTGATCTGCACAGTAGCTCCCGGTGCGTTGACAAAGAATATCCGATACGCTCCGGCCCCGCTAATAGTGTTGCCATTGCCGTTGATGACGAGGTTGTTTTGAATCGCCGGCAACATCGCGCGCAAGGTAATCGGATCCAGACCGGAAGTGATGTTGATGGTCGCGTTGGTATCGCTCTGTGCCTGCAACAACGCCAGCGACAACGATCCGGTTCCCGAAGAGTTGGTGTTGGAAACCGCATAACCCGCCGCCTGCAGAGAGGGCGTGGATGTGAAATGCAGCGCAACCACGAATGCCGATGATATTGTGAAATATTTTAATTCTTTGATCATATAGGACCCTTTCCACCCTCTTCAAAAGCGTCGCGCAAAAATCCTTTCACGAATTCCCGAAGTTTTTGAAATCAACTCCGCTTCGACCTTTTCCCAAAAGACACATCGCTACTTGCTTAATACGTGTCGCACCCTAAAATCAGCGCGAAAATACGACCACGGCACGCAGTGTTTATGTTTTCGACCGATTCAAATCCTAAGGTTCCACAGGGAGCGCGTCAGTTTCCTTCGACCCATTGGTCGGTCGTGGTGGCCGCGGGCGACACGCAATCGCTGGGCAGTTCGCAGGCGCTGGAAAAATTATGCCGCGCGTACTGGTATCCTCTTTATGCCTTCGTTCGACGGCGGGGATGGGGCGCGCACGACAGCCAGGACCTTACACAAGCGTTTTTCGCGCACCTGCTTGAATACAAGGCGTTCGGCAAAGCGGATACGAATCGTGGAAAATTCCGTTCCTTTTTATTGGCGTCGCTCACCAATTTTCTTAGTAATGAACGGGACAAAGCTCAACGCCTCAAGCGCGGCGGAGGCGTTGAAATCGTCCCTCTGGACATGGAGGAAGGCGAGAAGCGTTACTATTGTGAGCCGGCCAGCCACGAATCGCCGGAAACCATATTCGCGCGGCAATGGGCGCAAACCGTCGTCGAGCAAGTGGCCGGGCGGTTGCGCGAGGAATTGGTTTCGGCAGGCCAGGGAGAGCGTTTCGAGACGCTGAAAGACTTTATCATGGGAGATTCGCCGGAGATTTCCTACGCGGAGGCGGCCGGTCGGCTTGGCCTTTCGGTCGCGGCGGTGACTTCGGCCATTCATCGGATGCGCAGTCGTTTTCGTGAGTTATTTCGCGACGAGATTGCCAATACCGTGGAAGAATCCGACAAGACGGACGAGGAAATTCGCTATCTTTTGACCGCGCTCGGCGGATGAGAAAGGATTGGCGCCGTATGCTTTAGTACCGGCTGAAGTTATGTCGTCTTACAGAAAGTGCCCCAGTTGCGGGATGACCCTGACTCCGCAAGCGCCGGCGGGACTTTGCACCAAATGTGTCTTCAAACACATGCTCGCTCCCGCCGAGACGGATGCTCCACCCCAACCGCCCGCACTCAAATTTCCGAGGCCGTTCGGCGCCTACGAGTTGATCGAGGAAATTGCCCGCGGCGGAATGGGCGTGGTTTACAAAGCGCGCCAAGTGGCCCTGAACCGTCTGGTCGCCTTGAAGGTGATCGTGGCGGGCGACGCCTCTTCACCGGAATTTGTGCGGCGATTCCGGATCGAGGCGGAAGCCGCGGCCGCGTTGGATCATCCTAACATCGTCCCCATATACGAAATTGGGGAGGCGGACGGCCAGCCGTTCTTCAGCATGAAATTGGTGGAAGGCCCAACATTGCAGGGGCAGGCCACGCAGCGCCAAACCGCCGAATTGGTCGCGACCGTCGCGCGCGCGGTTCATTACGCGCACCAACGCGGCATCATTCACCGCGACCTGAAGCCAAACAACGTTCTGGTGGACGGCAAGGGCCAGCCTCATTTGACGGATTTTGGCCTGGCCAAGCTCACGGAAAGTGACCGCGCCATCACCAGAACGGTGGCCGTTTTGGGCACACCGAGTTACATGTCACCTGAACAGGCCCGGGGTGAAACCAAACACCTGACCACCGCCGCCGATGTCTATGGCTTGGGCGCGATTCTCTACGAAATGCTCACGGGCCAGCCCCCGTTCGCCGGCGGCACGACGCTGGAGACGATTCGCCAGGTCCTTGACAAGGAACCGCGCCACCCGGCCATGATCAATCCCAAGGTGGATCGCGACCTCGAAACGATCTGCCTGAAATGCCTGGAAAAAGAACCTCTCCGGCGGTACGGCTCCGCCGAGGCGCTCGCGGATGATTTGGAACGCTGGCTCCATCATAAACCCATCGTGGCCCGCCCGGCCTCCGTAATGCAACGCGCCGCCAAATGGGCGCGGCGTCACCCCGAGATCGCGCTGCTGCTGGTCGGGTTGATCCTATCGCTGACCACTGGATTCATTCTGACGCTGTCTCAATCCGCCGCCCGCCAGCGGGCGCTCCTCCAGGGGAGGCACGCTCTTTACGCCGCGCGCATCGGACTTGTGCAAGAGGCATGGGCCGCGGGCAATGTCCACCGCGCCCATTTCCTGCTCAACTCGCTCACGCCGCGCGATGGCGAGGAGGATTTGCGGGGCTTCGAGTGGCGCTACCTTTGGCAATTGTGCCGAGATCAAAGTTTCCTGACAGTTTCCAACGAGCAGAATCGAGTGCAATCCGTGGCTGCGTCGCCCAATGGAAGATTTCTGGCAATGGTGGGCGGCAAACCTTATGTGAGCATTTGGAATATCGCCGCGAGGCGAGTCGAAACGCGCATCCCGGCGCCGGCGGGCAATTGTTGCGTCGCGTTTTCTCCGGATGGCCTGCGCGTGGCTGCCGCCGGAGCGGATTCATCCGTGCGCATTTGGGATTTGGACGGAGAACATGATCCCGTCGTCCTGAGCGGTCATGCGCATCCGGTCGCCCAACTGGCCTATTCGCCCAATGGAAAATGGCTGGCCTCGGCCAGCCGGCCCGATGGTGTGGTTATAATATGGGACCTGGCCACGCGAACCGAAAAACAATCCTTCTGCCGACAGCCCAACGAACATCCCGCAGTGGCCTTTTCCAGCGACAGCGCCCTGCTCGCCTGGAGCGCCGAGAGGCATACAATTCGCTTAACTGATGTGGCGACGGGCGCGACGCGCGCTGTCCTGGCCGGCCACGGCGGTTCCGTGGACTACCTCGCCTTTTCGCCGGACGGCAAATGGCTGGCCTCCGCCAGCAAGGATTTCGAGGCTAGATTATGGGATGTCAAGACGGCGGCCCACGCCGGGACCTTCACCGGGCACATGGCCACGGTCACTTCGGTCGCTTTCTCACCTGACAGTCAATCGCTGGCGACAACTTGCGTGGACGGAACCCTCAAACTGTGGAACGTGGCGACGCAGAAGGAAATCGCCGACTACAAAGGTCACGAAATGTGGATCAATAACGCCGTCTTTCTTCCGGACGGTCACACGATTGTCTCCGCCAGTGACGATGGAAGCGTGAAATTCTGGGATGCTTCCGCCAGGAATCGTGTCACTCCTGTCGAGTACCACGCCAATCCTCTGACTCCGACGGCACCGCTGGTTTCGCCGTCGGACGCGGAACCCGAAGGCAACTTCCTGCGCCAGGGTGCGGACGAAGTTTGCTTTTGTGCAAATGGTTCTCGATTTGCCGTTGTAGATGATCGCCCTGTCATTCAGGTTTGGGACGGCGCAGTGAGAAAGCCACTCCTCAATTTGCCGTTGCCGGATGAAGCCGCTTTGACAACCGCCCTATGGCCCGATGGCCGCCAAGCCGTATCCGCCGGCTCGGACCACAAGCTTCGGCTTTGGAAATTCGATGCCCCAGCCGGCTCGACTGTCGTGGGAGACCTCGACAATCCGGCCACGCACTTGGCATGCTCCCCTGATGGAGGCCGGCTGGCTGTTGGAATGAGCAACGGGCAGATCGTCACTTGGGACACATCTTCCTGGAAACCCGCCGCCACGAATTTTAGCCGTCCGTGTCAAATCACGGCCCTGAGATTTTCCCCTGACACGAGCGCCCTGCTGGCAGCCATCCAGATTTCCGACGAGACAAATTTTCTCGTGGCGATGGATCTGGCCGGCCATGCCTTCCGTCTATCCCCGGAGCATCACCAGGGAACGGTCAGCTCGCTTGCCTTCTCGCCGGATGCCCGGTGGGTCGCAGGCAGTTCGCTAGACGGCGTCGTTCGTCTGTGGGACGCCCGCACTTTGGTGCGGGTGGGGACTTTCCGCGGACATAGCGGTTACGTGACATCGGCCGCATTTGCGCCGGACGGTCGCACCCTGGCGACAGCCAGCAACGACGGCACAGTCAAACTATGGGCTGTGGAGAGCCGGCAGGAATTGCTGACCCTGCCCGGGCATGTTGCTCCGTGGACACAAGTCGCTTTTTCGCCAGACGGCAGTGAACTGGTCGGTTGCGGCGAAGCAGGTTTGCTTCGAGTCTGGCGCGCGGCTCCGTTGCCTTGACGGCTTTCGAGCTTGACAAACAACTGCTTTCAAGAATTAATCTGCCATTCATAACGGTTGGCTTTTCCCTTGGTCCCCTAGGCGAACATGTCAACCAATAAACCAGAATCATCGGAGGAAGTTTATGAAAAACCGCGCTCAAAACCTGTTTGTTCTACTGGCATTGTCGGCACTTTCAATTCTCGTATTTCAACCCTCACCCGCTTTCGCCCAAGGCACCGCCTTTACCTACCAAGGCCGGCTCGACGACAGCAGCGCTCCGGCCAACGGGTGGTATGACATGACGTTCACTCTCTATGCCACGAACGCCGGCGGCAGCCCGGTGGCCGGACCGGTCACCAACAGCGCCGTGGGCGTGACAAACGGCCTGTTCACCACGTCGGTGAATTTCGGCAATCCGTTCAGCGGCGCGAGCAATTGGCTGGAAGTGGCCGTGAGCACCAACGGCGCCAACGCGTTCAATACGCTCGCGCCCCGCCAGCAACTGACGCCCGTGCCTTACGCGATCGCGGCGCAGAATCTTGTGGGCACGGTTGGAAATGCCGGGCTGGCTGGAATCTACGGAAATCAGCTTTCCTTCAGCAATTCAGCCAACCAATTCACCGGCAATTTCGTCGGCGCCGGCGGTGGCCTGACAGGCTTGAATGCGTCTCAACTGGCCAGCGGGACGGTTCCGTCCGCGGCGTTGAATAATTCATGGAAGACCACGGGCAATTCCGGTACGACTCCAGGCGCGAATTATATTGGCACCTCGGACAATCAGCCGCTGGAATTGAGAGCAGACAACCAGCGGGGGCTGCGCCTGGAACCGGGCGGCAGCAATAGTGTGAATTTGATTGGCGGCTGGAGCGGCAACGGCGTCGTGGCGGGTGTGGCCGGGGCAACCATCGGCGGCGGCGGGGCCGGCAATTATTTCGGTCTGGTCTGGTCGAACCAGGTTGCCTCGGACTTCGGCACTGTGAGCGGGGGCACGGTGAACTTGATCCAGGCCGGCGCCCGATACGCAAATATCGGTGGCGGCTGGCAGAACACGATCCAGACCAATGCTTACTCCTCGACGGTCTCCGGTGGCGAGAATAACACCATTGAATCCAGCGCTTATGAATCCACCATCGCCGGAGGCTTCATGAACGTCATCGAGCCCGGCGGCCAGGCGGATGCCATTGGCGGCGGGGACTACAACACGATTGAACCCGGCATCCTGGACGCGGTCATTGGCGGAGGACACGTCAATTTGATTCAAAGCAATTCGTGGTTTTCGACCATCGCGGGCGGCCAAGGCAATACCATCCAGACCAACGACAACGATTCCACCATCAGCGGCGGCGGTGGCAACCTCGTTCAAACTGCGTCCGGTTCCGCAACGATCGCCGGCGGCAGTGCCAACATGATTCTATCCAACGCCACTTTTACAGTCATCAGCGGCGGTCTTCAGAACGTCATTCAAAACGATGCCGTCGAATGCACCATCTCTGGAGGCAGGCAAAATTCGATTCAGACAAACAGCCCGGATTCCGCCATTGGCGGTGGTTTGTTCAATACCATTGAACCCCTTACGGGCGGTTCGGTGATTGCCGGCGGATACGGCAATGTGATCCAGCACGACCCCACTCAATTCGCTAACTCGGGATTCGCGAACGTCTCAGGCGGCCTTTCAAACTCAGTCTCGGGTTACGGCGGCACGGTTGCCGGCGGAGTTGGAAACACCGCCAGTGCCACCTACGCGACCACCGGCGGCGGCGACGGAAATACCGCCAGCGGCTGGGCTTCGACGGTGGGTGGCGGCGCGGCCAACACTGCCAGCAGCCCGGACGGTTCCGCGACGGTGGGCGGCGGCTATGAGAATACCGCGAATGGCGATAGCTCAACGGTAGGCGGCGGCCTCCATAACAACGCCAGTGACGTTGGCGCGACGGTGGCGGGTGGGATCGAGAACGCCGCCGGCGGATATGGCTCGACTGTGGCTGGTGGTGCTAATAACTCCGCGCCGGGCGATTACAGCTTTGCGGCGGGCACTTATGCCCAAGCCTTGTATGACAACTCGTTTGTCTGGTCGGACAGTTCTTCTGAGTCGTTTGCCTCCACCACCACCAATCAGTTCGCTGTGCGTGCGGCCGGTGGAATCCTTTTTGCCGGGGACGTGCAACTCGCCGGCGGCGCCACCGCCTACCACAACCTCTCGCTCAGCGGCGGCAATTCCCTTGGCTATTTGTATGCCTCCTATCCTGCCCTGGGCGATGGCATTCACTTGGGCTACAATTTCTATTACGATGCCGGCGGCACCGGGCACGTCCGCAACCCCGGCGGAGGCACGTCGCGCCTGTCTGTTGGTTACGGTTATTTTGGAGTGTACGTCGGCGGTGCGAATGTGGCGCCAACAAACCAACGAATATACGCCGACATCAACGGGGTCACCGTCAACGGAACGTTCAACAACTTGAGTGATCGCAATGCCAAACAGAACTTTACCCCGGTAAGCTCGGTGCAAATGCTGGAGAAGGTGGCGCAACTGCCCGTCAGCGAATGGAGCTATAAAGAGGACCCGAACACCCGGCACGTCGGCCCGGTGGCGCAGGACTTTTACGCCAGTTTCAATATCGGGACGGACGACAAACACATTGCGCCGATTGACGAAGGCGGCGTGGCGCTGGCTGCCATCCAGGGTCTGGACCAAAAAGTCGAAACCGGAAACTGGGTGCAGGGAGAAAAGATTCAAGCGCAGGCGGCCCAAATCCAAAGCCAGGCCGTTGAAATTGCCAATTTAAAAAAACAAAACGATCTGCTGGCGCAACGCCTGGATGAACTGGAACAAGCCGTTAAGACAGTCGCGGAACGACATTGAGCCAAACCGCATCACATGGATTTTCTGTTATTGGATCTGGAACTGATAAGTTCGCATAAATTCGTCTAAAAATCCAACCGTTGGATTTGACCCCTCGGGAAACCGGCGGCATTGAAATGCAACGGTATTCGGCTGCAATGTCATCAATGCCCCAGCATCCAGGGTCGTTTTGGCCTTCGTGAGGTTTCGAATCTCCCAACTTTGCCCAGGTCCAACGTCCGTGTGGACTTCTGGCGCGCCGTCTTGGGCGAGCCGCAGCCGCAGCCGGAACCGCAGCGGTGGCTGGCGGAGACTTGCGGTTCGTGGCGGCTTTTTTCGTTACGGACATGCGCTTGACGCCGCCGCGGGGACATGAGGCTGAGGTTGGGCGCGGCAATGACGCGCCGCCCCCGCCCCTGACACTTCGGACAGGACGCCGGGAGATTCCGGGCTTCCACGCCGCGCCACAAGGCGAACGACCCGCAGGCGGCACAATGGTAATCGTAGAAAGGCACTGTTGTTTGATATAGAGTTTATTTTGCTTTTGCCAGATCGATGTTGCCGGTGATCATCTTCTTGGGACCGTTGGCGTTGGGCAGGATGTCGAAGGCAAAAATTTCCGACGGCAGGAAAAGCGTGGCGCAGGCATTGGGAATGTCCACGATGCCACTGATATGGCCCTCCACCGGCGCGGTGCTGAGAATGGCATAGGCTTGCTCGCCGGTGTAGCCAAATTTTTTCAGGTATTCGATGGCGTTCAAGCAGGCGCGCCTGTAAGCCACGGTGGCGTCGAGATAATACTGT
>DATAXU010000144.1:0-10022 GCA_036272955.1 Verrucomicrobiia bacterium
GGATCCGCCAGTGCGTCCGTCGAAAGAAACGCCGCCGGGGCGTTCGTCGGAAACTCGTGACACGGCGCCAGCGGCAATCCGATCATCCCCGCAAAATCGAACACGCGCGGTTCATCCAGCGGACTGCTATTGGCCGGCTTGTACGCCGCAATTCCTACCGGCTCCAAACCTCGCAGCGCCCCCGCCACCGCAAGCAACTCCGGCAAGTTCGTTCGCAGCGCTTCAATGTCCGCCGCCCCGAGTCCGTCCTGAAGTCCGCCGAAATGGAACAGCATCGATTCGCGCGCTCCCGCCAAAATCGTTTGCCGCGCCTGCTCCACGTAAGTGTGCTCCGTCGTCCCGAGCGAATCATACCAACCCCCGCCGCACTTTTCCCCGCCGATCCCTCCAAGCCAGCGCATGATAAAATAGCCCTCGTATTGCGGCGTGTGTCCCCAATGCGCGTTCGTATAGTCGCGCGTTTCCGTGCCGACCCAAATCCGGTCAAACGCCGCCGTCTCCCTCGCCACGTCATACCCCCGGTCCTGAAACGAATCGTACCACTGCGGGTATTTGATAATCAGCCGCACCTTGGGATTGACGCTCTTCGCCGGAGCCAGCACGCGATCCTCCGAAAGCCGCAGCATCAATTCGCGCCGATAATCCGGCCACGTATTTCCTTCCACAGGATAAACCCGCGATCCGATGGTCACGGTCTCGCTGCGTCGCGCCGCCTCGCAATTGGAACAGGTGCAATCGGTAAACCAGAAGTCGTCGATCATAATCTCATCGAACAGCCCCGCCGCATATTTGAAAATGGACGCGAGATGATCCTGCGTCGCCCCGTCCGTGTAACACGATGCGTAGCTGTACCGACGGTCCGACGGTTTCCCCACACGGGTCGTCGTCACGCAACCCGAAACCACAAAACCCTCCGCGCGAAAACGGTCCCGTGCCCGCGTCAACGTCTCGCGGTCCGCCTGGTAACCATCACGGAATTCCTCCAAATAAACTTTGGTCACGCCCGTGTCCTTGCACCACTGGATGGCCTTTTCCGTGCCGGCCTCCGACGACAGCGAGTCGCGAACATCCTGCGCCGTAAACAGAGTGGAGAACCGGTGATTATCCGCGGAGTGTTGGGCCAAATCCCACAAGGCTGGCGCCGCGTCCAAACAACTCAATCCCGCGGCAAAGAAGACAACGACTAACCATCGAATCATACCGCGCTACACTACCGCTGATTCGCCAATGGAAGCAACTCAGAGAGATTCACCTGGCGCGATTGTTGCAGGATGTCCCCCGAGTACCGCCCCTGCATGGACCGGCCATTCGCCAGCATCGTGGCGAACACATCCTTCAATTGGCTGGCGCTAAGAGTTCGACCGCTGGCGTAATATTTCTTCGCGACCTGTCCAATGGCAAAAGTGGAAGCAAACGCAAAGGCCGAACCCGAAGCTTCGCCCACCAACCCGCCCAGCAATCCTCCTCCCAGTCTCCGCGCGAAGCCGCCGACCAGTTGCCGCGTGAACCCCTCAAACACCTGGGACGTCAGCCCAACGCCTACGGTCGCAAGAAAGTCTTTGATATGCCCTCGGTCCAGCTCATATCCGTACGCATGGCCAATCCGGTACACCAGCCGTATTTGCAACGGGACGATCGCCATCGTCGCAAGCGTGTGCGGCATGATTTCCAACGCGCCGTTCATGACGGCGGCGCTCATAATCATCCGCTCCACTTCGGCATCGCGATTCGTGTCCAGTACCGGCGGATTGCCAATAACGGGCGGTGCCGCCGCGATGGCCTGGGCCGTTTGCTGGTGGGCGCTCGTGGTGGCACCGTCCAGGCGAAGCGCCTGATGCAGGTCCGAGAGGAATTTCTTTTCGGAATCGTTTAATTCGCCGTCCGCGTTGCACACGCAAACAGCCATTTCGTAACCGAGCGCCCGGCCCGGCTGGCTTTGAAGCTGGCTTGCCGCGGTGGCCAGCGAGAATTTCCCCTCAAGCACGTCTTGATATACCGAAGCCACGTCCAGCCCCTCCCCGGAAAAGCCGTTGACGATTTGCTGGATGCGGGCGCGTTCGTTTTCGCTTTGAGTTCCGTCCGCAAAGGCGGCGAGCACACAGATGCCGGCGATTGCGCGATGTTCTTGCTGGTCGATTGGTAGCGGGTCATTCGTCATGTTTTTACTATGGCGTTATCCGTGCCAAAATCCCATTCCAATTCATCCTCAATTTTGTAACCGTGGCAAGAGACCTGCTCAAAGACTCTCCGTATGGAGTTGGCCATTTTGCCCCCTATCGCGTCACACGCAAAGTTCGATTATTTTGACATTGTCGTTCTGGACTGGCTCATCCTTGGACTGTTGCGTGGCCGCAGGACGGGGATGTCCCGCGAATTGCTGCCCCTTTTGCAATGGATCGGTATCGTGCTGGCGGCCGGGCTATTCTATCCGCCCGTGAGCAGCATCATCAACCAATGCACGTATCTGTCCCCTCTGTGGTCCAACGTCTCAGCCTACCTGCTGATTGCCGCCGCCGTCCATCTTATCCACCTATGGCTTAGGCGCCTGTTCGCCGTGAAATTGGTGGAATGGAATCTATTTGGCGCCAGAGAATATCATTTGGGGATGATTGCGGGAATGGCGCGTTTTACCTGCATCCTTCTTTTCGTTCTGGCTCTAATGACCTCAGAGATCCCGCCCTCTCTGAAACCTGCAAAATTGGCCAATTCCCAAAAAGCCAAAACAGGCATCCGCCTCCCAACCTACGGCGAATTGCAGCAGGACGTCCTGTCCAATTCCTTTTCCGGCAATTGGGTTCAATCCAACCTTAGGCCTGTTTTGATTGCCGCAGTGACCCCGCCTCAGCCGAAGCTCGTCTCGCAGAAAACGCAGAAAACCCAGAAGCCGGGCGCCGGCATTCTTGCCAGCCAGACAAAAACGGCTGCGCAGACCAAGAGTTCCCCTTAACTTCCTGCTCAATCCAACCGGCCCCGTTAGACCAACCAGACCCCTCTGCATTTTCGCCGGCCCGCTGATCGGCCGTTTGCCCCAACGGCCCTATGGCCGGGACTTGGCTGGTCGCCTGGCTGGGTTGAGTTCGACAGGATGCCTGCTGGAAGCGAGCAATGAAGAGAGAAATGAAACTGCGGGGCAACCGGCTAACTTAATCCGTGGGTCCGCTCGACAACGGCGTCAGTTCGAACGCGCCCCTATTGGTCGTATTCATGAAGTAGCCTGCCGCTGTCAGCGAATTTTGCAGGATCGCTCCGTACGCCACTCTCGTCGTCTTTCCGATCCCATCTTCGAAGGTCAGTTGTATCAGGCCGTTCTTTGGATTGATGACGCCCGTCACCGTATTGGTCGGTTCATTGGCCAGTTTGACGACGGTATTATTTGTTTTTACCGATACCGTGAAGTTCAGAGGCGCCGCTAAGCCACCGTCCAGGAACGTCAAAGCTGCATTGGTCAAATCAATGGCCGCTTGTTTCGCCGCAGGCGCGTTCCAGACGGAACCCAGGATCGCGACCGTATTGGTAAATCCGCCTTTGTAATTGATGGATTTCGCCGAGCCGTTTTTGATCCACACGATTTCTCCGCCCGGCGTTTGACTGTAGAGGTTTGTGACCCATCCCATCAGGGTCTCGCCGTCGCCGATCTCCACGTAAAGAGGAAGTGAACCGTCCGCCGAAACTGGCACAGACTGGCTGAAACTCGTGGCGTCGGCCAGCGCGCCGGCAATTCGGGCCGTGCCCGCGTGATTAGTAATCGTGGCGTAACCATAACCGGGCGGCGAACTCTGTGGGGCAGTTGCCACAGGCGGGATGAGCAGTGTGTACTGGTAAGAGTTGGTATTGGTTGCTCCCGCATCCGCAAGCAAGTTGGCCACCCACGGTCCGCCATTGGTGCCGGAGAGCGTGCCAGTGATTTGCACGAGCGCGTTGTTCCATGTCAACGTCATTTGCAGCGCCAACCCGCCGCCCAGTTTCGGCCCGCGGGCGATCATCTGGCTGGCGTGCCCGGTCGAGTCAAACGCCCCGCTGAAAGCCAGTCTGGCTCCGTTCAAGACAATCCTGCCGCTGTATTTCCCATTCGTTTTAACAATCAAGCTGCTGAGCATTCCGGAGGTCGTCCCCGTCACTGCATCGCTGGGATAGAACAATCCGTTGTAAGTCGCTGTTGCCTCGCTAAAGCTGGGGGTTCCGCTGGGCGGACTCACTTGCGTGGTTGTCTGATTGGTGACATAAGCGACGAGGATGATATTCGTTTGATTAGCTGAGATGGAAACGGTTTGGTTTCCCGGCGTTATCCATCCGCTGACTGCTCCAAATTCCACCGTATGCCCCCCCAAGGATAAGCCCGTCACAATGGCGCCGCCGTTTTGTAGCGGTCCATTATCCACCGACCATTTGGCGGCGGCTGGAGTAATCGTCACTTGCAACGAGCCGGTTTGGGGAATGGCCACATACGTCCCGCTAGCCGAAGTGGTTTGATTGGCCGCGATTGAAATCGTCTTGCTCGCCGGTGTTGTCCACCCGCTGACCGCGCTGAAACTGACGGTGTGCGTCCCAATCGACAGGCCTGAAACCATAGCGCCGCTGCTCTGCCATGTTCCATCGTCAACCGCCCATTGCCCGTCATCGACGTTCAACGCGACTTCCAACGAGCCGGTTTCGGGAATGGCCACATACGTCCCGGTCACCGGCGTGGTTTGATTGTCAGCAATCGAAATCGTCTGGCTCGCCGGCGTCGTCCAACCGCTGATCGGGCTGAAGCTCACCGTGTGTGTGCCTGGCGACAGGCCGGAAACCGTTGCGCTGTTGGTTTGCAATGTCCCATCATCCACGGCCCACTCCGCATCAGACACATTGAGCGCTACCTGGACTGAGCCGCTCTGCTGCACGGCCGGGCCACCCGGCACAACGTAAACAACCGGGCTGGACAAACTGCTTTCCTCCCCTTGGGAATTATACGCCGAGACTGCAAAGTAGTTCGTTTGCCCTTCCACAAGGCCGGTAACATCCACAGCGGTGTTGGTGCCCGCATCAATCTGATTGCTGTAATCTCCGCTGTTGGTTCCATAGTAAAGAGTGTAGCCGGTAACAGAAGAATCCTCACTTGGATTCCACGCCAGAAAAACGGATTGGAGGGCTTGGACAGAAAAAGAAAAGCAGAATAAAAGGGCTAGCGTGGCCCCCACCTTACGTATTGGCTTGCATTGAGATCCGCTACTGTCAGACATGCCTCCCTTAGCAGCCGCATTGCCAAAAAAGACTCCCCCGCGAATCGCAAATTTGTTCAATTGCCTTCGCGGTTTTGAGAAGTGAATTATGCCCGTGTTACACCGTGCGGCACTGTCAATGCTTCGCTCAAAAAATCAACTTCCACGCAGCATTGCGAATCCTCCAAAACCTCCCGTGTCCATTCAATAAAGCCGGCCGAAATCATTCTGACCAGTTACAGGACAATGAAAATAAGCTTGAATCCAAGCTCCATTCACCTTTCACTTGGGGGGTTCGAAGCGAAACCATGTGATTAGCGCCCGTGGCGGCGCTGGAAGGAATAACGATGTCAAACAACTTATATCAGCGGATAAAAGGCGCGGGCCTCGCTCTTGCGGCGGCGGTATTCTTGGCGGGCTGCGCAACCCATCCCCGCATCTCCCATTTCGACCAGGCAACATACGCCAGGGATAAGGCCGCCTCCCTCGTCCTTCACTATGGCGATACCATCCGGATCGATTTTCCCGGTTCGCCCCGCTTTAGCACCACGCAAACCATACGGCGCGACGGCAAAATCACCATGGCATCCCTGGGTGAAATCCAGGCCTCTGGCCTGACGCCCCACCAACTGGAAACGGAGTTGCTCAAGGATTACGACACCCAACTGATCGAGAAGCAGGTGTCGGTGGCCGTGGTGTCGTCCGCGTTTATGATCTACATGACGGGCGCCGTCGGTCATACCGGCAGGCTCACTTCGGACCGCCCTCTGACGCCCTTGGAGGCATTGCTCGAGGCGGGAGTTGATGTGCAGAATGCCAACCTCAAAAATGTCACGATCATTCGCATCACCGACAGCGGCGACACGCTGCGCTTCAAATTGAACGTCAGTAAAATTTTGAAAAAAGGCGAGCGTGCCGATCCCTTTACACTGAAACCGCTGGACATTATCTACGTGCCGCAGAAATTCCAGTGGCTCTAACAAACCCGCTGGAGGAGCACGCGAAGCCGGGGTGCAAAATCAATGACCACGGCAAACAAAGTCACCATCGGGCGAATTTTGCTCGTGCCGGTGTTCGTCCTGGTTCTGATTTATTACGCCGACACAGGCAACGAGCTTTTTAGGACGTTCTCCGTCCTGGCATTTGCTTTGGCCGCGGGAGCCGATGCCGTGGACGGATACATCGCCCGCCATTACAATCAGCGCAGCGAGTTGGGCGCCGTCCTTGACCCTTTGGCCGATAAGCTTCTTTTGGTTTCCGCCGTAATTCTGCTCAGTTTGAGAAGCCCCTATTTCGCCCGGTTGCCGGAATGGCTGGTGATCATTATTTTGAGCCGCGACGCCCTCCTCGTTCTCGGTCTTGGGTTATTGCATTATCTTGGAGGGGCGATCAAGGTGCGTCCGCGCATGGTCGGCAAGGCGGCGACTGTGTTGCAAATGGCCGCTGTACTTTGGATCTTATTAAAATGGCCCATTAAAGAATTGCCCTGGCTGGCCGTTGCCGCTGGCGTGTTGACTGGCGTTTCGGGACTGCTTTACATATTCGACGGCGTGCGCCAATTAAGCGCGCATCCCTCCAGCGCGGCGGCTTCGGAACAAAACCGGCGTCCTTAGCTTGGCTTAGAGTCCTAGGCGAAGTGCGCGCGGTCGCAGGAAATTAGCTAGCGCGAACAGTTCCCACGAAAACGGAATGTAGCCCAAATAGCCTGGCAACGGCATTTCAAAAAGATGGAGGAAGTTGACCCCCGGCGTGTGGTACTTCCATTTTGGATATGAAAAATAATTCCACATTTCCCAGAAAAATCCGCACATCAACGCTCCCAATGCCAGCGAAATAACCGGCCGCCAGTCGCCTCCCATGGTCCGCCTGAGCAGGCTTGGCCGTCCGAGCCAGTCGTTCAGGGGATCCAGTACCAGGAAGACCCCGCCCCAGACCAGCGGATAAAAAATCCGTGGCCACAGCAGCGTTAAGGAAATCATTGCAACTCCCGCCGCAAAGCAGCCCCACCGGGTCGTCCAGCCGTCCGGCACGCGCGGCCCGCGATTCCAATTCCTCAACCAACCCGCGGTCGCCATCCATTCCGCGCTTTCGAACACCGCCGGCATGACCGTCGAAAAACAAACGGATGAAAGAATGAAATACGTGATGTCACTGAATCGCTCTCGTCCCAGGTACACCCAATTGTGTGTGCGCTCGTTAAGCCCCTCGAAGAGCCACCAGGCCGGAATGGAGATCAGGAAAAGCGCGGCAAATTCCTTTCGCGAGCGCGTCATTAACGATGTCCCCGACCGTCGCACCACAATGGCGTCCATGACAAGGATGTATCCGACCCAGAGCGGGAAGAAAAGATAGGACGTCCTGACGCCGGGAAGGACCCAGTCCAAAGGCCAGCACACGGCCACCAGGAGCAAGCCGATCCACCCATGCCGCGCAAAGCTTTTCACTGCCTGATTGTAAAAAGCGTATTGCGAATGGCGAGTGGGGAATCGGTTCGCTTTTTGGGTTTCCGTGGCTATGTTGCTCCATGAATTTATTGCCATTTGATCAATTGCCGGCATATCGGCCTCGGAGTTTCGTGCCGCAAAAAATCGATCTGGGCGACTGGCGGCAAATTGAGCCGTTGTTCGATCAATTGGAAAAGAAAGCGCACGACTGCCGCACGGTGGGGGAATTTGAGCGGTGGCTTTTGGACTCGAGCGAATTAAGCGCCGCGCTGGATGAGGAGGGCTCCCGCCGTTACATCGCGATGACCTGCCATACCGATAGCCCGCAGGCCGAAGCCGCCTACCTCCATTTCGTCGAACACATCGAGCCAAAATTAAAACCCCGCCAGTTCAACCTGGCCAAACTCTTCCTGGAACACCCGTTGCGCAAACAACTGTCCAGGGATCGATATTTTATTTTTGATAGGAACACACAGTTGCAAGTCGAATTGTTCCGGCCCAAGAATGTTCCGCTGGAAACCGAAGAGGCGAAACTTTCGCAACAGTATCAAAAATTGATCGGCTCGCTGACGGTGACGTTTCGCGGAGAAGAACGGACGCTCGTGCAAATGGGCCGTTATCTGGAGGAGCCGGACCGTGCGTTGCGCCAGGAGGCCTGGGAGTTGATGACAAATCGCCGATTGCAAGAGGCGGAACAAATCGAAAAGATTTTTGAGCAGTTGCTCAAATTGCGCGAAGAAGTCGCCGCCAACGCGGGGTTCCCGGATTATTTGAGCTACGCGTTTCGCGCCCGCGGCCGGTTTGACTACACGCCTGGCGATTGCGTCAAATTTCACCAGGCCATTGAAGTCGTCCTCATGCCCGTTTTGCGCCGTTTGCAGGCGGAGCGCCGAAAACAATTGGGCCTGGACCAGTTGCGTCCCTGGGACCTTGCGGTGGATCCCGCAAACAAGCCCCCGTTGCGTCCGTTCGACAAAGTTGAAAACCTCGTCGCGGATACCCAGGACATTTTCAACGAACTGGACGCAAAAATGGGAGGGGATTTTGACCTGATGCGCCAGAACCGGCTTCTCGACCTCGACAATCGCAAGGGCAAAGCTCCCGGCGGCTATCAATCCACGCTGACCGAATCCCGCCTTCCTTTCATTTTTATGAATGCCGTCGGCATTCAGCGCGATGTGGAAACGATCCTTCACGAGGCCGGCCATGCTTTTCACGCCCTGGCAACCCGCGATGAGGATCTCTACGCCTACCGCAACCCGCCCATTGAATTCTGCGAGGTCGCTTCTATGAGCATGGAATTGCTGGGCAATGAATTCATCGAAAAATTCTACCCAGCCGACGACGCCCGCCGCGCCCGCCGGGAACATCTGGAGGGGATCGTGGAAATCTTTCCCTGGATCGCCACCGTCGATGCCTTTCAACACTGGATTTATTCGCATCCCGGCCACACGCGCGCCCAACGCCAAAAAGCGTGGTTGGATTTGATGGACCGCTTCGGCGGGGACGTGGATTGGAACGGCTACGGGAATGCTCGCGTCAATTTATGGCACCGGCAGCTTCACATTTTCATCCATCCCTTCTATTACGTCGAATACGGCATTGCGCAATTGGGCGCCCTGCAAGTCTGGGCCAATTCCAAACGCAACAAAGCCCAGGCCCTGGGCGATTATCACCGCGCGCTCGCGCTGGGAGGTTCGCGCCCGCTCCCTGAATTATTTCAAGCCGCCGGTTGCCGTTTTGATTTCAGCACCCAAACCGTTGAACCGCTGGTCAAGTTGGTGAACGATGAATTGAAAAAGCTCGAGTAACAGCCAGAGCGATTGCCATCTACCCTCCCCATTTTAACTGTCAACCCCAAGTGAAATCAGGGACGGCGCCAACCCACTTGTTAAATGTTGAAGTACGGCCCCAAGTGCTCAGAAATCTCGGTGTTTTATCATGAAATTGGTTTCTCGAACCTCCTTCTCACTCAGGTAGCACACAATATAATCGGACTTTCTTCTGGAAAGACCAGAGTCAGCCCACCCAGTTGCCAAAAAACCTGCGATTCCAGCTCCCACAACGCTATTAAATCATCAAAGTTTATATCAGGTAAACCATTCACAGCGTCTTTCACGCTAAAAAAATACGATTCATGCCCTCAGCGTCGGTTTTCAGCTCCCATACGTTTGGATCATGATCGCTTCGGTGCCACACAATCGCATAAGATTCTCGACCAACTCCCACTCTAATCAATACACCGTTCGTATTGACTGTCACACTATACGGATGAATGGTTCGAATCGCTTCTGGTAACGAACCGTCGTCCCCCTTCATCTTAAGGTCGTTATCGCCGGTGACTGAACTCTGTGAAAAGAGTTTGTCACACGCGTTAGCA
>DATAXU010000145.1:0-42569 GCA_036272955.1 Verrucomicrobiia bacterium
TCGCCACGCGTAACGGACTCGCCCGCCCCCGCCCATAGGCGCGCCTGCGAGGTCCGAACACAACTCAAACTGTCAAGACGAAGCCTCTCGAAAACAGGAAATGTCCCAAGAATCACCCACAAAAAGTGCTATAGACCCCTTAATTCTTGTTCACAGATTTGTCTGCCATTCGTCGTTGCTCGTTGCTATTCAGGCTATTCAGGGAAAACAAAAACCCCGCCTACACTCGGTAAGCAGGGTGAAGAAAGTCTATTTCGATTCGTTACCTGCCTACACCATGTCTATCCAAATTAGCTTCGGGCTGTTTCCCGATGGAGGCCACGGATAGTCCAAGGCTAAACACATAGCCCTGGATGTGCCGGCTATGACGTGTCGCTTTCGCGACCGGCATCGTCGGCCAACTCGTGGCTGATATGTTTATGCAAGTTTTCATCGAACGTAGAGACGTATAACACATGCTATCGGTTACATGCAACTTATATTTGCATATTTTGGCAAAAATTTACACAGAGGTTGTCATGTGGCCGTGTTTCGCGCGGGACTTTTTATCTCCAGGACGTTTCACGAGGCGAATTTTTTCGCAGCGATTGGTCTGGGCGGATTCACAGGCGGCTTCGATGATTTCCATGGAAGCGAGGCCGAGTTCGCCGGGCGAACCGTTGGGACTCTTGCCTAGCATGAGATTGCCTCTTTGGTCTGGCCGCCGATGATTTTATACACGGGGAGTTTCTGCGCCTTGGCGATCAGGTCGTAGAGGGCAAGGTCCACGCCGGCCATGGCCATGCTTGTTACACCGCCTAGACCATAAGGCAGGGTGGAACGGTTCATTTGGTCTCAAATCAACTCGATGTTAAAGGGGTCCTGGCCAATGAGAAATCGTTTGAGATGCTGATCTATAATGCCGCACGCAAAGGCGCCGCCGTCGCAAACGCCACTCCATCGCACAATGGATAAAATGGCAAACGGGATGGATTTACTGATATAAGCAAAAGAGTTCAACCTATCTACGATGGCGGCTGCGATTGCGCCACTGGCTTGGTGTCACATTGAGCTTCTGGCGAAAGAGACGCGAGAAATACAATTCGTCCTGAAAGCCGGTCTGTGTGGCAATTTCCTTGATGGGCAGATCAGTCTCGGCGAGCAAACTGCGGGCGCGGACAAGGCGGAATTCGAGGAGGTACTGATGGGGGCTCAAGCCGGTATGCGCAGTGAACGTGTGGCGGAACCAACTGTAGCTGACGCCGAGTTCCTGCGCCAGCAGCTTCATGTTCAGGTCGCGTTCGAATTCGTTCTGGATGCGGGTGATTGCGGATTCGATGGCATTGGCATTTTGCGCTCCGATGGCAGGCTGCGCCTGTTGCGCCGAGTAAACCAAGCCCATCAAATTGTCCGTGGCGCCGGCGAGAATTTGCTGGAGGGCGGGACGGTTGGCGCGGATGGACTGCATGATCCGGCTGAAAGTTGCGAGCACCGTATCCTCCGCATTGATCTTGGCAATGGGATTTTTCGCGGAGAATAACTTGTGCCTAAGCCATCGGCATGGGATTTCGCCGTTGAAACCAATCCAGTGCTCGTGCCATCCGGTTTCGGTGTGAGGCGTGTAACGATGCCAGACTCCGGGAAACAGCAGAAAAGCATGACCCGGTTCGATGGCTGTGGAGAAATTTGGTTTCGATTCCAAAGTTCCCCGGCCACCGGAAATGTAAAGCAGGGCAAATCCTTCAAGTATCCGTCCATGCTGCCAATCGAAAGCATAACCCTTTGGATGGCCGCTGGGAGGATAGACACTGTGCGGCTCGACGCGGGCTTCGCCTGCCGTTGTGACATAGAGGCCCCAATTTTTATCGCGCCGGCTGATGGGAAAATAGCGATAGAACGAAGTGGATTCGGGTTTCATGCGACGGTGGAAGTTTGAGCTTTCCACTTGCCAAGTCAAGGGGCGCGGTTCCGCAAAATCAATTTGTCCATGTGAATTGTCATTTTGTCCATTCTAAATCCGGGTCAAATCGTGCCAAATACAGAAATCCAAATGTGTATCGTCTATGTCGCGTGGTTGGAGAGACCGGGCAGCGGAGTCGGGCAGTCTGCCTGGCGACGCTGGGGCGGTGCGAGACCCGCAGCCTTTCGTTGCCGATTGGCGCAACAGTTACCGATCGGAAATGACCAGATATCCGAATTTTTCAGGTAGCCGAATTAAAACCATCCGCTCAAGCCAAAAAATGAAAGGTATGAAATCAAAATCACTCAACACATTGGCGGCGACCCTGGCAGTGTTGTTGCCTCTCCTGACAAGCCTTTCCGCTCGCGCCGGCACCATCACGGTGGTGAACCTTCCCCCGACCAACACCGATATCGCCACGGGAATCACCACGAACCTCAAATAAGCATCACGCCGCAGGCGAATCAGACCAACGTGTTTTATCGCATCGTTTATCCCCCGCAATGAGTGAGCAACTGAACCAGCGGGTTACCGGGCCATCGGCGAATTCAGCCGCGGCTGGGGGCGTGTCAGATGAATCCGGCAACAAGAAGGCCGCTTTCGGCATGAGTGGATTAACTCACGGCGGGAGGGGGCCGCGGCGCGCCTTCACGCTCATTGAGCTGCTGGTGGTCATAGCAATCATTGCCATTCTGGCAGCGATGCTGTTGCCGGCACTGGCCCGGGCCAAGGCACAGGGTTTATCCACTCAATGCATGTCCAATGAAAGGCAATTGACCATCGCCTGGCTTTCCTACGCAAGCGACTATAAGGGCTACCTCGTCCCCAACAGCCCCGGCGCAGTGGATGGTGACGATAACGGTTCTTCCGGCGTTGCATGGGTCTATGGAGACGTGACCCAAAATCCCGTTGGCCCCGACATTTTGAACACAACCAACATAAAACTTGGCCTTCTTTATTCCTATAACCCGAACTTCAATATTTATCGCTGTCCCGCGGAAACGGCAACATATACTTCAGGAGCGCTTACCAGTCGGGAGAGTGGCCCCAGAGTCCGAAATTACTCCATCAGCGGCCAGATGAACGGCGTTACGACCGAACCCAACTTTTCCCCGCCCAGTGTGAAAGAGACAGACATCGCGCACCCGACGCCGGCGCGGGCTTTCGTGTTTCTTCATGAAAGCGATTATACGATAGATGACGGTTACTTCGCGATAGATTGTACCACGCGGTCATGGCAAAATCTTCCGTCAACCATCCATATAAACGGCGATAATTTATCCTTTGCCGATGGCCATGCGGAGCACTGGACGTGGTATTTGAAAAACACGCTAAGTGCCACTCAAGTCTATACAGCGGCTCTAACTCCAACCGACAAGGATTTCGATCGAATCGCGGCGGCATACTCGACACCAATTCCGTATTGAGATGTTTGCCCGGCCGACTGGAGCAACCAAGGCATGAGCCGGCGGTGTCCGTTAATTCTAACGACATCAATTTCAGTTGTCTCCGACCCAGTCTTTCTTACTATAAGCAAATCAGTATAAAAGACATGCGAATTACAAGCATCAGTCTGATTCCTATTCTGGCGCTCGTATTAACTTCGGTCTCGCTTGCGTCCCAGGGCAGGCCATCCGCCCCAACCGCCTTGCTGGTGAATGGAGTGCGCAATCCGCTTGCCATTGATGGGGATGGCGCGCGATTTACGTGGAAGTGCGAGGATTCCGTTCGTGGCGAAATTCAAACGGCTTACGAAATCCTTGTTTCTCCGAACATCAAGTCCCTGGACTCGGATACTGGAGGCTGCTGGGACAGTGGCAAAGCGGATTCTGGCCAATCTGCTTCGGTTGAATACGCGGGCAAGCCATTGCCGTCCGCCACGCGGTTTTGGTGGAAAGTCCGGGTATGGGATCAAACCGGCAAACCCGGCGCTTACAGCGCGCCTGCCCGCTTCGATACCGGAATTACGCAATGGAAGGCTCAATACATTTGGGACGGAACAACCAACCAGAACAACTTCACTTATTTCCGAAAAACAATTTCGATTCCCCGCAAACCCGCCCTGGCCAAGATTTATGTCACGGCACACAACGATTACCTCCTTTATTTTAATGGACAACTTCTAGGTCGCGGTCCCGCGAGGTGCGATCCGGTCCATTATGGTCAATATAATTCCTACGATATTACGAAACTTGTCGAACCTGGTTCGAACGTTTTTGCGGCCGTCGGCCATTGGCTGGGCACGTGGAATGACTCAGGCGTTAACGCAAAGCCGGCGTTTCTGTTGGAGGCACGATTCGATTATCCCGACGGTTCATCCTCAACCGTTGGAACCGATAACTCCTGGAAAGTCCTGCCTCATACCGCTTTTATCGAAACCAACGCGACCTATTTCGGAGGGACCGGCGGATCCAAAAATCGCGCGGCCATTCAGTTCGATTCGCGACTGGAGCCGCCGAGATGGAGGGAAATCGGTTTTGATGATTTAGAGTGGAACTCGGCTACTGTGGTGGATCGGTCCAACTACCATTTGTTCGCGCAAATGGCGCCGTGCGAACGAGAACAGGCCGAGCTCAAGCCGGTCAGCATCATACTCACAAACGGCGGATGGCTTGTCGATTTTGGGCGATGCATCGACGGCTGGCCCAAACTTACCATGCGCGCAAACCATTCCGGGGACATTGTGCGCGTCGAATATTTTGAAATGACGGACGGACGCATGCCGGCGGGTTGGGACGAATATATTTGTCACGGCGGAGTCGAAACCTGGGACCCGGACTTCGGCCGTCACACGTCGTTTCAGATGGTCAGGATCATTGGCTACGCGGGGAAACTGGACGCTTCAGACGTGCGCGGAGTCTGCGCCTACTGCGATGCGGATGTCGCGGGACGCTTCCAATGTTCGAGTCCCTTGCTTAACGCCATCTACGAAATGTGCGAGCGTTCCGCCCGCCAGAATGTTCAGCAGGGTATTATTAGTGTGGACGCCAATCGCGAGCAGTCGCCCTGGACGGCGGACAGTTGGAATATCGGAAACGTCCTTCTCTACAACGACCGCAACACAACAATGATTGACAAGATTATCCGCGATTATGCCGCGGAACAATTTCCCAATGGAGATTTCCCTGCCTGCTGTCCGGCGCATAGAGGGGGTGATTATACAGCTCCCGGCCAGAAATCCCGCCGAATCCCGGAGTGGTCCATGTATTGGCCCATGCTCCTCTGGCAGCAATACCTTTTTTCAGGCGATGACGCTCTTTTGCGCCAGATGGCGCCTCGCCTGAAACATTTTTTAGATTGGATTAAAGCGTATCAAAACCCGCAGACCAGCCTGCTCGATCCTCCCGGATGGCGAATTTCGGACTACGCAGGCGGCAACATGCCCGGCGGCGGCTATAACATTGCCACAACTTGCCAATACTACGAAAACCTCACCATTGCTTCCCGCATCTATTCAGCGCTGGGCCAGACGAGCCGAAGCGATGAATATTTGCGGCAGGCACAGCAAGTCAAAGACGGCATCAATGCCAGCCTATTTAACGGGCAATACTATCTCGCCAAGCCCGGCCAAAAGGAATTCTTTCCGCTGGCTTGCGCTTGGCCCTTGCGTTTCGACATCGAGTCGGAATCGGCCAAATCGCAAATTTTGGATGCGATTGAAAAGGCGGGAAAGCCCGACATCGGCGGTTACGGCGGCGATGCTTTTTACAGCGGGCTGCTGAACGCAGGCGGCGGAGATTTCGTTGTGCGTGACCTGGCTCGTTACCGGCCCATGCTCGAAGAAAATAAAGCCAACTGGGAACGATTCGACACCAAAGGCGAAGTGAACCATGCCTGGACCTCGTACCCCGCCTACCTTTTCTTGAAATACATCTGCGGCATCCAGCCCACCAGTGGCGCGTTTGCCACGTTTGATGTGCGCCCGGATACGGGTGGCCTGTCCTTTGCCGAGGGAGCGGTTCCCACCGTAAAAGGTCTGATCACTGTGCGTTGGGAACAAGATTCCAACGGAGGATTTCTTCTCTCCGTCCATGTCCCTCCCAATACGCGCGCCTCTATCTACATACCCGAGAGATCCACGGGAGATTTCACCGTTACGGAATCTGGAAACTTATTATGGCCGGCAACATCGCGTATAACCGATCCTGGCGTGCTCGGCGTTTCGCAAGAGAATTCGGGAATCAAATGTTTGGTTGCTTCAGGCGATTACCGCTTTGTATCGGGTGCGAAGGCCGCGACCAGATAGGGCGATGATTTTTATTTCGCCTAGTCATCCCCGACCCATTTTCCTGCGTCGAACTTCCGCCGCTCTCCCTGCTCTCAAATCCACCACGGTGGGCGCTTGGCGTAGGAGCAGTATCGGTTGGCTTCCGCGTCGTTGACAAAGACTGCCTCGACCGGATCGAAGGTCACCGGCCGCTGCAGCGCCAGCGCCATGCCGCCCGTGAACAGCGCCCGCATCGTATAGACCGCCACGTCCGGATTGCAGATCGTCGGCTGTCGCGTGCGGACGCACTCCAGAAAATTGCCCGAATGGCTGGTGCTGTGATAAACCCGAATGTCATTCGGACGGATTGGCTCCTTCAATATGCTCTCCGGATACGAAACGATGTTGTCCCGGTCCACCGCAATCCGTCCTTCCGTGCCGACGAAGCACGCTCCACCGTCCTGACCGACGGATTCGCCGGGGTAAGCCTCAGACTTGACCACCACGCCGTTGGTGTAGCGGTAGCGGACGTTGCCATTTTCGTAATGCGCCTCGATGGGCGCGGTCACGTCCGGGTTCACCGTCCATTGAATGATGTCGTAGTGGTGTGGGCCCCAATTAACGTCGCCCACGAACAAGCCCGGCACCGTCTGCACCGGCATGCCGTTGAACGGACGCCACGGCAGCGGCCCCACCCACAAATCCCAATCCAATCCATCCGGGACCGGCTTCGAATCGGTCGGCGTCAAGTCCGACGGGAAGAACACGCCGGGTTTGCGGTAGGCGTACACTTCCTTCAATTTGCCGATGCGGTTGTTGCGGACCAGTTCACAGGCCAGGCGAAAGCGTCCGGCGTATTCCGACCGCTGCTGCGTGCCCGCCTGGTAAATGCGCCCCCAGCGGTTCGCCGTGGCCAGGAGTTCCTTAGTCTCGTTCACCGTGACCGCCATCGGCTTCTCGCAATAAACATCCTTGCCCGCACGCATGGCGGCACAGGCAATCAGGGACGCCCAATGATACGGCACGGCCACCAGCACCGCGTCAATGTCCGACCGAGCCAGCACTTCGCGGAAATCGTTGTAAGCCTGCACGCCGTCGTACGTAGCCTGGCTAAGCCTTTGGGCGTAAACTTCGTTGCAATGGGTTCGCGCGCGCTCGCGCCGTTGCTGGAACACATCGCAAACCGCCAGCACCTGCACGTCTTTGCGCGCGACGTAGCCGCCTGGCACATACGTCCAACCTCCACCCATCAAATGTCCGGAGCCTTGACCGCCCAGGCCGATGAAGCCCATGGCGATGCGTTCGCTCGGCGCCTTCGCACCGCCCCGTCCCAAAACGGAAGCCGGGACGAACATCGGAGCCGCCGCAGCTGTAGCCACCATGCCCGCCCGCTTAAAAAAACTTCTTCGTGAAATGTTGCGGGAGGGTTTTGAGGATTGACGATTCGTTTTCATGTGATGAACCATGTTCACTTTTGCCGGGCGTTACGCAAGAATAATCGTCGTTGTTTTTGGCGCCTGCCCCTTGTCGAAATCGCATTGAACAGCGTCGAACACTTTGCGGCAAAGGCATCTGGTTCGATTCCGACCTCCGCCTCCAAATAACTTGTTGGCAATCAACGCCTTGTAAGTGGTGTATGACGAGTTCCAGCAAATTAATTACCGGCCTATTAATCAATAATTACCCATTTAATGCTGCCCAAATACTCATGAAGCTTCAGCAGATTTCCGCGCCGATGCATCGAGGTAGTCAGAATATCGGTTTAATGCATCCGCTCATCTTGCAATTTTCAGAGTTCTAATCCGAAGACAAAGGCTCCTGAGCATGTTCACGACATGGGCTGTGTTCACGGTGCCGTGAACACCAGTTATCCCGAACTATCTTTCCCTCTGTGGCCAACCTCCTCTTCGAGTTTTTGCATTTCAGCCTACCGGGAGGCACGTCAGCAACGCCTCTATGGCCCAGATTACATTGGAATCATTGTCGAAGGACTGAGTCGCATTTCCTCCGCACCGTCCTAGCCAGCATTCTTTACATCTGAACAAAATGACTCCGCAATTCGGCCGCCTCGGTCGCTGGGCTGTTGCCAAACAGACGCTTGAATTCACGACTGAATTGGGACGCGCTTTCATAACCGACTTTCGACGCCGCTCCACTGGCGTTGACGCCTTCATTGACCATCAGCATCCGCGCTTTATGCAGCCGGATGTTTTTCAAATATTGCAAGGGTGGTGACGAGGTGATCGCCTTGAAGCGCGTATGAAAGGCGGCGATGCTCATACCCGCTTCACGCGCCAGCGTCGCGATGTCATAGTCGCGGGCGTAGTCAGTGTGCAGCCGATTTAGGATGCGGCTGATCTGGCCGAAATGGCTGTCGGGCGCGACAAGCGCACGGAGGTTGCTCCCCAATTTCCCCCGCAGTACGTGATAAATGATTTCGCGAACGATTTGCGGGCCGAGAATGCGCGCGTCGTCCGGGGAGCGCAAACTTTCCAGCAGGCGGATGGCCGCGTCGACCAGAGTATCATCCAATGCCGTGGTCTCCATAATTTGCGGCGGCGACCCGTTCAGCGGCTGCAATTGCTCCATTTGCATCAGTAATTCAGCGACTGCGGCCGCTGTCACGCCGATTTTTACGGCAAGCATAGGTTTTGCCGGACTGCCTTCGGTTTCACACTCGAACGGCACCGGCAAGGACACCACGAGATAATGATTGGCGTCATAAACAATTTTTCTTGTCCCCAGGTACCCAGTCTTGCGGCCTTGTGCGACGATGAAAACGCCTGGCTCGTAAGCGATGGGCGCACGGGGAATATGGCGGGTCGTGTGCATGAATTTTACCCCCGGCAAGAGTGAAGGTCTGGTGCCTTCGCCCTGCACCAACCCAGCCAGGAGAGAAATGAGCTGCGATTCGGACGATTTCGATTTCATAAAGCTATAATAATAATAGGCAATGATTCGCTCCACAATCGAAACTATTGTAACATCCAAAATAGAATTGGGCAATCATTTAAGAGTTCCATGTATTGAAGAAATCGCGGAGTTGGACTAAAAATATTGTATGAATCGAACGCAAGAGCATTCGCTGGAAAAACGATAAACCGGCAACTCGAAAGGATGAATATGAAAACAGGTAACACAACAAATGAAAGCAAACTCGGCGGACGCTTCACGTTCCCCGGCACGTCATTGACGGTGAAAAGAATGGGCTACGGCGCGATGCAACTGGCGGGACCCGGCGTGTGGGGACCGCCCAAAAATTCGGATGAGGCCATCGCCGTCCTTCGCGAGGCGGTCGCGGCGGGCGTGAACCATATTGACACGGCAGACTTCTACGGCCCGCACGTCACCAACCAGATTATCAAGAAAGCTCTGCATCCGTATCCTGCCGGACTCATAATCGTAACCAAGCTCGGTGCCCGCCGTCCGGCTGACGGGTCATGGCAGCCAGCCATTTCGCCACAAGACCTGACCGACGGCGTTCACGATAACCTCCGCAACCTAGGCCTCCATGCGCTCGACATCGTCAACTACCGCGCAATGGGTGCCATCCACGGCCCGGCAGAAGGGTCCATCGCCAGAGAGGTTACGGTATTGGCGGACCTCAAGTGTAAGGGACTGATCCGCCACATTGGGGTGAGCAACGTCACGACGGCCCAAGTGGCCGAGGCACAGGCAATCACTGATATTGTGTGCGTGCAGAACAACTACAATTTGGCGAGCCGACATGATGACGCCCTGATTGATGACTTGGCCAGGCAAGGCATCGCGTATGTGCCGTTTTTTCCGCTCGGCGGATTCACGCCACTTAAGTCTTCCGCCCTGTCGGTTGTCGCGGACCGGCTAGGAGCCACGCCGATGCAGGTCGCGCTGGCATGGTTGCTGCATCGGTCGCCCAACATCCTGTTGATTCCCGGCACCTCATCGGTCGTCCACCTGCGCGAGAACCTGGCCGCCGCCAAGTTGACGCTATCGCCCGAAACGTTGGTGGAACTGGACGACAATCGCTGGGTTAATGCGCAGCGAATCGAGGTCTCTGGCGGGATGTCCATTTAGCCGGGATCAGGCGATGAGCTTCTAAATTCATCAGCAAGAGCAGCCCGACACAAAAAAGCTGTCGAGCCACGTTTAATCAGCGCGTGCATTCGCCAGTGTGGGAATTGTTTCCCACCCGCCACCAAGAGCTTTGTAGAGGGAGATGAGGTTTATGGCAACTGCACGTTCGCTTTGAACGAGCTGATCCTGGGTTTGGTACATCGAGCGTTCGGCATCGAGCACGTTGATGAAATTGGCGAGTCCGTTCGCGTAAAGTTGGTTGGCAACGTGCAAAGATGCCTGGCTGGACTTCTCCGCATCTTCCAACGACCGAAGGCGCGTTTGTTCCTTGGCATATCCCACCAGCGCGTTTTCGACATCTTCAAAAGACTCCAAGACTGTTTTCTCGTAATGGGCGAGGGCCTGTTCCTGCCGCGCGTCTTGGACTTTGATGTTGGCCCGGATGCGACCGGCGTCAAAAATCCTCCATTGCACCGTCGGACCTACTGACCAGAACTTGCTTGCGCCAGCGAACCAGTCGCTGGCGCTGACGCTTTGGAATCCTGTCATGCCCGTAAGAGAGAATTTTGGAAAGAGATCAGAAGTGGCGACGCCGATTCGTGCGGTCGCGGCGGCCAATTGCCGTTCGGCTTCCTGAACGTCAGGACGGCGCAGCAACAATTCCGAGGGCAGACCAACCGGCACTTCTGGCGGGGCGTTTGGAATAGGCGCTACTCTTGACAACTCGTCTATTAACGCTTCGGGTGGCTGGCCTAGCAAGACTCCGAGTCGATGGATGGAGATTTGTAACCCAATTTCCAGGGAAGGAATTTCAGCATGTGTCGTCGCGACCAATGTCGCGGCTTGTTGCACGTCGAGATCGGGCACGACTCCGCTTGTGAAACGCTTTTGCGTGACAGCCAGGGATTCCTCTTGGGCTTTAATGTTTTGCTGGGCAATCGCAAGACGTCGCTGATAGCTCCGGGCCTCAACATAATTGCGAGCCACCTCAGCCAGCAACGTCACCAATGTGTCGCGGCGGCCAAATTCAGCGGCGGCAACTTCGGCCCGGGCCGCTTCCGTGGCGCGGCGAGTCCCGCCGAATACGTCAACTTCCCACGAGGCGTCGAAGCCCGCCTGGTAGATGTTGTTTTCAAAGGGGACGTTTGCCGGCAACTCAAACGCGCCGATGATCGGCTGGTTCTTGCTCTGCCGCTGCCGCTGGTAGGACGCGGAGGTGCCGACCGTGGGCCAAAGGTCGGCCGAGGCCACCTGATATTCCGCCCGCGCCTCGCGCACACGCGCAGCGGCGATTTTCAAATCAAGGTTTGACTGGACAGCGCGTTCAATCACCGATTTGAGTTCCGCGTCGTTGAAGTTTTTCCACCACCCGGCGGTACTGGCGGTGGAACTGTTTGTTTTCCCCCCAGCCATGGGTTCGCCCCAATGCGGTGGCACGCTGGCGTTTGGCCGGTGGTAGTTTGGTCCCACGGTGCATCCGGAGAGCGTGAGCAAGCCAAGGACGACGGTTGCTATTCCTTTTAGATTCTTACGATTCATGGCGCTTTAATGGACAGAAACCGTTCCCTTTGTAGAAGCGCGTTTCATGAACAGGACGACAGGGACGGCAACAAAGGATAAGAGCGCCAGCCAGCGGAAATCATCCACGTACGCCAGCAAGGTGGATTGCTGAAGCAGCGAGGCGTAAATCGAACCGGCGGCCATGGATTGTGCCTGTGCCGTCCCGACCTGGGGCGCGAGGGCGGCCTGCATATTTTGGAGTGTGGATTGAAAGGTCGAATCATAAGGAGTCAGGTGGGTCACGAGAGCCGCCTGGTGTGCCGCCGAGCCGCGAGCGATCATCGTGGTGACAAGAGAAATGCCGACTCCGCCTCCGAGGTTGCGCATCAAGTTGAAGAGGCCGGTCGCATTGCCCATCTGGTCATTTCGGAGCAGTCCCATGGTGGTTGTCGCCAGCGGCACAAATGCCAGAGCCAAGCCGATGCCCTGGACTAAATTCGCGAGGGCAAAACTGCTCTCGGCAACCTCAAGATCAATGTCGCTCATCATCAGCGAGGCAGCCGCGCACAAAAGAATTCCGGCGATCATCAATTTGCGGCTGTCAATCTTGCGGGAGAGAAGTCCGACGGTCGGCAACGCAAGCAATGCGCCGATGCCGCGCGGGCTTTGGGCGAACCCACTTTGGATGGCCGTGTAGCCAAGCACGTTCTGCAAAAAGAGCGGAAGCAGCGTCAGCGGACTAAAAGAAATGACGCCAAACAATGTTGCCAAAATCGTTCCCACGGCAAAATTGCGGTTTTTGAAGACACGAAGGTTGACAATCGGGTGGGACGTGCATAATTCGCGAATCAAAAACGCCACAAATGACACTGCCGAAACAAATGTGAACCAGCAAATCCATCTGGCCGAGAACCAGTCGTCGTCCTGCCCTTTGTCGAAGATGGTTTGCATTGTCCCAAGCCAAAGCGCGAGCAACCCAAAGCCTATGGCGTCAATCCGTCCGGGTTTGGAATTACGCACATAGTCCGGGTCAAAGATAAAGCGCTGGATCAAAGCCAACGCGACAAAACCCACCGGGAGATTGATGTAAAATAACCAGCGCCAGGAATAATTGTCAGTGATCCATCCGCCGAGCAAAGGTCCTAGCACCGGCGCGGCGACCACGCCCAATCCCCACACGGCCATCGCCTGGCCGCGCTTGGCTGGCGGAAAACTTTCCAGCAAAATGGCCTGCGAGAGAGGCTGCAACGCCCCGCCGCCCGCGCCTTGCAACACTCGCGCGATAATCAATATGGCGAGCGTGGGAGCGATGCCGCACAAAAAAGAAGCAAGTGTGAAGATCGTGGCGCAGGTCATGAAAAACCGTTTTCGGCCAAAGAAGGATGAAAACCAGCCGCTGGCCGGCAAAATAATTGCGTTGGAAATCAGGTAACTGGTCTGCACCCACGTCGCCTCGGAGGTGGAAGCCGATAGGCTTCCTGCGATGTGCGGCAACGACACGCTCACAATAGTCGTATCAAGCACCTCCATAAAGGTTGGAAGGATGACCGCCACCGCGATCAACCACGGGTTCACCTTGATGGGAGGTTCGTTGTTCACAAGTCTCAGTTGCCAGGCGCGAACGCGTTGAAGCTATTTGACTCGCACTTTCGGTTCGACGGACATTCCCGGCCCAAGAACCAAATTTGAATCCAACAAGCTGGACTCGTCGAAAACGATTTTTACTGGCACACGTTGCAAGACCTTAATGTAATTGCCGGTGGCGTTTTCCGGCGGAAAGAGGCTGAACCGCGCGCCGCTCCCGGTCTGGATACTATCAACATGCCCCGTAAATTTGTTCCCTGGGTAGGCATCCATCTTGATTGTCACGGGCTGCCCGGCGCGCATGTGGGTCAATTGGGTCTCCTTGAAATTGGCGACGACCCAAACAGCGTGCGGAACTATCGCCAGCAATGCTTGCCCGGTTTGCGCGTAGGCCCCCGGTTCCACCGTGCGGTGAGTAACATGGCCGCTTTCCGGGGCGGAGACTTTCGTGTAGGAAAGTTCCAGTTCGGCCTGACTCACTGCCGCCTGGGTTTGTTCCACATTCGCCGCAGCGGTGTCGATGCTGGCTTGGCTCAGAGCGGCTTGCGCCTCGGCTGCCGTTATTTTGCTTCGAGCCACATCCACTTGAGCAGCCGACGAATGGGCCTGGGTTTCCGCGAGATCGATTTGACTCTGTGAAACACCGGTCTTGCCAATAGATTGATACCGTTTCCAATCTCCCTCGGCATAACCGGCCTGCGCCTGGGCTACGGCGAGACTGGCCCGTTCCTGCTCCACTTTGGCTTGATCCACAGCGGCCTGTGCCCTCGCTTGGGCAAGCTGGCTGCGCGCCGAGGTGAGATTTGCCTTTGCCTGGGACAGTTTCGTTTCGTAACCCTTTGGATCGATTTCCAGCAACAAGTCGCCTTGCTTCACTTCCTGATTGTCCTGAACCAGCACCCGTGTCACCCGACCGGAAATCTGAGGCGCAACGGCAGTGACATGCCCATCGATGGTGGCGTCGTCGGTGGATTCGTAAGGAGCCAGGCACCAATAATAATACGCGCCCGCTGCCAGCGCCAAAATCAGCGCCACGGCGCACGTCAGAAACAGGCGCAGTCTTTTGGGACCGGCCGGAGGTTCTTCGCCGCCGGAGGCTTGCTTCTCGAACTTGGATTGGACGCTCCGAGAACTGATAGACGCCTCGGCCAAGGGGGGAAGTGAATCATGGTTGTTGCGAGGAGTCTTTGTGCTTTCGTCTTTGGTTGGATTCATGTTTGGAAAGATTTATTTGCGCCGGTTACCCGTTGCCTGATTCCTGCGCCGCTCGGACGCCGCATCAACTTGTTGCTGAGAGAATTAATGAGCGCCATTAGCCGATTTCGTTCTGGCCCCTCGACGAAGGCGTTTGCCGCATCAAACGGCTTGGTTGGATCCGAACGATAGTAAAGATTGGGCAGAAGAACGTAATTCCCATGCGATGCAAGTCTCGCCGCCATGTCGCCCAGCGCAGGGCGGATGCCGATTCCATCCATGTAAAAAATAACCGCAGGCATCGCTCCTTGTCGCGGCGGAGCAAAAAATCGACAAGGCGCGACACCATCCTTTGTCCTAATGTTAATTCTTCTTGCATTCATAGTCGCTCGATCTCTCCCTTCATCGCATAGTCTATGCCACAAAAACTAACTTCTTAAGCCATTGCATATAAACATATTATATATATTCGCGATAGGTCTGGCATGGGTCTGAATATTGGACGTTCGGTTATCCGTGCCTTCACGGTTGTAAATCCGATCCCGTTGAGCTATCCTATTGGCTGATGACGACACTGACTGACAGCCAGTTCGAGCAAACCTTTGACGCCAAGTTTGCGGCGGATTTGCTTCTGGATATTGCGCAGGAGCGGTCATTGGAAAGCCTGATGGAAAAATTCATTCGGGTTGCCTTGGCGCGTCCCGGCAATGCGCGGGTGGAAGTTTGGCTCATTGAGGCCGAGGAAGTTTGTTCGAGACAAAATTCGGAAAGCCGCTTGCTGCACCTGGTCGCCGGCGGAAGCAATTCCCCGTCTGGAATTGAAGATGACAAAGTATTTGTTCGTAATTCCCAGTTGCGAATACCGTTGGGAGTCGGCGCGATCGGAAAAATTGCGGTGACCGGGCAGCAGACTATCCTCAGGGATTTAGACAAAGAGCCAGGTGAATTCTCCGGGTTGGACTGGTTGCAACGGGAGCAAATCCGTGGATTTGCCGGGACGGCGATCGCATTTAAGGGTGAAATCCTGGGCGTGGTCGTTGCCTTCGCCCGCATGAATATGCCGGAGGAAGCGCGCACATGGAGGCAGATTTTTGCCGATCACATTGGAAGCGCCGTCGCCAATGCGCGCGCTTTCGAGGAAATACAACGGCTCAAAGGGCAATTGGAAATGCAGAACGCGTATCTGGAGGAGGAGGTTGTGGAGGCTCGGGCCTTTGGCGAACTCATTGGCCAGAGCGCGCCTTTGCGGCACATCATCAGCCAGATTGACCTGGTTGCGCCGACCGAAGCCTCGGTCCTCATTCTTGGTGAAACCGGCACGGGCAAAGAATTGGTGGCGCGTGAAATCCACCATCGTAGCCGGCGCAAAGATAAACCGCTCATCCGCGTCAATTGCGCCTCCATCCCAAAAGAATTGTTTGAGAGCGAATTCTTCGGTCACGCTCGCGGCGCGTTTACCGGAGCGATTAAAGACCGCGCCGGACGTTTTGAAACGGCGGAGAGCGGGACGATCTTCCTCGACGAAATCGCGGAAGTTCCTTTGGAATTACAAGGCAAACTGCTGCGAGTGTTGCAGGACAAGCGCTACGAGCGGGTCGGTGAAGACCGCACACGCTCGGCGGATGTCCGCATTGTGGGCGCGACTAATCGCGACTTGAAGAAGGAAGTGAAAGCGGGCCGTTTCCGCGAAGACCTTTATTACCGGCTCAATGTATTTCCGATCCAAGTGCCCTCGTTGAGAGAGCGAGCAGATGATATTCCTCTCTTGGCGAACCATTTCATTGAACTTTCGGTCAAAGAATTGCGCTGTCCAAAACCACGGTTGACAAAGGCAGGCATCGTCAAGCTCCAGAACTACGATTGGCCTGGAAACATTCGGGAGTTGCGGAACGTGATCGAGCGCGCCGTGATCATCTCGCGCGGCGGCCCCCTAGACTTCGACTTTCCTGCAACGGATGCCTTACCCACCACGCCTCGATTCGTGCCACACTCGGATAACGCCGAACTGCGGATTCTCACCGAGTCTGAGATGAAGCAACGCGACTATGAGAACCATCTCGCCGCTCTCCAAAAATCCAACTGGAAGATTAAGGGGGCTCATGGCGCGGCAGAACTCTTGGGACTGAAACCGACAACGCTGCTCACACGAATGAAAAGAATGAAGCTAAGACGCCCCGCATCAGTTGAGGCTCAAATGTATTAACCAAAGGAATGGTGGGCGTAGCCGTCCGGGGAACTGGTGTACGCGAGAGTCTAATTTTCGAGAACCGGGACATCCGATCAATGGCCAAGTCGCTTCATCTTCCCTTTGATATCTTTCGCAAGAATTCGCAAAACTTTTCGCCAGCAGGCGTGACGTCTCCATTTATGGCACGAGCGATGCCGACGGGAATCGCATCTTTGACCCCGGCTATCGGACGGAAGGCCAGTCGCTTTCCACTCACGATTTTGAATACTAAAATGGACAGCGCCACACCGCGTCCCGTTTCCAGGGCTGTGATCAGTGAGCTGGCGCTGTCACATTCCACCGCGATCCGCGGTTTCACGCCGAGGGGAAGAAAGGGGCGTTCAATGAAGGGGTAGTATTCCGGGTAATCCTTGTGGGAATACCCCACAATGGGTTCATTTGCGAGTTTTTCCAGCGGTATGGATCTTAATTGGGCAAAGGGATGAGTTGGGGCAAGCGTCACGCAAATCGGATACGTGCGCAAGACTTCGAATTCGATCCCTGGGGTTGTTTAAGCATCAATCCCTATGCCCACAACCCTTTTCTCAAAGCGACCCTTTTCCTATTTCGGAGTTCGGGCTTAAGTTTGTGAAGTTGTCGAAAATGTCGTGCCACCGCATAACGGTCGCGCAAATGGTAATCATTCAGAATCCGAACGATCCAAGCCCTGCTCAACTGCGTACTCCGCCCAACGCCGGCGGCATCAAATCAAACTGGTAATCGTTTAGACGTTCCACCAAGGCAAGTCGCGCGGCGTATCGCATGAGCTTTGCCTCGCAGATAACCGCAGCTTCACGTTCCTGTCCCTGGATAAATTTTTGCGCCCTTTTGTTCGCAATCTAAAAATCGTCAATACCGAAGGCTTTCCAACGATCAATCGGCACCTCTCCCATGCGATAATAAAATTAATAAATCCGCATTTCGTGAAGCTTTCTGCTCTTCCGAAATCGCCGTTTTTTCGGTGAAAAAGTCGCGACGCCCCCTGCTCGTTTAACTTGCAATCATACACTCAAAACTTATATTACCATGAGGAAGCCAACCATGAGTTCAAAGTGACCGGCTTACTCAGAACCGCCGGTGTCTTTTATCCATGAGTCAACGGGGGTGGGGGGCTGCGGCGGTTCAACTCTGCCTTCGTGTCGCGCTCCTTGCGGAGTGCCACCAGGGTTGCAAGCATTGAAGCGATGCAGCGGACTTTCCCACCGAAGCGCGTTAACAGAGCCAAACATCGCCGCAGCAGCTTTTTGGCGGAAGGCAAAATGGATGTAGCCGGTTTTTCCAGCTTTTTTCCCCAGTGCGGCTAAATCTTGTCGTTCCCTTCTCATCCGGCATGATACAAGGGGATTTATGAGAATTGGCTTTCGCAATTGGCTGGTCTGTTTATGCCTGGTCCTGCTTACGGCTTGCGCGACCCGGAAAAAGGTCAGCGCCGTCGCTCCGCGTGACCGGATTTTAATTCTGGTTTCCCTCGACGGTTTTCGCTGGGACTATCTGCAAAAGTTCAAGGCCCAAACGCCGCATCTCAACCAGCTTGCCGCCGAGGGAGTCCACGCGGAGCGTTTGATTTCCGCCTTTCCGTCGCTGACGTTCCCAAACCACTACACGATTGTCACCGGGCTGTGGCCCGAACATCATGGCATTGTCAACAACCGGATGTATGATCCGAATTTCAAAGCCGAGTTTAATATCGCCAATAATCCGGGGCCTCGGGACGGACGCTGGTGGGGTGGCGAACCGATTTGGGTGACGGCGATCAAACAAGGCCGCGTCGCGGATTGCATGTTCTGGCCCGGTTCGGAGGCGGAGATTGACGGTGTGCGTCCGACGAAATGGGAACCCTTTGACGCAAAGGTTACTCCCGAGGGTTGCGTTGACACCGGACTGGCCTGGCTGGCGCAAACCAACCAACGACCCAGCTTTCTAACTTTGTATTTTCACGAGGTGGACACTGAATCGCATCATCACGGGGTGGAATCGCCACAGGTGAAACAAGCGGTCGCACAGTTGGACACGGCGATTGGCCGGTTAATGGATGGGCTGCATCGGTTGCGGTTGGACAACGTTGCCAATGTCGTGATCGTTTCTGACCACGGGATGACTGATTTGGGCACGAACCGCATTATTGTTTTGAGCGATTATGTGGATTTGAAATCCGTGCGGGTGGACGCGACGGGAGCAATCGCGGGTCTGCGCCCCCTGGATGGCAACGTGGACGCGCTGTATGCGCGGTTCGCGGGCAAGGAACAACATTTCAAGGTTTATCGCCGCGAAAACATGCCGGCGCGGTTTCATTACACTGGGAATCCTCGCATCCCGCCCGTGGTTTTGGTCGCCGACGAAGGCTGGTATATCAGTAGGCAACCGCTTGATCCGACCAGGAGATTTGAAAGCGCGACCCACGGTTTCGATCCTGAATTGGAATCGATGGGGGCGACATTTATTGCTTATGGGCCTGCCTTTCGGCACGGGGTGACCTTGCCGCCCGCGCCCAACGTTGACGTCTACAATTTGCTTTGCGCGACAGAGGGCCTGACGCCCGCGCCCAACGATGGGGATAACACTCTTGTGCGCGGCGTTTTGGCCAAGCAATAATAGTAGTATTGACTATTTCGGCGGAAGGATTTTTACATCTTTTGTTGCGCGAAAGTTGCCGTAAGCACTACCCCCATTTGAGGACGTGACAAAATGACGCCCGCCTGTCATTATGGCGGCACAGAATGTCCCATGTCAAAGAAGGCGATCAACCGCGGCGCAGGCTGCTTTTGTGCGCGAGCCCCTCAAAAAATAGCTTTAAACAGTTGAACACCACTAACATGAATATCTCGCAAATCAAAAACCGAATTCTTGCGTTTCTAGCTCTGGCGTCGATTCTCATTTCTGGACGGACTTACGCGGCCCAAATTCAAGGGGTGACGATCTATGCTGTTTCGGCCCAATACAGTAGTTTGAACGGGAATCCGGACCGGCGTCCGGCGGTCGATCTCGTCAATAACAATGGGTTGTTTGGGGACATGCTGACGATCGATCCGCAGGGGTCGCAATGGCTCGATGTCGCCGCGCCGCCTTCCACCAATTTCGTCACGTTCGACCTGGGAGCGGTTCACGAAGTGGACGCGATGAAGGTTTGGAATTTTAACCAGGCTACGGCGGCTAATTTGGTGAATTGTGTCAAGTATGCCTATATTTCCTACAGCACCGATGGCGTGGAGTTCACAACTAACTTCGCGGGAGCGCAGTATTTTGTCCAGTCGCCCGGCGCCGTCGGCGCCATTGCCCAAACCATTTCGAGCAATATGGGGTTTTCGGCTCGGTATGTCCGTATCAACATTGTCAGCAACTACACGGCGACCGGAATCACGGGCACGGTTGGCCTGGGCAAAGTTCGTTTCGTTGACAATAGCGTGCCGCCCACGGTGCAGTCGGCCTCGGAGAATTATGGCAGCAACCAGGTGACGGTTTATTTTTCCGAATCGGTGGATCCCGCTTCCGCGACGAACCTGGCCAACTATTCCATCACGAGCATCGGCGCCTCACCAACGATTTCAAGCGTGGTCATGGGCGAATTCAATGACCGCGTCATCCTGCATACCTCGCCGTTGACCAATCAAAACTACTCGGTGGTAGCGTCGGGCGTCTATGACCTGGCTTTGACCCAACCGATTACGAATAACAGCACGGCAGCCGTCCAACCGGAGTTGATTCTGTGGCTGCAGGCCAACGCGGGAATCGTGACGGACTCGACGGGGGTCAATGTCACTAACTGGTTGGACCAATCCAGTTACGGACACAACGCTGTGACCGCCACAGTCAACCAATACACCGCCGCGCCGACGCTCTCGCCGGGGGCGATCAACGGATTGCCGGTGATCAATTTCAACGGGACTGAATTGTTGAAGGTTCCCAACGATCCGAATCTGGCGATCAATGGAGACGTGACGATTTGCGTTGTCCTGGACACGGCCGTCAGCGCGGCAGGCGATCCGATCAGCAAGACGGGAGGTCTTTCCAACACGGTCACGAATAACCTGCCAGCGCCGTTCGACTATCAATTTACCGCGGCCCTAAAATCGTCCATGACCTGGGGAAATGGAAGCGGAGGCGCGGGCCTTGGGGTTTTTGCCTCCACTGGGGCCTTTGTGACCGGCCAATATTACATTGTGACAGCTTCTGTGACACAAGGGACAAACTTCGCGTGGTATCTTAATGGCGGCCTCAATGGCGCGACCGTTTTTCCGATGGGCCCGGTGGACAGCGGAACGCCCATCATGCTGGGGGTTCGGTCTGACAGCGGCAATGGCACCGACAAGGGCTTGCAGTTCTCGGGTAATATGGCGGAGGTGATGATCCTTCGCGGGAACGTCACAGGCGCCGATCTGCTGGCGGTGAATAATTATCTGGGGGCGAAGTACAACATTACCATCACGCACCTGGGCATTACCGAAGAACCGGGCAACGCGACTGCCACCAATGGGCAGACGGCTACATTTTGGGTCAACGCAGTGGGCATACCGCCGATCAGTTATCAGTGGAAAAGCAACGGCGTGGCGATTGCCGGGGCGACCAGTTCAGTTTACACGACGCCGAAACTCACCCTGGCGGCCGACAACGCGAGCTACACCGTAACAGCCACGACTCCGGTCGGCGCGACGAATAGCTCGGCGGCGATTTTGACGGTGGTGCCGGCGACCCTGCCGCCGGCAGTTTTTTCCGCGGGCATATCGGCGACCAATGCGACGAATATCGTGGTGGTTTATTCTGAAGCTGTCAGCAACACGAGCGCACTGAACCCCGCCAACTATTCGTTGAATGGCGTCGCGCCCGTATCGGTGGTGGCGGGGAGCCTATCCAATCAAGTCATTCTTACGTCCGCGGCGGCTTTGACTACAAACACCACTTATTTTCTCACGATTCAAAACGTGCAGGACTTGTTCGCCAACACCATTGTGACTACGAACGTTTTGGTTTTGCCGGCGGGGATGTCACTTTGGCTGAGGGCGGATTCGGGCGTGGTAACTGATATTAACGGCAATATCGTGCAATGGCTGGATCAAACCGCCAATGCCAACAACGCAGTCCAATACGCCGGCGGACCGCTGGCAAGGCCGACTCCCCAGCCAGGGCAGTTGAATGGCGAGCCGGAGCTTTCCTTCAACGCCGCCAATACCAACTACCTCCAGGCTCCGTCCACGGCCAGCCTGGCAATTACCGGTGATATGTCGATTTATGTGGTGGGAACTGTGAGCAGCCAATCGGCCGGCCAGGAATTTATCGGCAAAACGGCGGGGAGCACAGGGAACATCCCTGCGCCTTACGATTATTATGTTTGGAACGCGGCGAATTACACGGCTCTCCTCCGTGGAAACGGCACCGGGCATGCGATCGTCACCGCAGCGTTGCCCTCCATTGGCGTGCCGCATGTGTTCGCCGTCACCATGGCAGGAACCAGTGTCACCCATTACCTTGATGGCAATGCCGCAGCCAGCGGCACGTTGAACACCAATACCACCGACGGCGGCAATCCCTTGTATATTGGCGCGCGCCAGGATTTCGTGAATGTGCTTAACGGCTCCATGGCCGAAATCATGCTCTTCAGCAACGCACTGTCGGCCATCGACCGCACCAACATTGATAATTATTTGGGCGCCAAGTATTTCCAGCTTAACATTACCCAGCAGCCCCAAAACATTTCCACAAACGAAGGCGTGCCTGTGACATTTTCGGTCGCCGGCAATCAGGGCAGCGCGCATTTGATATATCAATGGCGGGAGGCCACCGTAAACGATCCCACCCCAACGAATATCCTCAACGCCACCAATGCCTCCTATACCAGCGGCATCCTTTCGCCGGATGACAACGGCGACTCCTTTGACGTCCTGGTTTCCGCTCCCGGAAGCTCTCCCATTGCCAGCAGTCCGGCCACAGTGACGGTGAGTGACGTGGCTCCGGTCGTCGCCTCAGCGGGCACGGCGATTTGGAATCCAACCGAAATCTTCGTGGTGTTTTCCGAGGCAGTGCTTCCCTCCACGGCAACCGATATCAACAATTATTCGCTGAGTCCTGGGGGCACCATTCTTTCCGCCGTGATGGGCGATGCTCCCAACAAGGTTATCTTGACTACGTCGCCTTTGAATTCCGGCACGACGTATTCGCTGACGGTTTCAAACGTGATGGATCTCTTCACAAACACGATCGTGAGCGCTTCCACTTCGATTGGAGTCTATCCCGCCTCCACCGCTCTGTGGATCGAGGCTGACGCCGGCGTCACCGTGGACTCGGGGACGAATACAGTGAACACATGGAATGACCTTTCGGGGAATGGGAATAACCTGAGCCAGTCCTCCGGGACGACTTACGAACCGTTGCTCATTACCAACGCCATCAACGGGTGGCCGGTCATCCGCTTTACCGCGACCAATGAAACGTATATGAGCGCCGGTTCATCCCCCAGCCTGGCGATTACCGGCGATCTGTCCATCTTTGCCGTGGTCAACTTCAACGGCCTGGTTGGGTCCACTAATGGAGACATTGTTTCCAAGGCCATGAACAACGAACCGGCGCCGTTCGACTATTATTCAAGGAACACCGCAGTTGCGCTTTATCGTGGAAATGGCACTGTCAACGGCTCCGTCAACGGTATTACTGTGCCCTCCGCTGGCGTTCCACATGTCATGGATGTTGTCATGCAAGGAACCACCGTCAATCATCGGCTGGATGGCGATTTCAACGGGACCGGCACGATTTCCACCACCATCGTGGACCAGGGAACTCCATTGACCATCGGCACACGCGATGATGGCATTAACCGTCTTAATGGCGACATCGCCGAACTTATCGTAATCGGATCGGCGGCGGACTCCAATGATGTCGCCACCCTCGAGCTTTATCTTGGAACAAAATACGGCCTTGCCATTGCTCCCATGATCACCCAGCAGCCGGTGGCGGCCACGAACGTGGATCAAGACGGCACGCTAACCGTTCCTCTGGGGGTGGCGGGCGCTTCTCCGCTGGCTTTCCAATGGTATGGCACCAACAACGTGGCGGTGCCGGGGCAAACGAATTCCGCCCTGATAATCAGTAACATCGCAAGCGGCGGCAGTTACTACTTAAACGCGTCCAATAGCTTCGGTTCCACCAATTCCAGCACCGTGGTTGTCACCGTCGTTTCCGGTCTGACGGTCAATCCTTTGTTACCGGCCAGCCTGACGACGTTTGAGGGAGCGATTGAGACTTATACCGTTTCGGCTGTGGGCACGCTACCGTTCTCCTATCAGTGGTTCGAGGATGGTGTGGCCATCGACGATGCTACCAATGCCTCCTACACCCTGATCACGCAACTTGACTCCAATTCCTACACCTGCACGGTGAGCAATTCCTATAATGGCGGCACTTCCCAATCCAGCAGCGACGCCACTTTGATCGGACTCGCTCCTTCCACCAACCTTTACACGCAAACAGTCTTGAGCAACAACCCGCTGGCCTATTGGCGCCTCAATGAAACCAATGGACCCACCGTCGCTGTCGATCAATCCGGCAATGGCCACAACGCCGCTTACACCAATGTCCTGCTAGGCGTTCCTGGGTTCAACCCATTGCTTGAGCCGGACACCGCCGCGCAATTTGGCCTGCTGGACGCGTCCAATAGTTATGCCGGCGAAATCGACAATTCCGGCGATGGAGTGGCAAACATCGACTTTTCCAAGGCGGCGGGCGGCAACGCGGAATTTTCTGTGGAGGCCTGGGCCAAAACCACCAACAGCGCCGTCCAAACGCTGGGCGCCGGGTTGGTTGCCAAAGGCTACGGCAATGGCGGCGAGCAGTTCGATTTGGACGTTTATAACGGCTTTCGATTCTTTGTCCGCGACGCCTCCGGCGGTGTGCATGGCCCGACTTCGACCGTCGTTCCTGCCGCTGACCAGTGGTATCACGTGGTCGGAGTCTGCGACGAATCCAACGGCGCGGTGCGTCTTTATGTGAACGGAGCGGACGTCGCTGATTCCACCGGTATCGCCTCGGGTTTGGGGGTCTTGTCCACGACAGGCGATGTGGTGGGATTGCCGGGGGCTCTCCTGGTCAGCATCGGCTCGCGGACGTCGGCCTCGACCTCCCCCAGCTTCAACCTGCAATTCATGGGGGTCATGGACGAGGTCGCGCTTTATAACTATGCCTTGACCCCGAGCCAGGTGCATCAGGACTATGAGATCGGAAACCTCGTATTTCAGCCCTCGCTCATCATCGCCAACGCCGCCTCTGGAAACGTGCAACTGAGTTGGAATGCGGGCATCCTTCAAGGCGCGACCAATCTAAGCGGGCCTTTTAACACGTTGACGAATGCCGTTTCGCCCTATACGATACCGACTAGCAACACCCAGGAATTCTACCGCGTAATCAACAACTAGATCATGAAAAAGTTTTCGCCGATCTTGAATGCGACTTCACCACGTTTTGCCCGCCGCTCTCGGGGCGTGGCTGGCGGTGGTTTTACGCTCATTGAGCTACTGGTGGTAATCGCCATCATTGCCATCCTGGCGGCCATGCTGCTGCCGGCCCTGGCCAGATCCAAGGAGCAGGCGCACCTTACGCAATGCCTCAGCAACATGAAGCAATTGCAACTCTGCTACCAGATGTACTGCGGAGACAACAGCGATAATCTCCCGCCCAACGAAAGCGAGGCGGCCTTTGATACGACCACCAATTCATGGATCAGCGGAGACGCGCAATCCGACACCACGACGGCCAATATTCAGCTTGGCCTGCTCTGGAACTACAATAAATCCCCCAAAATTTATGTCTGCCCGTCCGACACGCTGTTGATCCGGTCCGTCACCTTGCCGCCTGTGACTGCGCCGCAAACGCGAAGCTGTTCGATCAATTACGCCATGAACGGAAGCGGAGGCTCGGGGCAAAACGTTGACAGTGCCGGTTTGAACAACCAGGCGCCTATTGTCAAATACAGTCGGATCATCAAGCCGGGCGCCGCGGGAATGGTCGTCTTTGTGGATGAGAACGAGTACGAATGCGGCGACGGCTGTTTTGGGCTTTACACATGGAGCTACACCCTCGCCAACCAGCCGCCGATGTGGTGGAATCCCCCGGCTTCCCGTCACGGCAACACCTGCACCTTTTCCTTCGCCGACGGTCATGGGGAGTTGTTGAAATGGCACGGAGCCAATGTTCCCGGCTTCACGAGCATGCCCGGACCCTGGGCCGGCGACAAGTCCGACGATTTGTTTCGGGTCGAAAGATGGACCCTGCCTTGACAGCGGACGAAATCCGTCTGATCAAGGCTTGCGCGCCGTTTTAATCCGGTTGGGATTTCTCCAGTGCCATTTCTTTCAGGCACGCCACGATAGCGGCGATATCCTCGTCCGAAAAAAACTTCGGGTCCAAAGCCGGGCATTTTGCCGGCTTTGGCCTCAAACGCCACGACCTTATACGGCCAAAAAACGTAAACGGCTCTCATCCGGGTGAGGTTACTCGAAGGATGGCAAAAACAATGAGTGGCATCTCCCTTCGCTTTGGGACATTTTTTAGAAACTAGTGCTTGAGAAATGTCCGACTTGCAGGCATCTTGATTTGTGCAGAATGGCAAAGCTCAAATGCTTTTCGATCCTCGGCGTGGACCTTTGGTTTTGGCCAAACGACCACGAACCGCCGCATTTTCACGCGAAACGGAAAGGGGAATGGGAGATTCGCGTCAAATTCCTGGAACGCCCCGCGAATATGTTCGAAATAAAATGGCGCAAGAGCGAGAGGTCCTCCATTTCGGCGAAGGACCGGAAAAGTTTGGTGGAAATGGTCGAAAGGCATCGTGTGGAAATTTTAAGAGAATGGGAACAAAAAGTTAATCAGTCATGAATACTGACATTGAATATATTCCTTATGGCGAGATTTCTTCCAGCTTAACGAAGCATCGCTGGCGGACGTTAAGTCAAAAAACGCTCGTTTCAGGATCCTGGCAGAGAAACAAGCAAGCACCTCGACGTGTCTTCGTGTCATTCTCCAAAGATCTGGACGACACATTCGTTGAGATGTTTCGCGAAAAAGCAACAGATGACACAAGATTGCTTATCTTCAACCCTGGGTTTTCGACAGATCGGTTGGTTTCACGGATCGTCGATCTACAGATACGAACACCTCAGCGATTTTGTGTAATCGACACTGAATTTGGATCTCGCAAAGCGCGTTATGTGGCTTTCGTTCAATCTCTTCTAAAGCGCCTAACCTCTGCATTTGAGGCCGACGACAGGAAAGAGCGCATTCTCGATGCCAAAATCGAGGATGGGATTTTACATGTGGTTTCTCTTGACTTCGACCGCTTGGATGTTCCTATCGCAGATATTCCGAATCTTGGAAACGCAGTTTCGTCCAAGATACAGGAATTTAAAATTGATGACGATGGGTCTTTCATTTACTGGCCCGCCCTTGACCTTCATCTGGGCTGGGTCCAGTTGCAGCAATTAATAAATCCGGCGGCAGCGCTCAAAGCTTTCCAAAGGAGTGAAGAATTCAACAAGCGCTACGGTAAGGCGGTGCAAAAAGTCCGTGAAATGGCAGGACTAAGGCCAAGCGACATTTCGGGAATTAGCGAGAAGCAACTCCGAAGAATAGAAAATGGAGAATGTCGGTTGACTACAAATGCCATTGAAGCATTGTCACAAGCCCACAAGCTTGGCCCAAACGAATATATGAAGAAGCTTGCAGAAGCCTTTGAGGACCCACTAAAATCGCCTGCAACGACTCCGTGTAAAAAAATGCGTTGAGGGCAATGTTCATGACGGAGCGAGGCTGTAGAGTTTGTTCAGGATCGTGATGTTCGTCAGGCTATCGCAATTAAAGAACGCTTCGTGACTATCGGCGTCACGCTGTCGGGGATGACGATATTCCAATACTTACTCGGTGCCTGTCAGGGTTACTTTAAATACTTTGTCGCCGAATTCTTTCACATCGGACCAGTCTTGTGTCCTGATTATCAGCACGCCTATGTCGATAAACTGGATGGGACGGCCCGTGCGCAGGTCTGTAACGGAAGCAACGTTGTCGGCCTCCGGAGGCAAGGTTTCCATCGCCTGGACCAACGGCTACCTGCAACAGGCGAGTTTCGTGGCAGGTACGTCGCTGGATGTGTCGCCCATCAACCAACCTTCGCCGTATGTCATCGGAACATCCAACCCGGCGCAGTATTTTCGCGTCTCAAGCCAACCTTAAAAGAAGCCAAATTTCCTTTCGGTTTGGCCCGAAATACGTTATGCAGCAGACGTGTATTTGGAGTTTTACGGACTGAAGGAACCGCCATTTACCATTACGCCCAAACCGCGGTTTCTGTTTTATAGCGCGAAACATCGTGAGGCCTTTAATCACCCGCTTTACGACATCCGTTGCGGTCGCTCCCGCGGCGCCGCCCGTAATTACCAAGCCGTCGTGGCCGATTGAATTGACTGTGAAAGCGATTTTCTATAATAAGACCAGCCCTCACGCATTGGTGAACGGAAGGACGGTGGAAGCCGGCGACACGATTCACGGGGTGCTCATCACGGGGATCGAGCCGGATCGCGTGATGGTTTCGTGGAATGGTGAAAGCAAGGAATTGCCGCTGGGCGATGACAAATAGTTATGGAGAACGAACGCAAGACACTCGATGATCGGCAGAAAATGACGGAGCTGGAGCGGATCCGGCATTCCTGCGCCCATGTGCTGGCCACGGCCATCGCCAAACTCTGGCCGGACGCGCAATTTGCGGCGGGGCCGCCGGTGGAGAATGGATTTTACTACGACGTGGAACTGACGCATCGAATCACGCCGGAGGACTTTCCGCGGATCGAAGAGGAGATGAAGCGGGTCATCAAGGCGAACCAGACGTTTGAAAAAATGGTGGTTGGCCGCGACGAGGCGCTCAAATTTGCCAATGAGGGGAGGCTCGCCGCGTTGAATGAACGTCCGCAGCCGAGCAAATTCAAACTGGACATCATCCAACACATCCCGGAAAACGAGCCGATTTCATTTTATCGCAACGGAGATTTCATCGACCTCTGCGCCGGGCCGCACGTGATGCGCACGGGGAACATTGGGGCGTTCAAGATCACGCACCTGGCGAGCGCGTATTACAAGGGGGATGAACGAAATCCACAACTGCAGCGCGTTTACGGCACCGCGTTCAAAAACAAGACGGAGATGGAGGCTTACTTCCACATGCTGGAAGAGGCCAAACGCCGCGACCACCGCAAGATTGGGGCGGAGATGAAACTGTTCACGCTCGACGCGGATTATGTTGGGCCGGGGCTGCCAATGTGGTTGCCCAAAGGCACGGCGATCGTGGAGGAATTGGAAAAACTGGCGAAAGAAACAGAATTCACCGCCGGATACGTCCGGGTGAAGACACCGCATATCGCGCGGGAAAAAATGTATTTAACATCCGGCCATCTGCCGATTCTTTACAAGGATTCGATGTTCCCGCCGATGGAACTCGCGGAGAAAGAGGGTGCCCAGGAGGGAGACCGCTATTATCTCAAAGCGATGAACTGCCCGCATCATCACCGGATTTTTGCGGCGGAGCCGCGAAGTTACCGGGATTTGCCGTTGCGCCTGGCGGAATACGGGACCTGCTACCGGTATGAGCAATCGGGCGAACTGTTCGGCATCATGCGAGTGCGCGCGCTCAATATGAACGACGCGCATATTTATTGCTCAGAGGAACAGTTCTCGTCCGAGTTCAATGCGGTCAATGAGATGTACCTGAAATATTTCAAAATATTCGGCATCGAAAAATACATCATGCGGTTCAGCACGCATGATCCGTCGCGACTGACGGGGGACAATGCGAAATTTGTCAACGAGCCGGAGCTTTGGAAAAAGACCGAGGACCTCGTCCGGCGGGTGCTCGTGGAATCAAAAATCAATTTCGTTGAAGTGCCGAATGAAGCGGCTTTTTACGGGCCGAAAATTGATGTCCAGGTTTGGAGCGTAATCGGGCGCGAATTCACGCTGGCGACAAACCAGGTCGATTTCGCGGTGCCGAAAAAATTTGGGCTGGTTTACAAGGATCGTGACAACACCGAAAAAACGCCGTTGTGCATTCATCGGGCGCCGCTGGGCACGCATGAACGGTTTATCGGCTTTCTGATCGAGCATTACGCGGGGAATTTTCCGCTTTGGCTCGCGCCGGACCAGGTGCGGGTGCTCACGATTGGCGACGACGAAAAACTGGTCGCTTACGGCAAGGCAATTCTCGCCGAACTGCGCGCCGACTTTGTCAGGGCCGAGGCGGATTTCGGCACTGACAAGATTAACGGGAAAATCCTGCGCGCGGAAGAATCGAAGGTCCACACGATGCTGGTGATCGGGCCGCGGGACCTGGAGGCGGGCAATGTCAGCGTGCGCGTTCATGGCAAGGGCAATCAAGGGGCAAAACCCAGGGGCGAAGCGCTGGCGCAGATTCTCTCGGCGATTCGGGAGCGTAATTGACTTGTCATTGAATCGTCCCGCGACAAACTTGCAACATGCGTTGGAGCCAAGCTTTCATCCCGACTCTCAAGGAAACCCCGGCGGAGGCGGAAATTATTTCGCACAAGCTTTTGCTGCGAGCCGGCCTGATCCGCAAACTCACCGGCGGCCTTTACACGTTCCTGCCTCTGGGGTTGCGCGCCCTGCATAAGGTCGAACAGATCGTTCGCGAGGAAATGGACCGCGCGGGGGCATTGGAAATTCTCATGCCCGCTCTCCAACCGCCGGAAATCTGGCAGCAAAGCGGCCGCTACCAGACAGCCCAGGGCGTCCTGCTCAAGGCCCGGGACCGCGCCAAAAGGGAATGGATACTCGGGCCGACGCATGAGGAAGTCGTCACCACTTTGGTCGCGGGCGAATTGAGTTCCTACCGGCAGTTGCCGAAGAATTTTTACCAGATCCAAACGAAATTTCGTGATGAAATCCGCCCGCGGTTCGGCTTGATGCGCGCCAAGGAGTTCATCATGAAGGACGCTTACAGCTTTGACGTCACCGACGAGGGCGCACAAGTCAGTTACAAAAAAATGTACGACGCGTATGCGCGGATTTTTGCGCGCTGCGGGCTGAAGACTATCGCGGTGGAAGCCGACACGGGAGTGATGGGTGGAAAGTTCTCGCACGAGTTCATGGTGCCGGCGGAGACGGGGGAAAACGAAGTGGTGTATTGCGAGAGATGCCAATACGCGGCCAATCTGGAAAAGGCATCAAGCCGGACCGCTCCGTCAGAAACTCTCCCGGCCGGCGCGATGCCGGAAAAATTTGCGACGCCGGGCGTGGCGACCATCGAGGACTTGACGCGGCCGCCATTTGACACTCCCGCGCCGCGACAGATTAAGACGCTGGTGTATGTTGTCGAAAACAAGCCGGTCGTCATTTTAATGCGCGGCGATCATCAATTGAATGAAGCGAAGTTGACCGGCGCGCTAGGCACGGGAACTTTTCGGCCGGCGGAGGCGGAGGAGATTTTTGCGGCGTTGAAAGCGCATCCTGGAAGTCTCGGAGCGGTGGGACTAAAAGATTTTCAAATCCATGCGGATGAGACATTGCGCGGTAGTTCTGAAATGACGACCGGCGCGAATGAAGACGGCTTTCACTTTCGCCATGTCGATATGGGGCGCGACATCGTCGTCAATAAGTGGAGTGATTTGAGGCTGGCGGCGGCGGGGGAACCATGCGCGCATTGCGGACAGCCTCTGAAAATCCGGCGGGCGATTGAAGTGGGACATGTGTTCAAGCTGGGAACAAAATACAGCGAAGCTTTCAACGCCTGCTTCCTCGATGAAGGCGGCAAGAAACAGCCGGCCATCATGGGGTGTTACGGGATCGGCGTGACGCGGACGTTGCAGGCGATCGTGGAGCAATGCAACGACAAGGACGGCATCGTGTGGCCGGCCAGCGTCGCGCCGTACACGGTTTGTTTGACGCCGTTGACGGTCGCTCCTGATAGCGCGGTGATGAAGCTGGCGGAACGGTTTTACTCGGAGTTGAGCGGACTGGGAGTCGAAGTCATTCTCGATGATCGCGATGAGCGGCCGGGTTTTAAGTTTAAGGATTCGGAGCTGATTGGTTTTCCGGTGCGCCTCGGTATTGGCGAAAAATCATTGGCGAAAGGAGAGGTTGAATTGAAGCCTCGCGGAGGGGCGCTGACGGCGGTGAAAGTCGAGGAGGCGGTGGAAAAAGTTTTGGCGGCACTCAGTGCGCGGTGACGCCGGTCCACAGGAAAGATTTCAGTTCGCCCAATTGGTGATCGCCCTCCCAGAGGGTCACGCGCCAGGCCACGAGTTTGCCGAAAGAGTGGAAGGCTTCGCCGTCAATTTTCAGGTCGGACCAGTTGCCGAAGAAGCGCGGTTTTTTGGCGGGTTCCTCGATGGTGATCGTGTGAATGGTGTCGTCGGTGAGGCCGCGGAGTTCGGCCCTCAGTTTTAGTTTTGTCCAATCGACGTGTTTGGCTTTCCACTGGATGGTGAGGTCCAGGCCGGCTTGGCGGGCGGGGGATTTGCGCAGGACGAATTGATAGGCGTCCCGTTCGTAAAGACTAGGGGAAAGATAGGTGCGGCCTTTCTTGTCAAGAAATTGAGGGAGGACTTTGACGACCTGGCCCGTTCCCGCCCACAGGGCGGGGGTAAGTGATAAAAACGCAAAAATTCGAACAAAACGGCACATCATCTGTGGCCGCCACCACCACCGTGGCCACCAAAACCGCCACCGCCATGGAATCCACCGCCACCGTGGAACCCTCCTCCTCCAAAGCCACCGTGAAATCCTCCAATGCCGCCACGGAAGCCACCACGGCCCCAGCCTCCCCATCCACGATACCCACCATACCCACCCCACCACGGCCAGCCACCGACAACTACAGCTCCGTAATCATATGGGTAGTAAGGATATGCGTAAGGATAACCAGCGTCGGCATAGTCGTAATCAATAGAGGGAGGCGGAGTTTGAGGCATCACGACCGGGGGTTGCACCTGCCCGGGCTGGCCTTGCGGAGGAGGAGTGCCGTTGGCACCGTTCATGGCCATCTGCTGTTGCTGCATTTGTTGCTGATATTGCTGATACTGAACAGCTTGCTGTTGCAATTGGCCGTCACGCAGGATGATGGCCTTGGTAACGTCCTGCGGCAATCCCAACGACTGCAAAGCGATTATATTATCCGCAGTCAGATGGAAGGGGAGGACGGCGTTATCGACGTAATTGATGATAACGTCCTTGGAAATGCCCCCTTGGTACATTTTGACCACTTCCGATGCCCCAAAAGGCAATCCGGGAGTCATGGCGGTAGCCGTTGGAGTGGTTCCGGGAGGGGCAACCTGCGGCGCATTCGTCGGTTGGGCGAAAGTGGCTTGCGACACAGCAAGGCACACTGCCACCCCCGCAATGGAAGCAAATGTTGGGTAAATTTTCATACGATTTAACATATGCCTGTCATTAAAATTGGCAAGCAGATGTTCGACGCAAAACGCGCCGTCCAAATTCAGTCATTGCCAAAGGCGCAGGCGCAATTCTATCGTTCTTCATGCATCACTCGCCTGGTTTTTTGAAGGTGGTCGAAGAAGTTCGGCCCCGCATCCGTGAAATAACGGTGGAAAGCGCACGCGAAAGGGTTGCGAAAGACCCGCGGACGGTGCTGCTGGACGTGCGGGAAGACAACGAGTGGGCCAATGGCCACGCCACGGAGGCTGTCCATCTCGGCAAAGGCATCCTGGAAAGGGACATCGAAGGGAAGATTCCCGACGTGGACACACCGATCATCATGTATTGCGGGGGCGGCTACCGGTCGGCGCTGACGGCGGAAGCCGCCCAGCGGATGGGATACAAAAACGTCGCTTCTTTGATCGGAGGATACAAAGGGATGATTGCGGCGAATTGGCCGATGGCCAAGTAGGTAATAAAACGGTAACAACTCTGCTGAAACATATTGGCGGGTGAATTGTCTATAGAACGTAGGAACAGCAGATGGCGAAACCTAAACGCAGAAAAAAGCTTATCGTATTTTCGGTGCTCGGCCTCCTTTTGGTGGCCGGGCTTGTGACGGCCAAACTCCGGCAGCACGACCCGCCAATACCCATTTCCGAGGATAAAGTCGTCCGCCGCAATATCACGGAGGTCGTTCCGGGCAACGGGAAGGTGGAACCGATTGTCCTGGTGAACATCGCTCCCGAAGTTTCCGGGGAAATCACCGACATGGCGGTCAAGGAGGGGCAGCACGTCAACAAAGGGGACCTGCTCTTCAAAATCAAGCCGGACAATTACGTTGCCGCGCGCAACCAGGCTGAAGCCGGTTACAAATCCGCCATTGCCGGCCGGGACACGTCGGCGGCCAACCTGGAAAAGGCCGACCTCGAAAACAAGCGCAATCTGGCCCTGTTCAAGGCGCAGTTGATTTCCGAATCGGATTATTTGACGGCGAAAACGGCGTATGACGTCGCCAAAACCACGCTCGCCGGTTCCGTCGAACAAGTGAGCATCGCGAAGGCGGAGTTGGACAACGCGGACGCCGATCTTTCGAAAACAACGGTTTATTCGCCGCTGACGGGGACAGTCAGCAAATTGAATTGCCAGGTGGGCGAGCGCGTGGTCGGCGTTGCGCAAATGGCGGGGACAGAAGTGATGACGGTGGCGGATTTGACGACGATGGAAGCACGCGTCGATATCGGGGAGATTGACGTGCCGCTGATCAAGATTTCCCAAAAGGCCACCCTGGAAGTGGATGCGTTCCAGGACAAGAAGTTCGAGGGACTCGTGACGGAAGTCGCGGATTCGGCCAACAATAACGACACTTCGGCGACGGCGTCCGCCTCCACCAGCACGGATGCGACAAAATTCCAGGTGAAGATCCGGCTTCTCCAGACAAATGCTTTCCTGCCGGGAATGTCCGTGACGGCGGACATAGAAACGCGATACCGCACCAACGTGCTGAGTGTGCCGATCCAAAGCGTGACGACGCGCCTGCCACCGACCAACAGCGCGCCGAGCAATTCCCTGGCGCTCCTTGCCGGCAAGACAAATGCCGACACCAACGTCTGCACAACCGATTGCGACACCAACACCGCTGTGGCGGCGAGCACCAATTCGACCAGCCCAAGCAAACCCGGCGAACCGCCAAAGCCAATCGACGTGGTATTTGTCGTCGATGGCGACCATGTGAAAATGGTCCCGGTTAAAATCGGCATCAGCGACGATAATTACGTGGAAATCCTGGACGGGCTGAAAGCAGGCCAGGAAGTGGTGTCCGGCGGGTACAAGGCGATCAATCGCGACCTGGAAGACGGCAAGCACGTTGTTATCAACACTCTGATTGCGGGGCAGGACAAGGCAGCGGTCAAGACCTACTGACCCCACATCCGGTGAGCCTGATTCGCCTCCAAAATATCTCGCGGCTTTACCAGATGGGGACGGAAACCATCCACGCCCTGCGCACCATTTCCCTGGAAGTGCAGCGCGGGGAGTATGTCGCCATCATGGGGCCGTCCGGCTCGGGGAAATCGACGCTGATGAACCTTCTCGGTTGCCTGGACACCTGCACCTCCGGGACCTACGAACTCAACGGCACCAATGTAAGCGACCTGGATGACAATGAACTGGCCGAGATACGGAACCGGGAAATCGGCTTTGTTTTTCAAACGTTCAACCTGCTGCCGCGCGCCAATGCCTTGCGCAACGTGGAATTGCCGCTCATTTACTCCGGCAAACCCTCCGATGAGCGGAGAGAAATCGCGTTGCAAGCCCTGAGCAGCGTCGGCCTTGGTGACCGCATCCATCACAAGCCCAACGAAATGTCCGGCGGGCAGCGGCAACGTGTCGCCATTGCGCGCGCGCTGGTCAATTCGCCGTCGATCATCCTCGCCGACGAACCGACGGGGAACCTGGATTCCAAAACCGGGGAGGAGATCATGGCGCTGTTGCGGGCGCTCTCCGAAAAAGGGAACACGATTTTCGTGGTGACGCACGAAGAGGACATCGCGCGCCGTGCGCGGCGCATCCTGCGGATACGCGACGGGCTGATTGCGGACGATTCGGCAAATTCGGCGAAACCCCATTCCCCGGCGCCGTGAATTACTTGACCGAAATCAAGGAAGGGCTGGCCATCGCCTGGGACGCGATCCGCGCGAACAAGATGCGGTCGATTCTCACGACCCTTGGAATCATCATCGGGATCGTGACGGTGACATCGATGGCGACGGCGATCGATGCGTTGAACAGGGCATTCCACGACAGCATTTCCGTGCTTGGGGCGGACGTGCTGTTTGTCAGCCAGCATAACTGGGTAAACCGTACCTTCGAGGAATGGATCAAAGACAACAAACGGGCGGTGATCACGCACCAGGAGGCGGAGGCCGTGGAACGGGAAATGACCGAGGCGCAAGCGGTCGCGCCGGTCGTAACCACATTCCAGGCTGTCTGGTATAAGGACCATCGCGCCAGCCGGGTGCAGATCATAGGGGCCACGGACCAGTTTCTTATTACCAGCGGATTCAATATCGCGCAGGGGAGGTATCTGACATCCGCGGAGGCGGAAGGAGGGCGGCCCATATGCGTCATTGGAAACGACGTCGCCACCAACCTTTTCCACATGGACACGCCGATTGGAAAAAGGATCAAGATCGGCGCGCGGCGGCTCGAAGTGATCGGAGTTTTGGAGAAGCGGGGCAGCTTTCTTGGAACGGACAGCTTCGACAACGAGGTGATCATCCCGATCCAACAATTTCTGGTCGGCTACATGAGGCGTCCGAGCTTCGACATCCAGGTGAAGGTGCGCGACATCACACATTTGGACGATGCGAAGGAGGAATTGCGGGGATTGATGAGAAAAATCCGGCACGACAAGCCCGGCGACCCGGATGATTTTTCCATCAACCAGCAGGAACAATTCATCGAGACGTTTAACAAAGTGACCGGAACAATCGCGATGGTCGGCCTGCTCGTGACGGGGATGTCGTTGTTCGTGGGGGGAATTGGGATCATGAACATCATGTTTGTTTCGGTCGCGGAACGGACGCGGGAAATTGGAGTGCGCAAGGCCATCGGCGCCAAGCGGCGGACGATCCTGCTGCAATTCCTGATCGAGGCGGCGACGATCTGCCTTCTAGGCGGGCTGGCGGGGCTGTGCATCACTTATTTATTGACGCTGATCGCCTCGACTGTTTTTCCGTATTTTCCGATCACGATGTCCGTGCCGGTGATGATACTGGCTATTTTGACTTCCGTAGTGACGGGCGTTTCCTCCGGCTTTGCGCCGGCGTGGCGGGCGGCGCGGATGAACCCGGTGGATGCGTTGCGAAGCGAGTAAAGCAATGGGCGCGATGCGAAAATTCATCATCTTCCAGGCGGAACTGAAAGAAAGCCTGTTCATGGCGATCAACGCCGTCGTGGCGCACAAATTGCGCTCGGCGCTGACATTGCTGGGAGTGCTGGTGGGCGTTTTTTCCATCATCGTGGTAATGACTTCGATGCGGGCGTCCCAACAAAAAATCGAGGCGGACCTCAGCACGCTCGGCGGCCAGACGTTTACGGTGCAGACGTGGCCGGCCATTTATGTGGAAGGCCCTGAGGGGATGCAAAAGTACTGGCGGCGAAAAAAAATCAATTATCAGATGGGCATGGAAGTGGCGCGGCGCGCGACCCTGCCGCTGAGCGTTGGATTGGAGGACAACGGGGTGACGGCTGGGGAGATGGATTCGCATTATGCGAAAGGACCGCCGACGGTCTGGCTGACGGGGGAGACGCCGGGAAGTTTTTCCGCCCAGGACTGGGTGATCGACCAGGGGCGGGCTTTGCTCAACTCGGACCTGGATTCCGTTCGCGATGTTTGCGTGCTGGGCAACAGCCTTGCGAACGATCTGTTTCCCTACGGATCGCCGCTGAATGAAAAGGTTTCGTTCAAGGGCGTCAATTATACGGTTGTGGGCGTGCTGGAGCCCAAAGGCGAAATGGAGGGAAGCCACGAGGATAATTTCGCGCTCATTCCGATCACGACGGCGATCAACCGTTACGAAAACCCGCGATGGCTCGACTTAAGCGTGCTGGTGCAGGCGCGCGGACCGGCGGAATATGACGATACGGTCGATCAGGTGCGGGGGATCATGCGGCAATTGCGCAAGGTGCCGCCGGGGGCGCCGGATGATTTTGAAATCATCTCCAATGACTCGCTCATCGACCAGATGAAGTCATTCACCTCGAAGATACGGATCGCCATTTCGCTGGTGAGTTGCATTGCATTGCTCGCGGCGGGAATTGGAATCATGAACATCATGCTGGTTTCCGTGACGGAACGGACGCGGGAGATCGGCATCCGGCGCGCGATTGGGGCCAAGAAGCGGACGATCATGGCGCAATTCATCATGGAAGCGATCGTGCTCTGCGAGTTGGGTGGAATTGTGGGAGTGGCCCTCGGCGTGGCGGGCGGGGACATTATCGCGTATTTCATGCATTTGCCGAAGGTGCTGCCGGTGGATTGGATTTTGATAGGGCTGGGAATTTGTTCGCTGGTGGGAATTGTCTTTGGCACTTACCCGGCCTACAAGGCGGCCAATCTGGACCCCATAGAATCATTGCGATATGAATAACAACCAAGACTTGAAACGCCTCCGTGCTTTTGCGGCGCTCTCCGCGGTGCTGTGCCTGCACGGGGCGTCCGCCGCCCTGGGACAAATGGGGCAGCCCGTGGAAAAGGTGGTCAGCGCGGATGACCTGGTGCGGATCGCGCTGACCAACAATTTGGACATCCAAATCAGCAAACTTCAGCCGGACGTGGACGAATTCGCAATCAACGGACTGTACGGGGCGTATGAGCCGACGCTTTCGATGAACGCAACGCACAGCTATGACTCGCAGCCGGGAGGCGTGGCGGAAACCTCGGGGGTGACCATTGAGGAGCCGGCCACGCTCTATCGCAATGATAGCTACACTCCAACGCTCCAAGGGGCGCTGCCCACCGGACTGACCTACAACCTTACAGGCAATTTATCTTATAGCGATGTCACCTATTTCCCGAGACAATACGAGGCCGATCAACCGGGGCCGGGAATCAGCATCGACCAGCCGTTGCTGAAGAACCTTTGGATTGACAACACGCGCTACACGATTTCCGTCGCCAAAAACACGTTGAGGACCGATCAACAGTCCTTTCGCCTGAAAGTGATGACGGTGATCTTCAACGTCAAGACTGCGTATTACAGCCTGATTTACGCGCGGGAGGATTTGCGGGTGCAGCAGGAGGGGCTGGGCTTGAAGGTGCAGACGGTGAGCGACGATAAGCAAAAAGTGCGGTTCGGCTCAATGCGGCCGTTGGACGAAAAGCAGGCGGAATCGGAGGCGGCCAGCGCCAGATCGTTGGTGCAAACATCTCTGATCAACGTCGAGCAACAGGAAAATACGCTCAAAAGCCTGCTGGCCTTCCATCTTGGGGAATTGGACAATTTCACGCTGATTCCCGCCGAGCAACTCATCGCCGTTCCGCAACATCCGCAGAACCAGGAATGCTGGCGAACGGGTTTGGAGCAGCGGCCTGAAATGATCCAGGCCAAACTGGCCATTGAAAAGCAGCACGTCACCATCAAGTACGACTTCAATCAATTGTTTCCGCAACTCGATGTGACCGGGAGCTACGGACGAAACGCCGCCGACCTGACCTTGAGCGATACGGCGGGGGACATCCAGGCGGGAAACCATCCGTATTATTCGTACGGAGTCGTGCTGACGGTTCCGCTGGGCAATAGCAAAGCGCGGTATAATTACAAATCGGACAAGGCGAACCTGCAGTCGCTTCTTTTACAGGCAAAGAAGGAGGAATGGACAATCGTCGTCGCGATAGACAATGACATCAAGAGCATCGAAGCGGATTTGTTGAAGATTGAGTACACGCGGGAGGCGCGGATCTATGCCGAACAAGCATTGGCGGCGGGCGAGGACGAACTCAAGGAAGGGAAGGCCATTAATTTTGAGGTCTTGCAGTATCAGGACAACCTGACATCGGCGCGTTCAGCGGAGATCAGCGCGCTGGCGGATTATAACACGGCGCTGGAACAATTGGCGCTGGACGAGGGAGCAACGCTGAAGCGGAACCATATTGAGGTTCGGTTTCGGTAGCTTGGAGGGTCACCACGAAGGGGATCGGGAAGGTCACCATGAAGAGCACAGAGAGCACGAAGAAGAATTATTAACTGGGTGATTGGGGCGAAATGATTGGGCTTTGTTGTCGGGCTTCCGAAAATGCATGAGGGATATAGTCCAGTCTCTTCGAGGTGGGGTTTTCGAAAAGAAAAATGGCGAGTGGATTTCTCCACTCGCCATTCACTATTCCCTAATTCGCGATTCGCGGCGGTTTAGTTGCAGGTAAACGAGCCTGAGTTAGACCAGGAACCACAGTAGTTGTTGCCGCCGGTGCCGCATCCGCCTGCCTGGCAGGAGGACTTGCAATTCTCGGGCGTGCCGGCGCAGTCACTATTGTTGTAGCCGCAGGACGTCTGGTAGCAGGGCTTGACGTTGATGTTGCCGCAGTTGCTCAAGTTGCAGTTATAATTGGCGCAGCTCCATTGCCAGTTGCAAGCGACTCCGGGAGTGGAGCAGGAGAACGTTCCCGTCCAGCAGGCGGAACGGCAGTTGGCGAAATCCGACTGCCACGGAATCCCGCAACCGGAGAGGAAGCATTGGCTGTCTCCTTTGCAGGGGAGTGTTGTCTGCCAACTGCTGCCGTTGTAGGAGCAAGTGCCGGAAGAGCAACTGGAACTGAAGTTCACCTGGCAGTCCGGCACCGGGAAGGTGTAGGTCTTGCCATCGTTGCAGGTCAGTGTGACGGAGGCGTGCTGGCAATAGACCGTGCAGGCCTTGCCGGGAGTGCAAGTGAGGTGAGAATTGCACCAGAGGTTGCCACCGCCGGGGTTCTGCGAGTTGAAGCTGCAGCAGACGGAGTTGGTAACGCACTTGGTCGTCACGCATGTCACCACCGTGGAGGTGTTGGTCACCGATTTTCCGTTCGGAGCAGTGCCGATGCCCTGGGCCGTGTTAGTCACCATGCAGGCGGTGGACTTCGCATTGTAGTTGGAAGTGAACACGAAGCCCTGACCAGGCGCCACGCCGGTTTGGGTGAAGATCGTGCCGCCCAGCAGGGGATCGACAACCTTAAGGGTCTCGCATGTGTTGCCCGTGTTGGTCACGGAGAACGAGTAGGTAATGATGCCGCTGCACGGGATGGTGCAGGGAGCGCTCTTGATGAATTGGACGCCGGGAGTGGTGCCGATGTAAGCGAAGTTGGCGACGCCATTCTGGCAAGCCGTCAAGTTCACCGCGGCGCTATTGCCGGTGGTAGCCGGGTAAGTCTCGGAGAGGCCGGACGGCGGGGTCACCACGACGGTGTAATCACCAAGGGAAACATCGGAGAAGTCGTAATTGCCGTTGGTATCGGTGGTGGTCGTGGCAATAACCGTGCTGCCCTCCTTGAGGGTGACAGTCACGCCGGTCAAGCCTTCGTTATTGCTGAAGTTGGTGTCGCCGGTGCAGGCGAGGACTACCACACCCGAGATGCTGGAGGAATTGGTCTGGCCAATGGTGATCAACTGCGTGCAGGTATTGCTGTTGCCGCAGGCGTCAACGGCGACCCATTCGCGTTCAATCACGTAATTTCCAGTGCAACCGGCGCTCACGACCGTGTCGTAGTTCGTCAAGGTCGGGTTCGGCGTGCAAGAACCAACAACCGTGGCGGTGCCCGTCTGGGAAACCGGCGGGATATAGACGGAGGTTAGGTTGCTGCTGCACCAACTGCTGGGCTGGCAACCCCTGAAGCAATTGTTCAGGTTGGAGCAGAGGCCGCAGAGATATTGCACCGAGCATCCCGACGGGCAGGAACCGCCGCCAAGGGCCGTGTTGCAGTAGCCAAGGATGTCGCGCACTTTCTTGCCATTGCAGGGCGAAGAAGGACAATTATAGACGAGATCGCCGCAGCGGCCCGCAAGGCCGGAGCATCCGCTGTCGCCGAAGTCGCAATTCAAACGCAACGCCAGGACTTGGGCACAGAAGGCGCCGGAACTGCAAGTGGCGGGGTTGGTCGCGCAGGAAGTCAGAGGAGCGCAGGCACCGCCCCAGTTGAGGCAGGTCTGGATGCAGTTAGGCGAAGTGAAGGTGAAGCACTTGCCGGAGTTTGGCAATCCGACGCAAACGGCGCCGTTGGTGTAGATCGTACGGAAGCAATTGGTCAACACGTCGCTGGGATTGTTTCCATTGCAAGGCACCCACTGGTTGCCCTGGTTTCCGCAATTCCAAGCGGTCCACCAGTTACCATATTGGTTGTTATTCCAGGAGCCGGCCCAGCAATTGGTTTGACTGGAGCCGACGGACTTCCAGAGGTTGCTGCATTGAGAAGCGCTGCCGCAGGAATTCCACCAATTGGTCCAGGAAGGCCAGCATTGGGAGGAGGTGTTGCTGGAGCACCAATTCTGCCACCAGCAATTGTTGTAGCTATTCTGGTTCCAATTGCCCCAGCCCCAGTTGTTGTTGTTTCCCCAACCCCAATTGCAATTGCCCCAGTTGTTTCCCCACCAATTGTTGTTGTTATTGTTGCAGCCGGCGCAGGCACAACCCCAGTCGCACGGGGCGAATGTGCAATACATCTGGCACATATTGGTGACGATGGTCACGTTGGAGGGGCACATGACCTCGATTTGGCCGCCAGCCGTCCAGGTGTATTCGACCGTTTTGACGGTGGTATTGCTGCAGCCATCGACCGCTGTAAAGGTGAAGGTGCGGCTTCCCACGCAGCCACTGTTGGTGTCCTTGCCGACGGTGATTGTGAGAGTCGCGGCGCCGCATTGTCCTGTCGCGGTGACATTGGCGAAGCTGTTGGTGGTCGGCGCAAGGGAAGAATTGCAACC
>DATAXU010000146.1:0-24424 GCA_036272955.1 Verrucomicrobiia bacterium
ATTGCGCCCGCTCTCCCTTCAGGTCGGATGGGTGTGGTGGTTCGCCATTGCTTCTTTTTTCCTGTATTTGCTGATTGCCGTGCTGTTCCCGCACCCGGTGGAATGCTGCTGGAAGCAACTCGCGGCAAGGCCGGCGACGACGTTCGCCGTGGGCGTCATGACGAAGCTACTGGTCCCTATTTTTTGCCTCCTCCTGCCGTTTACAGTGATAGGAATACTGATTGTGCCGTTTGTAATCGCCGGGGCGTTCATGGTTTTGTTGGTGGGAAAAGTGGCCCTGCTGGAATATCTCGGAGGCAAGATCGGAGGAATATTCGGCCTCAACGGTTCGCAAAGGCCGCTGGCCACTTTATGCATCGGCACTCTGCTAATCACCTTGTTTTATTTGGTGCCGATTATTGGATTGTTCACGTCGATTATTTTCAGCTTTTGGGCCTTGGGAGGCGCGGTGACCGCCGGCTGGATTGCGCTGCGTCGCGAAAAAGCCCCCGTGGTGGCGATTCCAATGCAGCCTTCAGCGCCCCCGATGCCCACGCCGGATGCCCCCCCCCTCGCGCCGCCACGGGCTTTGGCGTATCCCCTGGCGGGATTTTGGGAACGAATGGGCGCGGGGTTCCTCGACTTGGCATTGGTCGTTCTGACCGCCGCGCTGATCGGCCCATTCAGTGTGCTCGTGGCGGTCGCCTATTTTTCCGGGATGTGGGCATGGAAGGGCACCACGATTGGCGGGATCGTTCTCAACCTGCAAGTGGTCCGGGAAGACGGGCAGCCGCTGAGTTTTCTGGTGGCAATTGTGCGAAGCCTCGCCTCTTTTTTCTCGATCGCCGCACTTTTTCTCGGATTTTTCTGGATCGGCTGGGACGGCGCAAAGCAAGGCTGGCACGACAAAATCGCCGGCACTGTGGTGGTGCGCCTCCCCAAAGCCATCCCCTTGGTCTGCCTTTAAAATTAAAAAATGTTTACAGCGTCCGCCGGAATAAAAACGTCGCAGCCGCCATCGAAATGACCGTGAACCCGATCAAATACGCCAGGTCCAAAGAAATCACGCTCAGGCTGGTATTCTTGAGCACCAGTTGTTTAAACCCGTGGACGGCATACGTGAACGGGTCAATCCGCGTGATGACTTTCATCCACGCCGGAAACGCCTGCGTAGGATAAACGGCGCCGCTGGGGAAAAAAAGAACGGTGTTCAGCACGCCGAAAATCGCCCGTGGCACCAGCGGATCGGTCACGCGAACCATCAACAGAAACATCATGCTGATCAGCGCCAGCGCCGTCACCACCACCAACACCATCATCCGCGCCATCCGCACCACGTTCAGCGGGTCCGGTATCCCGGCGATGAGCGACCCAAAAATCACCAGCACCAATCCCGTCAACACCGCCTTGGCCGCCCCCGCCATATTGAAGCCGACAATCAGTTCGAGCTTGCGAATCGGCGTTACCAGGTAGCCTTCGTGCAACCCGCGCGCTTTGTCGTCTATGAAAATAATCCCGCCGCCAATCATCGCCGAGACAAAGATCGCCAGCACAATCGTCCCCGGCAGCAGGAATTGGATGTAGGGAACGTAGGGATAAACCTCGACCACCGACAATGTCGCGTCCGCCGAGAGCCGGGCAGGCACGCGCGGCTGATTGTAGGAAACCAGCATTTGGTTCAGCGAGCCTTCCAACGCGGAGACGGAAAATTGGTCCGTGTTGTCCTCGACCAGCGCGATTCTCGGATTGTCCCCCGCCAGCACTTTGCGAGAAAATTCCGGCGGAATGACGAGCAGGCCGTTGATTTTCCCACGGCGCAAATCCCGCAACGCCACCGTCTGGTCGTTGTAGTAGGTGGTGTCAAACGTCTGCGCATTGGCGGCCACGGCCCGCGCCATCTCGCGCAATTTGATCGCCGGCATCCCCCTGTCGTGGTCCAGCACGCCGATATCCAGATGTTTGACCTTCCCGCCGAAGGCGTAACCCAGCACCACCAACTGCACCAGCGGCATGACCATTGAAACAATCACCAGCGTCGGGCTTCGGCGGAAGCGGCGCAAGTCGCGTTCGATGATGGCCAGGATGCGGTTCATTAATTCTTGGGCTCGTACATAAATGCGCTGCTATAAGTGCCGGTTTGCAGCGTGTCGCGCAACTGATGTCCCGTGTAATGCACAAAAACATCGTCCAACGTCGTGCTTTGCACCGAAAGCGACGACAGTGTCAGGTCCGCTTTGCGCGCGGCTTCCATCAACGCCACCGTCGTGCGCGGCCCGTTGTTGGTGGAGATGCGGAACACCCCCTCCGCCTCCTTCACCGCCGCCACTTCCGGCAACGCCTTCAGCGTCTCGATCCACCCCGCCGGCGCATTCGAAAAACTGACCTCAATGACATTCTTGCCGGGGACCGACGCTTTCAGCTTGAGCGGCGAATCCAGCGCGACCAGTTTGCCGTGGTCAACAATGGCGATGCGATCGCACAATTTGTCCGCTTCGTCCATGTAATGCGTCGTTACAAGAATCGTCAGGTCGCGTTCCTGTTTCAATTTCGCCAGCATTTCCCACACCGCCACGCGAGATACCGGATCCAGCCCTGTGGTCGGTTCGTCGAGAAAAAACAGCTTCGGCTCATGCACCAGGCCCCGCGCGATTTCCAGCCGCCGCCGCATCCCGCCGGAAAACATTTTGACGGGCTTGTCGGTCCATTGTTCCAGGTCCACGGCCTTCAGCAATTGGCGGATTGTCTGCCGCCGCTTGTCGCGCTGGATTCCGTAAAGTTTGGCGAAGATGCTCATGTTCTCCTCCGCGCTCAAATCAAGGTCCGATGTCATCGCCTGCGGAATGACGCCGATGGACTGCCGCACCTCGTTCGCCTGTTTGGCAACGTCAAATCCATTGACCCGTGCCGTCCCCTCCGTTGGCGGGACCAGCGTGGTCAACATGCGTATCAGTGTTGATTTGCCCGCCCCGTTCGGGCCAAGCAACCCGAAAATCTCCCCTCGCGCCACGTTGAAATTCAAATGGTCCACGGCGCAAAAATCGCCGAACATCTTCACGAGGTTTTCAACTTCAACGGCGAACATGCGTCACTGCTTCATCGGCGGCAGCACGACGTAGGCGGTCATTCCCACGGCAAGCGCGCGGTCCTTGTTGTCGCACCTGAGTCGGATTTCGAAGGTCTTGATGTCGCGCTTGGTGCGGCTGACATCCCGTTGCGTGGCGTAGTCGGCGTCCGCGCCGCGAAAGAAAACTGTGCCCTGCCGTTCCGCGCCTGAAGGCAGCCGCACCTGGAAGATCTGCCCGATCCGGATGCTGTCAATATAAGTTTCCTCCACGTCCGCCCGCACCCAAAGATTGTCCTGGTTCACCAGCGTGACGATCGCCTGGCCGGGGATGACGACTTCTCCCTCCAGCGCCGCCCGCACATCGACAATCCCGTTGGTCGGAGCGCGAATGAGCGTGTAGCCAAGCTGCACGTCCGCTTTTTCCGATTGTGCGTCCGCGGCGGCTTGCTGGTCGCGGCTGGCTGCCAGCGCCGCCTTGCGCGCACGCGTCTGTTCAATCGTCGATTTCGAGAGCGCCACCGCCGCCTGCGCCGCAATGGCTTGTTTGCGGAGCGATTGCACCCGCGCCTTTGCGGCGTCGAAGGCTGTTCGCGCGGCATCATAATCTTTCACGGAATCGACGCCCTGTTTGTAAAGGCCCTCTTCGCGTTTGAACGTGAGCGAGGCATTCTCCATGTCCGCCTCGGCCTGGGCGACCTGGTCATGGGCGGACGCAAGATTCGCCTCGCTTTGCCAGATCAAGTTGCTCGTTTGCAGTTCCTGGAATTGCAGGTCCGCAATGGCCTGGTCCACTTGCGCCGAGGATTGCCGCGCGCTGTTGGTGTAAAACTGCATTTCCGCGCGCAATTCCTGCGGCTGAATCACCGCCAGCAATTGCCCGTTCGTCACCGTGTCGCCTTCGCGAACCAACAGCTCCTGCAAGCGTCCCTGAATTTGCGGGGAGACGATCACTTCGTCGGTCGTCACGATTCCGGTCAGCACAATTTCCCGCCTGCCCGAACGAAGAATGAAGTAAAGTGCGATCCCCGCGGCGGCGGCGATTAAAATGATAGGAATGATTTTGCGCTTCATTGTCAACCTCCCGCAAGCTTGGCCGCAGGCAATTCGCGAGTCAATGAGTCACTGGCGCGGAACTGTTTTTTCCGGCTACAACCGCGCGACCAAAAGCTCCCGTTGGAAAATCAATTCCTTCGGCAGGTCCGCGTAAAGCTTGAGTGAAAGGTCATCGTGCGCCATCGCTTCGCGGCGCCACTCTTCCATTCCTATCTCTTGCGCCTTCCCCAGTTTGGCGCTGTCGAAGTCCGGCATTCCGCCAAGGTCGAAGTCGCGCGGCCCGGGGACCCATCCCAGCGGTGTCTCGCTCGCGTCCGCCCGTCCGCGTGTCCGATCCACGATCCATTTGAGCACCCGCATGTTTTCCCCAAAGCCGGGCCACAGAAATTTCCCGTGCTCGTCGCGGCGAAACCAATTGACCGAAAAAATCCGCGGCGGCACCGACAACTTCTTTCTCATTTGCAGCCAATGCCGGAAATAATCCCCCATGTTGTAACCGCAAAAAGGCAGCATCGCCATCGGGTCCCGGCGGATTTTTCCCATCGCCCCCGTGGCGGCCGCCGTCGTTTCCGAACTCATCGTCGCGCCGATATAGACGCCATGGATCCAGTTGAAAGCCTGGTAAACCAGCGGAATTGTCGCCGCCCGGCGCCCCCCAAAAATAATCGCGCTGATCGGCACCCCGCGCGGGTCATCGGCCTCCGGCGCGATCGCCGGGTTGTTCTTCATCGGCGCGCAAAACCGGCTGTTTGGATGCGCCGCCGGTTCCTTGGAATCCGGCGTCCAGCGGTTGCCCTTCCAGTCGGTCAATTCCCCCGGCGTTTCCTCAGTCTTGCCTTCCCACCACACATCTAGGTCCGGCGTCAGCGCGACGTTCGTATAAATCGTATCGCGCGAAATCGTTTCCATGCCGTTCGGGTTGGTCCGGGTATTGGTGCCGGGAGCCACGCCGAAATAACCGGCTTCGGGATTGATCGCGTGCAACCGCCCGTCTTCCATCGGCTTTATCCACGCAATATCGTCCCCGACAGTCCGGATTTTCCACCCCACAAACTGCGCCGGCGGCGAAAGCATCGCAAAATTGGTTTTGCCGCACGAACTGGGGAACGCCGCCGTGACATACGTCTTCTCCCCGCTGGGCGATTCCGCGCTCAGGATCAGCATGTGTTCCGCCAGCCACCCTTCCTTCCTCGCAAGCCACGAACCAATCCGCAGCGCCAGGCATTTTTTCCCAAGCAAAACGTTCCCCCCGTAATTCGATCCCGTCGAAATGATCGCATTGTCCTGTGGAAAATGGGCGATATACCGGCGCTCCGGCGCGACATCCAGCATGCAATGCAACCCGCGGTTGAAATCCTCGCTCAGACCCAAATGTTCCAACGCCACCTGGCCCATTCGCGTCATGATTCTCATGCTCAACGCGACATAGATCGAATCCGTCAATTCCACTCCCACTTTCGCCAATTTCGATCCCGGCGGCCCCATCAAATAAGGCACGACATACATCACGCGTCCCCGCATCGCCCCGGCGCAAAGCCCGTAAAGTTTGCGGTACATCTCCGCCGGCTCCTGCCAGTTGTTGGTGGGGCCTGCTTCCTCCGCGGTATCGGTGCAAATGAACGTTCGGTCCTCGCTCCGCGCCACGTCGCTGACCGACGAACGATGATAATAGCATCCCGGCAGTTTTTTCTGGTTCAGCCGGATCAGCACGCCGCGCGCGACGGCTTCCTCGGTGAGCGCGTCCTTCTCCGCCTCCGAGCCATCGCACCAATGAATCCGGTCCGGCTGGCACAAACGCACCATTTCCTCCACCCATTGCGCAACGGCCGGATTTGCTGTGTCAGGTTTGGTCATAGAGAAGGCCGGTTGCCCGCGGTCGCTACGGTATCAAAATAATTTTCCCATGCGCGCCCGGTTCCATGATGAGTTTGTGCGCCTGCGCTGCATCGGCCAGCGGCAATTCCCGGCCTATCACTGGTTTCAGCGTCTCGGTTTCCAATGCCGCCCCCAACGCGGCGTGGATCGATGCTTTGTTCTCAGGACTCGTATTGAAGACCATCATCGCGCGAATGTCCGCGTCGCGCATCATCAATTCGCGCGGATCAATCTCCACCTTGCCGCGGCTGCCGATCACGATGACTCGCCCGTTCCGCGCGAGAATGGAGAGGTCCTTTCCCAGGTTCACATTGGCGAGCATTTCCAAAATAATATTGGCGCCCCGGCCCTCCGTTATTTTCATCACGTCGTCGAGGTATCCCGGCGAACGATGGTTCAACACATGATGCGCCCCCAGTTCGCGTGCCAGTTGCTCTCCTTTTTCCGAGCCGGCGGTCCCGATGATCGTCAACCCCGCCGCGCGTGCCAGTTGAATCGCCGCCGTTCCGACACCGCCGCTGGCGCCGTGAATCAACACCGTTTCCCCCGGCAGCGCTCGCGCCCGATGAAACAAGGCGCGGTACGCCGTCGCGCATGGGGTGTTCACAGCGGCGCCCTCCGCGAACGAAATATTATCCGGCAACGGATGCACGTCGGCCGCGTCGCAGATCATCATGCTCGCATAAGCCCCCGTGACGGACCCGCTCGTGTAAACGCGCGTCCCCGCCTTGGTGCGAACGCCAAGACCAATGGAAGCGACTTCTCCCGCGGCATCCGATCCCGGCGTATAGGGCAGCGGGAGGTTGGGATTCATCCCCGCGCGGAAATACGTCTCCACCGGGTTGACGCCGATGGCCCGTGTATGAATGAGAACTTGCCCCGGACCCGGATCCGGATCAGGAACATTTTTCAACTGCATGACCTCTGGCCCGCCAAATTGGTGTATGCGAATCGCTTTCATATGCGGGAAATATAGTCACAGTCGCGGCGAAAGCGAAAGAACTCCCGGCCCTTCAGTTCCCCCTCAATTCCTTTAATTTAATTGCGGGACACGATTGCAAATCTTGCAGCCGGAAGAAACAAAGAAATAATGTCCTGCCCCCGGTCACGGCGTCTGTTGAATTTTGAAAAACATGGCCGGGCTGTTGGCTGCGATCGCATTGCTGAATGCAATCATGCTCGCCCCGACCGGCAGCGTCGCGATCGTTTGCCACTTGCCGGTTCCCAGCCCCGACAACGTCTGCACCTCCACGCTGCCCGCGCTCACGTAGCCGCCGATGGAAAACTGCAACTCCCCGCCGATGGCCGACGCGTTGTAAATCACCGGAACGTTCGACTCCAGCCCCGTCAACTGCAATTCCGCCGCCGCAAGGTTGGTGGACACGATATTGGTGAAAACCCGGTTCATCTCCGTGGCCAAAAACGCGTTCGCGGTCCCATATTTTTTGCGCAAATTATAAAGCCGCCGGGGAAGCAAAAGGTCGTTCGTCTGGAATGGAAAACTCGCGTCGATGTATTGCCGGCGAAAATTCTGCAGCACGCCCAGGTCCCTATACCCGTATTGCACCGTCGGCTCCACGATTGTCCCTTCCCCAAAATCGTTCCACGTCACCACCTGGACCACAGACGAAGCATTGGCCATCGCCAGCGTGAGCGTTTGCAAAAACGTCCCGCCATTCTGGTCATCCAGGCAGCCATACGACGCCGACACCCCCGCCTGCGCATAAATATCGTGAAACCGCGGAAACGCGCTGCTGACAAACGCCGGCCACCCCGACGCCTTCTGGTCAAAGCTCGCCAGATAATTGCTCAACGCCGACTCGCTCAGGACGGGCTCACTGGGCGATTGCGCATTAGTCACGCTCAAGTACATCGGCGGCCAGTCAAAAGCGCCCATGCCGGCGGGCGACAGCCGGTTATCCTCCGTAAAAAACGCCGGCTGATTCGTCGCGTTCAAAACCGAAAAATTGGAAACCCACGCCGAACCCGCGTAAAAATACTGCGGCCCAAAATCCAGTAACACCGGCGCTGTGCCTTGCCGGAGAAAACTCGGGTCCATAAAAAAATTCGACTGCGCGTACAGCATTGTCTGTTGCGCGTGCGAAATGGCATTGCTGGCGGTGAGGAATCCGCCGTTGATCTCGTTCTGAATGGTCGCGTCCTCGTAGCACAGCGAAAACTTCAGCCCTGCCATGCGCGTGTAATTGAACAAATCCAGCGTCCGCTGATTATTGATCGCATAATCATAGACATTATCCATGCCGTACCAATCGACGATGGTCCCGTCAATCCCACCCAATTTCATCAGCAGCACATGATACTCCAGCACCTCCGGGTCCGCCGAATCGTAAGGCCCGATCAGCGGATAATACCACGACGCGATTTCCTGTTCCCCATTGGTAGGGTTAGTGACGTTGGGATTGAAATAATTCATCGTCCAATGGTATCCCCACGAACCGCTGAACGGCTGGGATACAAACCAAGGCATGTAATGAACCATCACCGACTTCGGAGCGGCCCGGCCCGCGGCCGCCATCATAAGCAGAGCGGCTCCCAGAAGGAGTTGCGCGCAAAAACTCAGTGCCGGACGCATGGCCCTATTTTATACTCCCAAAGCAGCACTGACAACCTTTGCTTACGAGCGGTTTACTCGGAATTTCCAGACGAATCCGAAGGCGTTATCATCCCCACTCAAATCAACGCGAAGGCGGGTCTTGCGTCAATCAGCCCATGGTTTAATCTCACGATGATGCAGGCATTGGATTCAACTCGAACAATCGCAATTGAGCCTCCCCATGCCCGGGAGTCCGCGGATTTTGATGGCGACCGGAAACAGGAGTTGGGCCAATACCTGACGCCGGTTGCCATCGGGTCTTTCATGGCCTCGCTTTTTGAGGCGCTTCCGGCAGACGTTCGGCTGCTGGACGCGGGTGCGGGAGGCGGCGCTCTGATTCGTGCATTCGCAAACGCGATGTGTGGCCGCAAACGCAGGCCAAAGCGGATTTTCGTCACCGCTTACGAGCTTGACCAGGCCATGGTCCCCACACTGGAGCGGACTTTGCGCCTATGCGAAAGCGAATGTCGCCGCAGCGGGATTGACTTTTTAGCCGGGCTTCACCGGGTGGATTTTATTGAGGCCGCTGCCGCTCTCACGCGCAACGATTTGTTCGGCGAATCCCGGACGCCGTTCAATGCCGCAATTCTCAACCCGCCATATCGCAAGATTAACAGCGCTTCGCACACACGACGCCTGCTCCGCGCAGTCGGCATCGAGACAACCAATCTCTACTCGGGATTCCTTGCATTGGCCGCAAAATTACTTGGCGAGAACGGCGAAATGGTCGCCATCTGCCCCCGCAGTTTCTGCAATGGGCCGTACTTCAAACCGTTCCGGGAGCAATTCCTTGACGCGATGTCGTTGCGCCGGCTTCATGTTTTCAAGTCGCGGTCAGCCGCTTTTCAGCACGACGACGTTTTGCAGGAGAACATCATCGTTCACGCCATAAAGTCGCCGCGGAAGCCGCCGTCCGTAACCATTTCCACGAGCACCGGTGAGCCTTGCGGAGAAATCGAGGAGCGGACCTGCCCCTACTCTGAGGTTGTCTCTGTCCGCGACCCGGAGCGCTTCATTCATCTTGTCACCTGCGAATCGGACCAGGCCGCCCGCCTAAAGATGAAGCGCTTCATAACTCCGCTGGCAAAACTTGGGTTGGAAGTTTCAACTGGGCGCGTCGTGGATTTCCGCGCAAAGCAGTTCCTTGTTCGTGAGGCGCAAGAGGGCGCCGTGCCACTAATCTATCCATGCCACTTTAACGGTGGGTTCGTGCATTGGCCCAAACCATCCGGACGAAAGCCGAACGCCATTCGCGACACGGAGCACACCCAGGAACTGCTTGTCCCGGGCGCGATTTACGTCCTTGTGAAGCGCTTCAGCTCAAAGGAAGAGAAGCGTCGAGTGGTTGCCTGCATCTACGACCCGCACCGCATCCGATCGGAACGCGTCGGCTTCGAAAACCACTTGAACTATTTCCACGCTTGCAGGGGCTGCCTGCCGATGGACTTGGCGAAAGGTCTTGCTGCGTACCTGAATTCAACCCTCGTTGATGTTTACTTCCGTCAATTTAACGGCCACACGCAGGTTAACGCGACAGACTTACGGAACCTTTACTACCCGAATCGCGCGGAGCTTGAATCCCTTGGTCGGACGATCGGCGATGCTTTCCCGAACCAGTCCGAATTGGACGCGCTTATTGAAAGGACGCTTCTCTGATGGGCGCGACAAACACTCGCGTCAACGCCCCGGCCAGGAAGCGAAAGCTGGGCGAAGCGATGGAAATCCTCAAGTCACTCGGTTTTGGGCCGAGGCAGAGTAACGAAGTCGCCGCCTACACTTTTCTCGCGCTCCTTGACCTTGAGGCCCATGCGTCGTGGAGTGCTGCTTCGAATCCGCTCCGTGGAATTACGCCCATCATTAAGTTCATCACGAAAGCTTACCGGATCAGATATGCGCCAAATACGCGCGAGACGATCCGCGACGAAGCCGTGAAATACTTTGTCGAATCCGGCTTGCTGCTGCGAAATCCAGACAACCCCAGTCGCCCGACGAACAGCGGTCAAACGGTTTATCAAATCGAACCCACCGCGCTTGCGCTGGTGCGAACGTATGGATTGGAGCCGTGGCCGGCGCAGTTGAAAGAGTATTTGGCAAACCGTGCGAAAATTCGCCGGACGGTGGAACGCGAGCGCAATCTGGCGCGCATCCCCGTTAAGTTGCCATCAGGGGAGACAGTGACGCTCTCGCCGGGTGGACAGAATCCGCTCATCAAACAAATCATCGAAGAGTTTTGTCCGCGCTTCGCGCCGGGCGCGACGGTTGTTTATATCGGCGATGCGGAGAGCAAATTCCTGCATCTTGAAGCCACCTACCTCCAGGGTTTGGGCGTCGTGATTGCGCCTTCGGCAAAAATGCCCGATGTCGTCGTGCATGACGAAAAGCGCAATTGGCTGTTATTGGTTGAAGCCGTCACGAGCGCAGGCGCAGTGGATTGGAAACGCCGAAACGAGTTGAAGGGACTTTTCAAGGGAAGCAAAGCGGGGCTTGTATTCGTGACTGCATTTGAGCACCGGCGTGCGATGCAATCTTTTCTTGCGCTCATTTCCTGGGAAACGGAAGTGTGGGTCGCCGACGCCCCGGACCATCTGATTCACTTCGATGGTGAGCGATTTCTAGGCCCGTATCCTGATTAAAACGTCATTTATTCCTTCGGAGACAAATTTTGTTTTCCTCAACGAGGTTCTTGTCATAAAAAAGATTATGAGAAAAAACAGGTCCATTCCATCCGCTATCGTTATCCCTGTTCTTATCTATCCAGACGTTCGCGAAGCCGTTGCCTGGCTCGGCGCCGCGTTTGGATTTGTGGAGCGGGTGCGGATTGGCGAAAATCATCGTTCACAACTTAGTTACGGCGAAGGCGCAGTGATCCTTGGCGACATTCGCGGCGACCGAAAGCCACCGCGTGCCGGAGAGGAGACACACTCAGTCGTGGTGCGTGTCGATGATCTAAACGCGCATTATGTGCGCGCCAAAACGCATGGCGCCAAAATTATAATGGAGCCAAAGGACTTTGAATATGGCGAGCGCCAGTACACCGCGGAAGATCTGGCAGGTCATCAATGGACATTTACTGAAACCCTCGATGATATTGACCCTGCATCGTGGGGCGGCGAGCTTATGCTGCCAAAATAGCACCAACTACCCACGAATAATTGAAGCGCGGAAATTTTAAGAGGGTGCGGGCGATCATTGCCAGACAGGGTCACCCTCTCTTGGCGCAGCAACGCATTTTTGACTGGTTACAGAAAACCGTGGCGTGATGGCGTTGATTTAAGACCCAGCGTAGCGATGAACATTGATTTTAGGCCCTGAAATGCAGACAAAGATGCGGCAAGTTCATCGGCTTATGTTTTGGGGCGGGTTCTTGAGCATCCCCGTTTACGCTGTGATCGCTTTGCATATTGTCTTTGCTGGGCCGGCATTTGATGGCGCGTCAACATTCTCCGCCCCCCAGATCAAGGATTTGCCCCAGTTTATACAGCGACTGAAAAACCACCCCGATCCGGTCTCAGCCTTCCTCTGGCGCAGTCTATCAAATTCGGAGCAGTTGCAATTGACGCATTATTCGGCATCCACACCACCCTCAGAATTGGTTCCAGCGGTCGTTGACGACCTGAACAGGGCCATTGCAGCCACGAATTTCTTCACAACAGAGCGTTTTGTGGACGTTTCCTATCGGCCCGTCACGATCAAATTTATTGCATCTGCGTCAAAAGGGTCCGACATAGCGCGACGCAACCGACTCCTCCTTGAGGACGCTTATCCCCAGGAACTATCAAGGCTCTCCAACGTGGAAAACAATGTCGCCGCTTACGCGTCCGGCGGTTTTTGTATCATTGGCTTTTTATCCTGCTGTCTGTCACAATTTTTTACCGAGCGTTCGATTGCTCGGCGAATTGCCCTAATGGCGGTTACGGGTGGGGCGTATGTTTTCCTGTTTGTCTTGGTTGAGGCGGCCTTGGTATTTTTAATGCACGGTTGACACATTATTTCAAAAAAATGTCGTCTTTGCCTCGCGAGGTCACGTCCACGACTTTTTCCCCATCAACCAGCACTTGGTACTTCACTCCCCGAATCGCTTCGACGCGGGCCTGGCTGCCTTCGACGGTCACGGGAAACGGGGCGACGACACGGTGGCCGCCACCCACACCCAACGCCAGGTTGTCCACCTTCCCTTCCAACGCCAGACGCAGGCTGACCAGGGCGCAGGGGTTGATGGCGGGGCCGTTGCGATGCTGCTGCGCCAGAATGAATGAGTCCGGTTCGCATCCGGCAAATTCGCCGGAGGGAAATTGCATTTCTTCGGCAGTGATGTCGATGCCGGTGGCGATCTTCTTCCAATCAAGCGTTTTGTCCAATGGCGCAAGCATCGTCAGCGAGTAGGCATAAACGTAGCCGCACCATTGCACCGGCAGGCCCATCCAGTTAGGCGAGAGCCAATGCGTCGCGCCATAGACGGCGATGGTGGCATAGGACATAACCGGCTCATCGCTCCACTGATAGACAAATGGCAGGCCGGTAATCGCCCAGGCGCGCGCTCGATCCAAATAATCGCGCCGCCCGGTGAGTTCGTAGCCGCGGACGTAGGCATGGACCAGTTGCGCGGCGGCCAGAATGTCCGGCGTATGCAGGGGGCATTCCCAGGTTTGGGCGCCACGCGGGGTGCGGAAATGCTTCATAAACTCCAACGCCTTCAAGCCCGCTTGCAGCGCATTCGTATCGCCGGTCAGGCGGGCCACCTCCAATAATTCCGCCGCCCGCGGCGCGCAATAGCCGCTGGCCGTGTCCTCAAAATGACCCCGCCGGTACGGCCCGTCATAACGAAATGAGCCGTCGGGCTTCTGCTCGGCAATGAGGGCGCGCGCCCCGGCCCGGCGCGAGTCCAGCCATTGGCGGGCGCGTCCAGTAAGGAAATAAATCGCCTCGTCGGGAATGTGCGAGCCGCCGAACACCAGCGTCGGCAGGGAGGGAATTTGGCCGGTCAACCGCCAAAAAGTGGACGCCTGGTCGGCGTAGGGTTCACTCGCCCAATTGGTACTGGCGACATGGCGCCAGCCTTCGGCGGTTTTCAGCAGCGGACGGCTCAACGCGGCGCGGCACAATTCAAACTCGGCGGCGCGCGAGCGTGGCGCGGGCGGCAGCGGCGGCAACCCCGCCCGCCGGGCTTGCCACAAGATCGCGTCTTCGAGCGGCGCGGGATGCCGGACCAGAATGGTGCATTCGATTTTTCGTCCGCGGAGCGAGGCGCGATGGCCCTCCGGACCGTCCAGAAAATTGGGCGTGGCAAAAACCGGTTGCAGTACCATGTTGTGCCAGGACATCGCCGCCATCGCGCGGTCGGTGACGAAGGCCATCATCGGCATGGGCACCTTGCTGGGATCGGGCGAAAACCGGACGTGCCCGGGAGTCTCGATGTCCAGCGTCGAGGAGGAATGCTCGCCCTTGGCCAGGTATTCCAATCCGGGAAACAACCCTTGTTCGAGTGGCCCAAACACGCGCAGCACCGGCCCTTCGCAAGCGCGCCGGCTGGCGACGTTCATCGAAATCTCGTCCCCGTGAAGCGACAAATTGACCGAGACGCCCTCTCCCCGCCAGACCATTCCCCGCCCCTGGTGTATCAATTTCATCTTCGGCGCGGCGCCATCGATGCTCACCAGCGGCGCCAGGACGCCGACCAGTTGCCCGTCCAATTCGATGCGGGCGCCGGAGCCGTCCGGCGCCGCGCGCACGGTCAGGTCGCCGGAAACCACGCTGACCCAATCGGAGGCAGTGCTAACGTCAACAAGAGAAACGGCTCGGTGGAGCGCGGGCAGTCCGGCCGATTCGATGACGATGTCGTGCGTACGAAAGGGCCCCTGGCCGGGCACGGTTTCGGAGAATTCTTCGGTCGTGCCTCCGTCCAACGTGAAAGGCCGTCCATCCATGGTAAACGCCAGCGAGCGCCTCACGTAATTCTTCAATCGCACATGGATGTTGGCGCCGTCGGTTTGGACGGATTGAATCTCCAGCGGATGCTTCTCCAGGCGCAGTACCGCAAACGAGGAGATGTCAATGAGGCCCGGCGCCTCGGCCGGGTCGAGGCGCAGCCAGCGGATCGTTTCCCCGGTAGCCAGCTCCACGTTGTAATCATGCCACTCGCTGTCCCAAAAAAGAGGGAAGTGCGCGCTACGCGCCTCGTCAAAATCCACCGCGGCGTTGGTGCCCCAGAAAACCTGGCCGTTTCCGCCGATGCCCGTCTTGAGGCGAAAATGCGCCACAACTGGTCCAGTGACATTCACCGGCGGCCCAATCAAGTAAGGGTCGTCACCCGTGCTCTCGACGTGCATGATGCCGTTGGCGGATTTTATTGAGGAATCATTCGCCGCGCGCCATCCCGACAGGCCATCCTGGAATGTCCACTCTACGAGCTTGTTCGTGGTGATGACGGCGCGCGGATAGGGATTGACATCCTGCGCGGCTGCAATGGCGGCAAGCAACACAGACAGCAGGCCCCCCACCGAACGCGTCAGAACTCGGTTGATTACCATTGGCGACTTCCGGTTAAATTCAGAAGTCGCAAGCTGTTGATTATCCATTAGATTTGCCCGTTATATACAACCGCTGCACCGATTAAAGGTAAATATGGACCCGACACCGCTGCTTCCCTATCTGGCCGGTTTGATTCCGGTTTGCCTGGCCCGGACCTGGCAGGCTCGCTCGGTCGCGATCGTTTTTGGATTGGTTTCGATTGGGCTTGGCATGCATTACATAGAGTGCATTCATCGCGGTCAGCCTGTCCTGGCCACGGTTCAATCGGTGAAACCCGTCGTGATTGGAGCCTTGGGCAATGTCGTCCTCGCTGTCGTTGCGACGTATTTGGTGGATAAAAAATATGGACGGAAATCCGTCAAATAAAGCATCGCAGGTGATTAGATTCCATATTCGGTCGGACGCGGTTTTCTTTCGCAAATGCATCCAAGTCGGCTTTCTTTGGCCGAAATGAAGCATTGACCGCGAGTAAGGTTTCTGGGAGATTCGCAAACTCTAAAGTTTTGAAAACTAACTGTAACCATATGACCTTACTGTCTTTCGCGCGCAGTTATGAAAATCCAAAACCACAAGTCAGCCGGCTTCACGGCTTTGCTCACAACGCTTTCGATCCTTAATCTCCAACCGCCAACAGCACACGCTCAAAACACGGCCTTTTCCTATCAGGGACGATTGGATGACGGCGGCATTGCCGCGCATGGAACTTATGATTTCCGCTTTCGCGTGGATGCGGACCCGGCGGGAAACACCATTGTCGCCACCGTATTGGCGGGCGGCCTTTCGGTGACAAATGGATTGTTCACCACGACGCTCGATTTTGGGCCGGGCATTTTTACCGGAAGCAATTATTGGCTGGAGGTGGACGTCCGAACCAATGGCGCGTCCGGTTACTCGATCCTCACGCCCCTTAACGCCCTGACGCCAACGCCGCACGCGATCTTCGCTTACAGCGCGAGCAACCTCCTCGGAACGTTGCCAACGGCCCAGTTGACCGGGTCCGTCCCGGCCAGCCAATTGAGCGGGACCATTGCCAGCGCAAACCTCCCTTCGAGCGCCACCTTTTCAGGCACGGTTATCGCCGGCGTCTTCTCGGGCAACGGAGTCAACCCGAATTTGAACGCCGGAACCCTCAATGGTTTGACCGGGACGAACTTTTGGCAATTGAGCGGAAACACCGTCTCGCCGGGCCAATTCGTCGGGAGCACGAACAATCAACCGCTGGAAATCCGGTCCGGCAATACGCGGGCGATGCGACTGGAACCCGGCGTCAGCGGCGACGGCGCGCCGAATGTGATCGGCGGTTCGCCCGGCAATTCCGTTGCCGCAGGCGTAACCGGCGCGACGATTGCCGGAGGCGGCGCAACGAATCTTTCGGGCATTGCGTACAGCAACAGCGTGTCGGCGAATTTTGGAACCGTCGGCGGCGGACGCTCAAATAGTGTCGCTGGGTTTGCCGCGACGATTGCAGGGGGCGAGGAGAACGGCGCAACAGGTTCGCGGGACTCCGTTGGGGGCGGGCTTCAAAATCAAGCCACCGGAACTGTCAGCACCATCGCGGGCGGATGGACCAATACGGCGAGTGGGGACGACACGACGATTGCCGGAGGCACCTTCAACCTCGCGTCGGGGACGCTGGCAACGGTGGGCGGCGGCACGGGAAACGCCGCGACGAATAATTATGCGACAGTTCCGGGCGGGAGCAAAAACATCGCCGGCGGGCTGTACAGTTTCGCCGCGGGCCGCCAGGCACAGGCGATCAATGACGGCGCCTTCGTATGGGCCGATTCGCAGAACACCCCGTTCGCCTCGATAATCAACGATTCGTTCAACGTGCGCGCGCAGGGAGGCGCGAATTTTATCACCAGTGGCGCGGGAATTACGGTGGACGGAAACCCGTTGCTCGCTTCCGGGTATGGAACCGGCATTATCGTCCAACAAACCTCGTTCGGGGCGCCCAATATTATTGAAGGGGCGCCAGGCAATTTTGTCGCGCCGGGAACCATCGGCGCCACGATCAGCGGCGGCGGCGCGACGAATTATTTTGGCTTCGTCTATACCAACAGTGTCACGGGGGCGTTCGGGACAGTGGGAGGCGGCGCGGATAACACCGCCAGCGGGTTCAACTCGACGGTCTCAGGCGGCTACAACAATACCGCAAGCTCTGAGGGGTCCGTTGTCGCGGGCGGAGAAGATAATGACGCCGGCGGCCAGGATTTCGCGACCATCGGAGGCGGGCTTAAAAACACCGCCACGTCAGAAACCACCACCGTCGGTGGAGGCACAGGCAACCAGGCCATATTGTACACAGCGACCGTGGCGGGCGGCCAGAATAACACGGCTTCCGGGTACGGCGCGTTCGTGGGCGGCGGACTCGCCAACACAGCCAGCGGCGATGGCTCCTCCATCGGCGGAGGAGGCCGGAACGAAGGCAATCAAACCTTGGGCGGCAATACGGCGAGCGGCGGCGCCTCCACGATCCCAGGCGGAATCAATAACGTGGCCGCCGGCCAATACAGCTTCGCAGCCGGCCAACAGGCAAAAGCGATGCACCAGGGCGCATTCGTTTGGGCTGACTCCCAAAATTCGGCCTTTTCCTCAACCACAAACGACCAGTTTCTCGTCCGCGCCCAAGGCGGCGTTGGAATCAACACCTCCTCAACTCCTGACAACAGTCTTTCGATCAACGCCACTGCGTATCTTTTCTCGCATGTCCTTTATCTGCGTGGCGATACCGGGACCGACCATAACCACGCTCTTGCCTATAACGGCAACACCACAACCAACTTCGGCACAGGCCAATACCAGGTGGACGGCCCGGCCTTGTGGGGATTTAGCGGGGGCGTGTTGGGAACGAGGAACGGCGGCGACCACGGAGCGCTGGTTTGGAACACCACCAGTGTGACGGTCAACGGCACCTTCAACAACAACAGCGACCGCAACGCGAAACAGGATTTCAGCGCCGTCACCCCCGCCAGCATCCTTGACAAAGTCGCGCAACTGCCCCTGAGCGAATGGAGCTACAAGACCGACGCCGGAACGCGCCACATCGGCCCAATGGCCCAGGATTTTTACTCCGCATTCAACATCGGCACGGACGACAGGCACATCGCGCCGATCGACGAGGGCGGCGTGGCGCTGGCCGCCATCCAGGGAATCAATCAAAAACTGGAAACCGAAGTCAAAGCCCTCAAAGCGCAAAACGACGCCCTTCAAACCCGCCTCGACACCCTTGAGCGCCTCATCCATCAGAAACTAAACAACCTCTAGGAGGAAAACCCTTCGAGAAATTCCACATCAGTCTGATTTGAAACGTTTTACAACTATTTTGCCCGCGAGGTAAAAAGAAAAACGTACCGTTGGATTTTTAGACGTTCTTTTGCGATTTTCTCTCTTACGAATCCTACCGAAGTAATTCTCATCGTCATTTTTCGTAATTGCCTCTACCATCCGCCGCATGGTCGCGATTGAGACGGTCCCGACAAACCTTCTGTTCCTGTTGTCCGTGCCCGGGCTTTATTGCCTGCTGGTTCTCGGCGGGCGCCAATTGAAACGCAAGCAACTCGTCCGTCTCGGCTGGCCGTACCATCTGTTCGCCCTCCCGCTGGCCGTCTTCCTGCCAATGTGCTTGATGGGCATCTACTGGCATCGCACCGAGTTCGAGGCTGCGACAATTATTTTCGGCTCGGTGTTCGTCATCGCTTTGGTGGACCGTTACGTCTGGCAGGTCTGGCTGATGGAACACCACAAAATCGAAGTTCCAAAATTCCTGACGGAAGTGGGCCGCCTGATCATTTTGTTCGTCGCGGCCTTCTTTGTTTTGTTCTGGCTCTACAGGCTCAACATTGAGAAGTTGCTGATCGCCCCCGGCATTCTCGCCATTGTCATTGGCCTCGCGATGCAGGACCTCATCGGCAACATCATCGCCGGCCTCGCCCTTCAAGTCGGCAAACCTTATGCGCAAGGGGACTGGCTGGAAGTGGACTCCAAGTTCGCGCAAGTCATCGAGATTAATTGGCGCGCGACACGCCTGCTGACCAACGACGGCATCTGCATCGAAATTCCCCATCGCGAAATGTCGGCCAAGACAATCGTCAATCTCAACAAGCCCACCAAGGCGCACGCCATGCGCCTCTCGGTCGGCATTGATTATTCGACGCCGCCAACTCGCGTGAAGGATGTCTTGCTCCACGCCACCGCCAACGCAAAAGGCATCGCCGCGGAACCGCGTCCCACTGTCTATCTGAAAAACTTCGGCGATTCATCCATCGAATACGAAATTAAATTCTGGCTCGAGGACCAGACTCATTATTTCGAAGTCTGCGATTCGATCCGCACCAATGTGTGGTACAGTCTTCGCCGCCACGGGATCAACATTCCGTTTCCAATCCGCACGGTGCAAATCGAACGGCCCGCCAAGAACAAGACGCAAGAACTGCAAAGTGCCGCTCGCACCATCCTGCGCCAGCAGCCCATTTTCAAGGCGCTCAGCGACGTGCAGTTCGACGCGCTGCTGCCACGGGGCCGCATCGTGCATTTCGGCCGCGGGGAGAAATTGATCGAACAGGGCGCCGAGGCGCAGTCGATGTTCATCCTGGTGGAAGGCGAGGCTCACGTAATTGTCGCGCGGGATGGAAAGCAGGCATTCGTTGCGGCGCTGAATTCGGGCGATTGTTTCGGGGAGATGTCCTTGCTCACCGGCGAAAAGCGAAGCGCCACAGTGATTGCAATCCAGGATTGCGAAACCGTCGAGATCGGCAAGCCAATCCTGGCCCAGAGTCTCAAGGAAAATCCCGAGCTGCTCCTCAAACTCAGCGAATTGCTCGCGGCCCGGCAGATGGAAAATGAAGGCGCTCTGGCGAGGATTACCGAACCGAACCTTCTCAAGGCAACCCAGGCCGCGTACAAGGAAACTTTTGCGGATCGGCTGCGGAAATTCTTTGAATTGTAAGCCCTTGGATGTCCGTGGGGACAGAAACTGAAGGAAGGCCCGCAAAACTTTAGACTTTGAACTGGGAGTGCCCGCCAGTATAACCACCGCCGCATTTATGACTGTCTCACCCAGCTCTAATTCGCGCCCGATTAAAAAATTGCTGGCCGCCAACCGCAACGAAATCGCCATTCGCGTATTTCGGGCGGCCACGGAATTGGGTCTGCGCACGGTCGCCATTTACGCGCAGGAAGACCGGTTGAGCATCCACCGCTTCAAAGCGGATGAAGCTTACCTCGTTGGCCAGGGCAAGGGGCCGGTTAGCGCGTACCTCGATGTCCCCGGAATTGTCGCGCTGGCAAAAGAAAAGGAGATCGATCTCATCCACCCTGGCTATGGCTTTCTTGCGGAGAACGCGGAGTTCGCTCGCGCCTGCGCGGCGGCGGGAATTACTTTCGTGGGGCCGCGACCGGAGATCATAGAATTGATGGGGAACAAAGTCGCCGCGCGCGCGCTGGCCAAAAAAACCAACGTTCCCATCCTGCCTGGCACGGAGAAGCCGGTCGAAGACCGCGCCACAGCTTTGAAAATCGCGCAGGACATCGGATTTCCACTCATCATCAAAGCTGCATTCGGCGGAGGCGGGCGCGGGATGCGCGTGGTGCATCGCGCATCGGAACTGGCCCACCTGCTCGAGGAGGCCCAAAGCGAGGCAGGGCGCGCGTTCGGAAATTCCGCCGTCTTTTTGGAAAAATATATTCCCCGCGCCAAACATATCGAGGTCCAGATCCTTGGCGACAAGTACGGGAACGTAGTCCATTTGCATGAGCGTGATTGTTCGGTCCAACGCCGGCACCAAAAAGTCATCGAGATCGCCCCGTCATGCGGATTGGACGAGGCGGTGCGAAAGGATTTGTGCATGGCCGCCGTCACCATGGCGCGCGCTGTCCAGTATGACAATGCCGGCACTGTTGAATTTCTTTACGACCTCGACAAACACGATTGGTTTTTCATCGAGGTCAACCCGCGCATCCAGGTCGAGCACACGGTCACCGAGGTCATCACGGGCATTGACCTCGTCCGCTCCCAAATCCTGATTGCGCAGGGGCACGATTTGCACGGCGAGGAAGTCAACCTGCCGCCGCAAGCGGAAATTCCGCGCATCGGCTATGCGGTGCAGGCACGGGTAACAACCGAAGATCCTGAGAATAAATTCACGCCCGACTACGGCAAAATCCTGACGTATCGCTCGAGTGGCGGGTACGGCGTCCGCCTGGATGGCGGAATGGGTTACGCCGGTGCGGTCATCACGCCATTTTATGATTCGCTCCTGGTGAAGATCACCGGCCACGGAAGGACGTTCGACCTGGCGCTGCAACGGGTGGACCGGGCTTTGCGGGAATTTCGTATTCGGGGCGTCAAAACGAACATTCCGTTTCTTGAAAATGTCATCGCCAATCCTGTTTTTCGGTCCGGCAATGCCACCACGACGCTGATCGATAGCACGCCGGAATTGTTCCACTTTCAGCCCCGTCGTGACCGCGCCACAAAATTACTCGCCTTCCTGGGCGACGTCATCATTAACGGCAATCCGCAAGCCAAAGGCCATCGGCCCAAGGCGGCGATGCTGCCGGTGGCGCCCCCGGAGCACGATCGCAAAGCCTTGCCGCCTCCGGGCACGCGGCAATTGCTCCTGGAGATGGGCGCGAAAAAATTCGCCGATTGGGCCCGCAAACAAAAACGGTTGCTCATCACGGATACGACTTTTCGCGACGCCCACCAATCGCTGATGGCGACGCGGGTCCGTTCCTTCGACATGCTCGCAATTGCGCCGGCGGTGGCGCGCCGGACGCCGGAATTATTCAGCCTCGAGATGTGGGGCGGAGCAACATTCGACACAGCCATGCGGTTCCTGCACGAAGATCCCTGGGAGCGCTTGCGGCAATTGCGCGAACGGGTGCCGAACATCTGTTTCCAAATGCTTTTTCGCGGGGCGAACGCCGTTGGCTATTCCAATTACCCTGACAACGTCGTGGCGGGATTTGTCAAACATGCCGCGGCCTCGGGGATCGATATTTTCCGCATTTTCGATTCGCTCAACTACACGCCGAATCTCAAAGTGGCGATGGAAACGGTGCAGGAAACGCACGCTATATGCGAGGCGGCGATTTGCTACACAGGCGACATCCTGGACCCGGCGAGGACGAAATACTCGTTGAAATACTACGTCAAGCTGGCGAAGGAATTGGAGCGGATGGGCGCGCATTTTCTGTGCATCAAAGACATGGCGGGCTTATGCCGGCCCTTCGCGGCCCGCGCGCTTGTAAAGGCCTTGAAGGAAGAAATGGACCTCCCGATCCATTTCCACACGCACGACACGAGCGGCGTCAATTCCGCCTCCGTCCTTCAAGCCAGCGAAGCCGGGGTGGATGTTGTGGACCTCGCGATTGCTTCAATGAGCGGTTCCACGAGCCAGCCGAATCTGAATTCGATTGTCGCCGCGCTCAGTCATACCCCGCGCGATACGGGATTGGATTTGGCCGTCCTCAACGAATTTTCGGAATACTGGGAACATGTCTCGGCCTACTACGCGCCGTTCGATACCGCGCCGCGGAGCGGGACCGCCGAAGTCTATTGGCACGAAATGCCCGGCGGCCAATACACCAACCTCAAAGAGCAGGCGGCCAGCTTGGGACTTTCGCAACGATGGCACGAAATCGCCCGCACGTACGCGGAGGTGAACGATCTGTTCGGCGACATCGTCAAGGTGACGCCCAGCAGCAAAGTCGTCGGCGACATGGCCATGTTTTTGATTACGCGCGGCATTCGGCCCGCGGACGTCCTCAACCTGGAGCCGGGCGCGACGCCGTTTCCCGCCTCTGTTATTGACATGCTCATGGGAAACCTGGGACAGCCGACCGGTGGATGGCCGAAAAAATTGCAGGCGGTGGTGCTGGGCGACCGCAAACCGATTCGTGGCCGGCCCGGCGCGGGTCTCAAACCATTGAACCTGAAACGCATCAAGGAAGAACTTTCCACAAAAATTAAACACGAGGCGACAGACGACGATTTGTACGGGCACTTGATGTACCCCGAAGTGTTCGCGGAATTTGTGCGGTTCGCGCGCGATTACAGTGACGTGGGCGTGCTGCCGACTCCGGCGTTTTTTTACGGTCTCAAACCGGGTGAGGAGATTTCTGTCGATATCGAGGAGGGGAAAACGCTGTTTATCAAACTCAGTCATGTGGGTGACGTGGACAAGGACGGGCGGCGCGTTGTGACTTTCGAGTTGAACGGAATGACGCGCGAGGCGGCGATAACCGACCGCTCGGTTCAAGCCAAAGTGAAAGCGCGGCCCAAGGCGGACCCGGCTGACGCGATGCAGGTGGGGGCGCCGATACCGGGGCTGATCACATCGGTCGCGGTGAGCGTCGGGACAAAGGTGAGCAAGGGTGATAAATTGCTCACACTGGAGGCGATGAAAATGCAGAGCACAATTTACGCGTCGGGCGATGGAACGGTGGACGGGATATTTGCGCAAATCGGGGACACAGTGGAGAGCAAGGATCTGCTGATGAAGCTGCGGCGGTAGCGAAGTTTAACTGAAATAAAGAGCAACAAAGAGCAACGAAGGGGGAATGAGGGGAAATGAAGGAAAAAGAGTCTATGTCAATATTGTCTGGAAAGATCGGATTGGTTGCGGGTGTAGCGAATAAGCGTTCGATTGCGTGGGCCATCGCCCAGGCATGGCACAAAGCGGGGGCAACTCTGGTTTTCACGTATCAGGGCGAACGTCTCAAGGAGAATGTCGAGGAACTGGCGGGGACGTTCGGCAAGGAGACGCTGGTTTTGCCTTGCGACGTGTCCAAGGACGAGGACATTACCCGCACGCTCGCCCAGGTTCGCGAAAAGTTCGGGAAACTGCATTTGCTGTTGCACTCGGTGGCGTTCGCCCCGAAGGAAGCGCTGGAGGGCGTCTTTATCAACACAACTCGCGAAGCGTTCCGCGTGGCGCACGATGTCAGCGCCTATTCGCTGGTGGCGTTGGCTCGCGAGGCGGCGCCGTTGATGACCGAAGGAGGGAGCGTTGTCGCGATGACTTATTACGGCTCCGAAAAAGTCGTGCCGCACTACAATGTGATGGGCGTGGCGAAGGCGGCGTTGGAAGCGAGTGCGCGCTACCTGGCGTTTGATTTGGGACCGAAGAAAATTCGCGTCAATTGCATCAGCGCGGGGCCGGTCAACACCCTGGCGGCGCGCGGCATTTCAGGTTTTTCCGAAATGCTCAAACACTACGAAGCCCATACGCCGTTGAAACGAAACGTCGTTCCGGACGAATTGGGAGCGACGGGAACTTTTCTTGCCAGTGACGGAGCCGCCGCCA
>DATAXU010000147.1:0-22209 GCA_036272955.1 Verrucomicrobiia bacterium
CTCTCCTGGCCGACCTATGCCACTGGTTTCCAAGTCACAACAACGACCAATTGCGCATCAGGAAGTTCTTGGGCCGTGGTGACGAACGCCCCCACCGTGTCAGGCAGCATGAATGTTCTGACAAATTCGATTACCGACACAACCCGGTTCTATCGCTTGCAGAATTAGGCAGCCATCGCGACGGCGAATAGGCATCTGTCGCAATGTCGAATATGAATGACGATTCATTTCACGTCAATTGAGCAACCCAAAACAAAAATGGCTGAATCCGACTCGATTCGGCCTCGTGAATTGGGCCAACGATCAATCCTCGCCCGGCGTAGTCACCGTAATCGAGGGCGCCGGGTTATCAACGTCCACCGGCCCGCAATGGGCCACTAGTATGTTGACAATTTAATAACATTACAGTAGTCTGGTGGGATGAAAATCAACCGGATTAAATTGCCTTCCGGCGACAGACGGGTCTTGGAAGGCTTTCGCAGCAAAGGACAACATTCGGCCCGCGAAACAACGCGGGCGCACATCCTCTTGGCGTTGGAAGCCGGGGTTCCAGCCGTGCGCATCCAAGAGGTCTTGGGGGTCAGCCGCATGGTTATTTGGCGCACGCGGTCGGCCTATCGCGAGAAGGGCTTGGATTACGCCTTGTATGATGCCGCCCGTCCCGGCCAACCCTCCAAGTACGGCACCGACCAGGAAGCGGAGGTGGTGGCGTTGGCTTGCAGTCAGCCGCCGGAAGGATCGGCTCGTTGGACGATTCGGTTGCTGACGATTGCCGGGGGGCACCGTCCCAAACTGGCGGGGGGTCAATCGGGAAACCGTCCGGCAAATTCTAAAAAAAACGTCTGTAAACCTTGGCGCAAAGTGATGTGGTGCATCGGACGGATCACCGCCGAATATCGCGAGCGGATGTACGCCCTGCTCGGACTTTACGCCCAGCCTTACGACGCGGCGGAGCCGGTCGTTTGCCTTGACGAAAAGAGCAAGCAACTGCTGGCGCAAACCCGTCGGCCGCTGCCGGCTGCGGCGGGCCTGATCGCCAAGGAAGACTACAAATACAAGAGGGCCGGAACACGCAATCTGTTCGTGGCCGTCGAACCCAAAGGGGGTCACAGCGAGGTCCAAGTAACACATCGGCGCACCAAGTCGGACTTTGTGGCCTTTGTGCGATTCCTGGCGCTGGAGGTCTACGGCCGAGCGCGCAAAATCCATTTGGTCTTGGACAACCTGAACACCCATTTTCGCGACTCCTTTGAGGAGGTCCTGGGATTGGAAGCAGCGGCGGCATTTCTGTCGAGACTGGAATTCCACTACACCCCCCAAACACGCCAGTTGGCTGAACATGGCTGAAATCGAGATTGGCATTCTGGATCGTCAATGCACCGGTCGCCGAATCGGTGACCAAGCGCGCTTGCGCTCGGAAGTGCGGGCGTGGGAGCAACGGCGCAATCAGGAGGGACGTCAGATTCACTGGAAGTTCACACGCCAGGACGCCGACCGAAAATTATCACGACATTATGTAATGTAATTAAATTGTCACTACACTAGCTTGACAAACCAGGGCGAATGATTGTCATTGCGGATATATAGCGCAAACGGCATTCGAACTTGTCCCGGTCGGGCGCGTCGAATGGTATGGCGAAGCATCCAAAGGATGTCCCACAATCTGCCCGCCATGTCCTGCCCTTCGACGCCGGGTGCCCGCAGTCGCACACCGTCGTCAGAAGAAAACTCGATTCACTCATTCAGCGTCGACCGTCGCCAAAAAAGGTGATTACACCCGTACGATTTCGAGTGCTTTCTCAATCTGACGTTGGAGAATGACCGATGGACGGCGCCGCCCCGTTTCCCAGCCCCAAATCGTTTTGGGATCGATCCCGAGTTCTTTGGCAAATTGTTTGCGTGTTTTCCTCATTTTGATGCAGTGGCGGACGATCTCCTGGCCAATATTCAGCGGGGGTTTGGGTGCCAAAAAGGCACCGAATTGGGTTTCGTTGCCTTTGGGGCTTCCGAGGGCTGGATTGCTGAACGGATCGTGGCCCAGATAGGCGACTACTCTCGGCTGTTGTGCCCAGGTCGGATAGACCTTATCGCACTCCCAGCGGCTGAGGGTGACCGTGCTAACCACCAGGCTGCAAGCGGCTTCGGACTGGAAGATTCCGAGTTCCAATCTTCGCTTTCGGAGAAATTCGCCAATCGTTTTGGGTTCCTTTGGGACTGGTATTCCCCGGTTGTGTGATGGTAAATACTTGGATCGTGACACATTTATCGTCTGCTCACAAAAAGGCAACGTCGCGCACCCCCTCCGTGCGCATATACTCGTAAATCGCTTCATTCCAACCGCCCCAAAACGACCAGAAATGCACATTCTGCACCCGCCCCACATCAAAGCATTGGTCGATAAAAAGCCCCCGATACAGCGGTTGCCCGTAAAGCCCATTGATCGAATGCCGTCCCGCCGGCAACGTCCCAAAATCCACCCCTTGGTACGGATTCACCAGCAGGATATTCTCAAGGCATATATTGTCCCCCGCCCCGCGGATCGTCCACGGATACGCCACCGGCGGATTCTTCATCTTTTGTTCGGGATGAAAAATCGTCAACCCTCGCAGCGCCGAACTGGTATGCAGCAGGATAAACGGCTCACCATCCGCGTTGCCCGCCCCATCCACCGCCAGCAAAACGCTCCCCGCCTCATGAGTGCGCGCCGCCGGCCCCCGATAGACACCCTCCAACCGCACATTACTGGGAACATCCAGCCGGCTGCCGATCAAATACCGTCCGCGCGGCACGAACACCACGAAATTGCCCGTATCCGCCGCCTCCTTCATCGCCGCGACAAAGGCCGCCGTATCATCCTTGGTCCCGTTCCCCGCCGCTCCAAAATTTCGCACGTTCAACGCCGCCGGGCTCGCCGAAGGCTGGTCCTGCGCCCCCGCCGCTGCGCCTCCCGCAAGAATTCCGCCCGTGGCGGCAAATCCAACACTAGACAGCAATCGCCGCCTGCTAAAATGCAAAGATTCCATGACAACAGGCAGTCCCAGACCGTCCCCATTGTCCAGCCAATTATTAAATCAGCGAGTTCGCCCGCGCCGATCACTTCCCAGGAACAGCATAGCAAACCACATCATCCAAATATTCGCGGTGCCGCCTCATATAAAACTTGTACGCCGGATTGACGCTGTGAATGTAGAGCGGAACAGCCCACGGATGATCTTGAACATGATACACGCAGACCGCCAGCTTGGGGCTGGCTTCGCGCAATTGTTTTTCCGCCCCCTTAAGCGCATCGAGTTCGATCCCTTCAACATCCATTTTTATAAAGCTCGGCGCACGATCGCCGACGATGGCTCCAAGCGTCTCCACCTGAATTGATAAGCCTCCGCTTTGAACAATCGCGCTGGAAATGCCAACGTCCGCTCCGGCGAAGGCAGGCCACCAGGGAAACAATGGTCGTAAATCAGCTCCCATTGGCATTGTTTTTGGTGGATTTTTTGCAATCCGCAACAAGCCAGATGACAAACGGGGTTTTCTCACCCGGACGATGGTGGATAAGGAAATTTCAGGCCGCCCAACTCTATCACGATGAGGATCTCGTGCATTATCTGGATTGGCACGACCGTTGTCTCACAGCCCTCGACTCGCCGGTGCCGAAAGCAATTCCACTTCTTCGCGAAATGGAAGACCTTCAAAACAAAGCCGCTGGAAACACGCATCCGTTTTTGGATGCATTCAAAAAGGATCGCTTCTCCCTCTTGACGACAGAGGAATTACAGGTATCGCCCGCACTACTTTCAGAATTGAAAACGGTCGCCCAGGTTCGCTTGGCCGTCACCGCATTGGCCGTCGAGCGTTGGCGTTCCGCCCATGGTGGCCGCGTTCCCGAGCTAATATCTGAAATCACGCCCAATTTCCTGTCGGCGATACCCTCCGACCCATTTGATGGCCGCCCGTTGCGCTTCAAACAGTTGGAAAAAGGCTACGTCATATACAGCATCGGCGAAGACCTCACTGACGACGGCGGCAAGACAAAGACCGCCAACGCTGCCGACTCGAACCACTACGACATCACTTTTTCGGTCGAACGATAGGGTTAACATGGCGAAGGCGGAAAGGGCGGCAGCCGTTGAATCAGCGCGGTATAGCGACTCTTGTATTTGATGGTCGGTACTTGACAAGGGATGCCTTTCAATTGCCAGGTCCCATTCTCAGGGAGGGCGCCTCCGGCAAACTCTACCGAGTTTCCACGCCAAGACTCTCCGTACTCAAATTTAACCTGCGGATTGAAAAAGCCGATATTATCTAGGTGAAAACATCGAATTCTGGTCGGTATGGTTTTTAGTTCACCCATCTTTTTATTTGCTTTTCTACCCGTTGTTTTGCTGGGCTGCATTTTTCGAGATATTCGCCTGCGCAACCTCTGGCTTCTGGCCTTCAGCCTTATTTTCTACGCCTGGGGTGAGGTGGCTTTTGTTTTCCTCATGCTTGGGTCAACGCTTCTCAATTATTTTCTAGGCCAATGGATCGCTCGGGAAACCGACAGTCGTCAGCGTAAGAGGGCCTTGGCCATGGCGATTGTGCTAAATGTCGGAGTGCTTGCCTTTTTCAAGTACGCCAACTTCGCGGTGGACAACCTGAATTGGATTTTAACCTCGATTGGAATCACACCGGTACGCGCTCAGGCGATTCGGCTGCCTATCGGCATCTCCTTTTTTACGTTTCATGCTCTCTCTTATGTTATCGACATTTACAAGCGAAAATGGGTTTCGGCCAAAAACCCCGCCGACGTGGCGCTTTATATTTTCTTTTTCCCGCAACTGATTGCCGGGCCAATTTTACGGTGGAACGCCATTGCGCCACAGATTGAAAACAGGAACCAAACCGTTGAACAATTCGCGCAAGGGGTCCGACGATTTGTTGGGGGATTGGCGAAGAAAGTTCTGATTGCCAACGTTGTCGCCGGCCCGGCGGATGAAATATTTGGAATATCCGCGAATGGCCAGAACCTGGGGGTCGGTTTGGCGTGGCTTGGAGCGCTTTGTTATGTCCTGCAAATCTACTTCGATTTTTCCGGCTACTCCGACATGGCGATCGGCCTTGGAAAAATGTTCGGCTTCGAATTTACGGAAAATTTCAATTACCCCTATGTTTCTCAATCCATCCGTGATTTCTGGAGGCGCTGGCACATCTCTTTATCGAGCTGGTTTCGGGATTATGTTTACATTCCTTTGGGAGGCAATCGGTGTTCGAACGCCCGCAACCACCTTAATCTTCTCATCGTTTTCTTCCTGTGCGGCCTATGGCACGGCGCAAGTTGGACCTTCGTTATATGGGGCTTGTATCAGGGTTTCTTTATTATGCTGGAGCACGCGGGATTTCGCCTTCTTCTTGACCGAATTCCGCGCCCGTTGCGGCACCTCTATGCCCTTTTGATAATTATTGTCGGCTGGGTGCTTTTTCGGGCCCCCACATTTTCCGACGCTATCGCTTATTTGATGAATATGATCGGAATACATTCAGGGCAAATCGCCTTTAAACCTCTTGATTCCGTGCTTACTCATCAAGTAACTCTCTCCATTTTGGCCGGATTCGCATTCTCAATGCCGCTATGGCCAGGATTGAAACAATTGGGCTTCCGAGTATTGGAGATGTTGCCCAACGCCTGGCGGGCCGCTGCTCGATATGGAGGGGCTTTTGCGGAGACTGCATTGACAATAGCACTCCTCGTTATTTGTGCCGCTTGGCTGGCGGGGGGCACTTATAATCCGTTTATCTATTTCAGGTTTTGACAATGAATCAAACCCAAAGCTCAAATGGAATAGGTCCGGTTTCCAACCAGGCGCTAATCATTATATTCGCGGCGCTGTTGTGGTTGCCGACGTTTGACTCTCTCTGGAATCTCGATCACTGCAACCCGCCGAACGAGAAGCGCCAATTGGCCAGTTTTCCAGGCTATAAATCGCTGGGGAACGCCAGCACTTACTTGGTCGGATTGGAGAATTACTTTGACGACCATTTTGGTTTTCGCAAGCGATTGATTCGTTGGAATAACCGCTGGAAATTCAAAATCTTTAACGAATCGCCGATTAGCCTGGCGTTACAAGGCAATGAGGGATGGCTGTATTGGGCGGGAGACAACATGCTTGCCAACTATGAGGGTACCAGGCATTTCGATGAAGACACTTTGAAAGACTGGCAAAAGCTTTTGGAAGCAAGACGCGATTGGATAACGGCACGCGGAGGAAAATACATTTTTGTAGTAGCTCCTGACAAACAATCCATCTACCCGGAGTATCTGCCGGAATGGGTGGCTAAAAGCTCCAAGCCCCTTAAACTGGATCAGTTTCTCGCGTATATGGGTCTGCATTCTACAGTGGAGATACTCGACTTGCGGCCCAGCTTGATTGCGGCTAAAGAAACCGGAGTTACCTTTCTACAAACTGATACACACTGGAATAACTTCGGGGCTTTTGCGGCCTATCAGCGGTTGATCGAAACTTTACAGAATCAATTGCCTGACTTGAAACCGATCCCCTTGGATGCGTTTGATCGCAAAAGGATTGTCGGGCGAGGCGGGGATCTTGCGGTTTGCCTCGAACAGGAAGACGAAATTCAGGAAACTCAACAAGTGCAGTTTAATCCTCGATTTCCCTTGGCTCCTATAAAACCACTCAACCCTGCGTCTTTTGGACAAGACATGATAGCAACCGCAGCCGTCACGGAAAATCCCCGGGCGGTCGGAAAAACCGTCTTATTTAGAGATTCGTTTGCAGAGGCGTGGATACCCTTTTTGGGCTACAACTTTCATGAAGTCATTTATCTTCGGCAACCCGAATGGGATAAGCACCTTCTGGAACGCGAGAAACCCGATGTTGTCATTGACGAAATGGTAGAGCGCTTATTCGATAATCAAAATCCCGAACAGTTGCTCAAATTGGACAGATGATCCTTGAACAAAGTATAAGTCCTTGAATCCCATCCGGCTGCCTGCTAAATTCGTGTCTCATTGAATAATCAGTTCCCGTCAGTTCTGTTCTCTAAGTGGCCGATGCTGGCCGCGCTATTATTTTTGATGGCGGGGTTTGCTCCGCGTTCCATGGCCCAGGCCGCTCCACCAAATGACAACTTCGCAAATGCCATCGTTATCCCCGGAACCAACACAGTCGTCACCGGCAGCAATGTCAATGCGACCAAGCAACCCGGCGAACCTGATATTGCGGGCAATCCCGGAGGGAAATCCGTCTGGTGGTATTGGCAGGCACCCGCAACCCCCGGCCTGGTCACTATCTCAACCGAGGGCAGCATCGACACGTACGACTACCCGCTCGTAAGCCTCCTGGGCGTTTTCACCGGCGATTCCCTTCTCGGCTTGACTGAAATCACCACAAATGCCTTCGGGCTCCCTGACGGCGGCGCCATTGTGTCATTTCCAAGTTCGCCGGGCACGACTTACTGGATTGCCGTCGATGGCTACACCTGGGGCACCGCTCAGGACGCCGATTCCGGCTCCATCGTGCTGACATTGACGCTCACCGCCTTGCCATCCAACGACAACTTCAGCAATGCCATCGCCATCCTGGGAACAAATGCGGTGGTCACCGGCAGCAACATCGGCGCAACCAAGGAACCCGGCGAACCCGACATTGCGGACAACCCGGGAGGAAAATCTGTCTGGTGGTATTGGCAGGCCCCCGCTCGCGGCTGCGTCACATTATCGACCGAGGGAAGCACCGATACCTACGGCGATCCGCTCGAAAGTTTGCTCGGTGTTTTTACCGGCGTTTCTGTCTCAAACCTCACCGACATCGCAACCAATCAAGGCGGCCTTTTCGATGGCGGCAGTATCGTTTCATTCCAGTGTTCCCCGGAGACTGTCTATTGGATTGCCGTCGATGGCGAGACCTGGGACACCGCCCAGGACGCCGATTCCGGCTCCATCACTCTCACGCTGACATTCACCACGAATTCCGCGGCCAACGATGATTTTGCCAACGCCTCCGCCATCGTGGGCAATAATGCGGTCGTCACCGGAAGCAATATCTACGCGACCAAGGAACCCGGCGAGCCGTTTCACGCAGGCAATTTGGGGGGAAAATCCGTTTGGTGGTATTGGCGCGCCGCGCAAACCGGCTCTGTCACCCTTTCGACGGACGGCAGCGCCAGCACCAACGGCGGTCCGCTCAATTCCCTCATCGGCGTCTATACCGGCTCCTCCGTGGCAAACCTGGTCCAGGTCAGTTGCAATAACGTGGGCAATCCAACCTTTTCGTTCAAAGCGATCGCCGGCACAACCTATCGCATCGCCGTCGATGGCTTCACGTTCGATACAGAGCAGGACGCCGATTCCGGTTCCATTGTCCTTTCGCTGGCTTTCACCACCAATATCCCCTACGCCCCCGGTTGGTCCCTTCCGGCCATCGACGGAACAACCGTCAGTTCCACCAACTTCGCCGGCGACGTCATTGTCCTCAATTTTTGGGCCACCTGGTGCGGGCCATGCGTCGGCGAAATACCGACCTTGATCGCCTTGCAGCAAAAATACGGTCCCGACGGCCTGCAAGTCATAGGCGCATCTGTGGACGATAGTACGGACAATATTAATCCGCCCATCAACCTGGTAGGTTCCTTCGCTGAAAATAACGGCATGAATTATCCCGTCGTCATGACCCGTCCCCTCGGCTATACGACAGAAAGCGATTTCGGCGGCATCTACTATATTCCAGAATCATACATCATTGACCGCCAGAACCATATCGTTCAGACCTTCGTGGGCGCCCAATCCTTCGCCACCTTTGAAAACGCCGTCGTGCCGCTGCTCTACCCAAATTTAAAGGTCAGCCTCGCTATGGCCAACGGTCAGGCCCACTTGTCGTGGCCCGCAAACCAGGCCGCTTTCGTCATCGAAACCACAGACAACCTCGGGAGTGGCGTTTGGACCATCTCCAACGCTGGCGTCCAATCCGACGGAGTCAACCAGTACATCGACCTACCTGTCGGGCCGTCGTCACAATTCTACCGGTTAATCTTTCAACCATGAAACCAGTTGCACCCAAGAACCTACGGTTAGGCCGCCTCAGCGGCTTCACGTTAATGGAGCTTTTGGTTGTCATTGGAATCATCGGCATCCTTGCGGGCTTGTTTCTCCCGACCTATTCCGCCACAAAAGAAAACGCACGGGTAACCTCCTGCAAAAACAACCTCAAACAGATCGATCTGGCCCTCTTCCTTTACGCCGGCGCCAATCAAGACCTGTTTCCGCCGCCGGAACAACCGGGCGGCTATTGGCCGCTGGTCCTCCAACCCAATTATAGCACGACGAAAATTTTGACCTGCCCGGACGATACTTCAACAATTCAAACCAATCTTACCCAACCCGCCGCCGCCGACTTGGCGCCCAGGAGTTACGTCATCAACGCCTTCTCCGATTACTACAACAGCCTCAGCGGCGCCCCCGCCCCCGCGCCCATTCTGATCTCCAGGCCCTGGTTATTGCGCATGCGCCACTCCGTCATGACCCATCCCTCGGACACAGTTACATTTGGTGAAAAATCGACGAATACGACCGACTTCATAATTGACATATTTCAACTCCCCTCCGCTTCTTACATCGCGGAGTTGTCAGAGAATCGCCACAACAACCCGTCGCAAATACTCAACGGAGGCGGCGCCAACTACGCCATGGCCGACGGCAGCGTCCGTTACATTCCATATGGGGATGGCACATGCCCCCTCAACCTTTGGGCAGTCCTGGACCGATGGCGCACCGCCGCCGCGATTTGCCGTCCAAAATAAGAATTTTTGGGAGTTTTCGGGGATTTTTGGCTTACAAGTCGTAAATGTTTGCACAAAGGGACGTTTTGGAATAAAACCCTGTTGCATTCATGGAAGCTAAGACTCAATCCCCGGCCGCTCCCGCTCTTCCCCGCTCCAACTCCTGGTGGGCGCCTTTGGACCGCTACCAAAAGCAGGTCTTCATTCTCGCCACCCTGGCCTGGCTGTTCGATTGTCTTGGCCAGCAGGTCTTCGTCATCGCCCGCAACCCCGCCATTCTCTCCCTCATGCCCGCCGGCACCTCCGCCGTCACATTGAAAGCGTGGGGCGGTTATGTCACCAGCATCTTCGTCATCGGATGGGCAACCGGCGGTTTGATTTTTGGCGCAATCGGAGATCGAATCGGCCGCGCCCGTTCCCTCGCCATCACCATTCTGATGTATGGCCTCTGCACCGGCCTCTCCGGTTTTTCCACCGGCATCGTGGATTTTTGCATTTACCGTTTCGTCACTGGATTGGGTGTCGGTGGCGTGTTCGGATTGGCTGTGGCCCTTTGCGCCGACGCATTGCCGGACCTCTCCCGCCCGCCCGCCCTCGGCCTTTTGCAGGCGCTTTCCGCCGTTGGAAACATGGTCGCCGGAATCGCCGCCGTCGCCCTCGGCTACCGCAAGCTCCTCAATCCCAACAGCGGCGACGCCTGGAGATCCCTCTTCATTTTCGGCGCGATTCCCGCCCTGCTGTGCGTCGCCTTTCAATTCCGTCTCAAAGAGCCGGAGAAATGGGTCGTCGCCCGTGCCCGCGGCAAAATCACCGGCGTGCGCTTCGGCTCCTACGCCTCCCTCTTCGGCGAACCGCGCTGGCGCAAATCCGCCCTGTTCGGGATGCTCCTGTGTGTCGCCGGTGTCGTCGGTTTGTGGGGAATCGGTTTCTTCAGTCCCGAATTGGTCGGCTATGTGACAACACAAAATGTCCCCCCCGCCGAATTGCCTGGCCGAAGACTCATGTGGGTTGGCCTCACGATGATCGTGCAAAACTTCGGCTCCTTCCTCGGAATGCTGGCCTTCACGAAATTGGCCCAGCGCCACGGCAGAAAAAAAGTTTTCGCGCTCTCCGCGATTTGCGCGTACGTCAGCACGGTCGTGGCGTTTAAATTCCTCACGCATCCGTGGCAAATCTTCGTCTTCTGTCCCATCATGGGATTCTTCCAACTCGCGTTGTTCGCCGGTTTTGCGATTTACTTGCCGGAACTCTTCCCGTTGCGCCTCCGCAGCACCGGCGCCAGTTTCTGTTACAACGTCGGCCGTTTCGCCGCCGCGAGCGGTCCCTTCACGCTCGGCATTTTGCAACTTCACCTCGCTCAGGGCGCAGTGACTCCCGCCGCAAAGATGGACGCCTTCCGCGACGCCTGTTGCTGGGTGGCCTTAATTTATCTGCTGGCCCTCTTCGCATTGCCGTTCCTTCCGGAAACAAAAGGCAAACCATTGCCCGAGGATTAACCAAATGAAAATCCTGGTATTAACAAACTTGTATCCTCCCCACCACGCCGGCTCCTTCGACAACCACTGCCAGACGGTCACCGAATCCCTCCGGTTGCGCGGCCACACCATCGGCATCCTCACTTCCAACCATGGCCTGCGCAGTGAACAGGTCGATGACGACATCCACCGCCGTCTCCAACTCAACGGCGTTTACGGTCACCCCCTTGTCACTTCCTATCCGCACATGAAGGACCTGGAGCTGCAAAACAACAGCGCCCTGACCGAAGCCATCGAACATTTCAAGCCCGATGTCGTCCACGTTTTCAGTCTCAACGGAATTTCCAAGTCCCTGATCTTTACATTGTACAATTCAAAACTTCCCGTCGTGTACGATGTCTTCGACCACTGGCTTTCCGCCAACGTCAAGGAAGACCCCTGGCTCCGTTTCTGGAATTCCCCCAGCCTCCCCTTTCTTTCCCAATCCACCCGCAAAGCCCTCGAAATGAGCGGCGAACGCGGGCGCCTCGATTCCTCCGCCCCCACTCGAATGGCCCGCGGCTACGACCGTCTGCCCACGTTGTTTGGCGATACTGTCAAGGATAATTCCATCGGCGGATTCCGTTTCGACCGCATTTACTTTTGCAGCCACGCGCTCAAAAAACTCACTGAGCACCAGGGCTTCTGCATCAGCCATGCCGATGTCATTTATCCTGGAATTACCGGCGACTACATCGGCGACATCAAGCCAGCCGGCGCGCCCATGGCCAAATTCCTCGTCGTCGGCCGCCTCGACAAACACAGCGGCGTAATGACCGCTCTGCGCGCCTTGAAAATCGCCCGCCAGGCCGGTCTCAAAATCACCCTCAATGTTTACGGCCGCGGCGAATCCAGCTACATGGCGGACTTGCGTTCATTCGTCGTGTCAAATCAATTGCCCGTCGAATTTCTCAACGTCTCCAACGCCAGCACCGATATGTCCTCCGTTTACAAGCATAACGACGTCCTCCTCCACACTCCCGAATGGGCCGAGCCTTTCCCGTTCACCCCGTTGGAAGCCATGGGATGCGGCCTCCCCGTGATCGGCGCGACTTCCGGCGGCGCCGAGGAATTGCTGCATCACGGCGAAAACTCCCTCACTTATACGCCCGGCAACGCCGAGCAACTCGCCGCGCGCATTCAGGAAATGTTGATCTCCCCCGCCCTGCGCCGCCAGATGGCCGAAACCGCCCAATCCGAAGTCCTCGCAAAATTCAACGACGCCACCGTCATCGACCAGGTCGAAAACTTCCTCACCGTCTCCCAATTGCAGACCAACTAATTCGGCGCCGCCCGCTCAATCCGCGCCCCCAATTTCCGCAGCCGCTCGTCGATCCGTTCAAACCCGCGGTCAATCTGCCCAATGTTCTGGATGACCGATCTCCCCTCCGCGCAAAGCGCCGCGATCAACATCGTGATCCCCGCCCGGATGTCCGGCGTGCTCAACCGCGACCCATGCAATTTCGCCGGCCCGATCACCACCGCCCGATGCGGATCGCAAAGTATAATGCGCGCCCCCATCGCAATCAAGCTGTCAACAAAAAACAGCCGCGACTCGTACATTTTCTCGTGCATCAGCACAGTCCCCTTGCATTGCGTCGCCGTGATCAACGCCACCGATGTCATGTCCGCGGGAAACGCCGGCCAAGGCGCGTCGTCGATTGTCGGCACCGCTTCTCCCAAATCATTCGCGATCTCCAGCGATTGCCCGCGCGGCACCAGAAGGTCCTTGCCCCGCGCCACCGTGCGAATTCCCAGCTTCCCATAAACGTGCAAAATCATCCGCAAATCTTCGTGGTTCACATCCTTGACCAGCAATTCCCCGCCCGTCACCGCCGCCAGCGAAATAAAACTTCCCACCTCCAAATAATCCGGCGCAATCCGATGCCGCGTACCGTGAAGCCGCTCCACGCCCTGAATTTTCAGCACGTTCGATCCGGTCCCCTCGATGCGCGCGCCCATCTCGGAAAGCATCCGACAAAGCCCCTGCACATGCGGTTCGCAGGCCGCATTTCGCAATATCGTCTCCCCCTTGGCAAGCGAGGCCGCGCAAATCGCGTTCTCCGTCGCCGTCACCGACGCTTCGTCAAGCAGAATATCCGCCCCCTTCAACTCGCGCGCGCGCAATTCGATTCCATCCGCCCGCACGTCCACTTCCGCCCCCAACGCCTGCAACGCCATCACATGCGTATCAAGTCTCCGCCGTCCGATGCGGTCGCCCCCCGGCTTGGGCAAAAGCACCCGCCCCGTCCTCGCAAGCAACGGACCCGCCAGCGTGACCGATCCCCGCAACTTCACGCACAACGCCGAAGGCAGTTCGTTTTTCGGTTCACTTTGCGCGCGCACTGTAACGGCGGCCTGCCCCGCGGATTCCACGCCAACTCCCAGCGAACGCAAAATCTCCGTCATCACCGTGACATCTTCGATCCCCGGAAGATTTTCCAAAGTCAGCGCCTCATCCGTCAGGCACGCCGCCGCCAGCAACGGCAGCGCTTCGTTCTTATTGCCTTGCGGCGTGATTTCGCCCGACAGCGGTACTCCGCCCGTCACGCGGTAAATGGAATTATTTTGCGGTTCGCTCATCCCTGTGTTCGTTTCAATTTATCGGAACTCCTACTCCACCGTCACGCTTTTAGCCAGATTGCGCGGCTTGTCAACATCGCACCCGCGCGCCACCGCGATGTAATACGCGAACAGTTGCAGCGGCACCGTCGCAAGAATCGGATAAAGCGGCTCCAGCGTTTGCGGCAAATAAATCACATCGTCCGCCTTCTTCTCGATTTCGCCGTCGCCCTCCGTCGCAATCGCAATGATCGGCCCCTTGCGCGCCCGGATCATCGCGAGGTTCGCGAGCGTCTTTTCGTACATCGAATCGCGCGGAATCACAAACACCGTTGGTGTGTCGGAGTCCACCAGCGCGATCGGCCCATGCTTCATCTCCGCGGCGGAATAACCCTCGGCGTGGATGTAAGAAATCTCCTTCAGCTTCAACGCCCCTTCCAGCGCGATTGGAAAATTATACCCGCGGCTGAGAAAAAAGAAATCGCGCGCCTGTGCATATTTGACAGCCAGCTTCTCAATCGCCGCCGCCTGCCCCAGCAAGCTTTCGATCTGTCCCGGCAACGCCGAAAGCCCCCGCAAAATTTCCAGCGCGCGATGCACCGAAAGCATCCGCATTCGCCCCAAATGCACCGCCAGCAGCGAAAGCACCGTCAGCATGGAAACAAACGCCTTCGTCGAAGCCACCCCGATTTCCGGCCCCGCGTGCATATATATACCCCCGTCCGCTTCCCTCGCGACAGTGCTCCCCACCACATTGCATATCGAGAGCACGCGATGCCCCCGCCGCTTCGCTTCGCGCAACGCCCCCAGCGTATCCGCCGTCTCCCCGGATTGCGAAATCACCAACAGCACCGTGTCCCGTTCCAGCGGCGCGTTGCGATTATAAAACTCATGCGCGAATTCCACCTCGACCGGCAAGTGCGCCAATTCCTCGATCAAATATTCCCCCACCAACGCCGCATGCCAGCTCGTCCCCGTCGCCGCAATGACGATTCGCCCAATCCCCCGCAATTCCGACGCCGTCATATTCAATCCCCCAAACCGCGCCGTCGCCCCCTCAAAATCAATCCGCCCGCGCAGCGCGTTTTCAACGGTGCGCGGCTGCTCAAAAATCTCCTTCAACATGAAGTGCGGAAACTCCCCCCGATCCGCGTCCTGCGCGTCAAATTCCAGCCGGCTGATCTGCACCTTCGCCGTGTCCGACCCCAAATTCTGCACGTCAAACCCGTCGCTCGTAATGGTCGCCACGTCGTAATCGTTCAGGTAAACCGCCTGCCGCGTGTGCGCGACAATCGCATTCGCGTCGCTCGTGAGAAAATTTTCCCCTTCCCCCACCCCGATGATCAACGGCGACCCCCGCCGCGCCCCAATCATCACCCCCGGCTGGTCCGCATGAACAACCGCGATCCCATACGTCCCAATGACTTCCCGCAACGCATCGCACACAGCATGTGTCAAGCATTGCCCGTCGTTCATGGCTCGCCTGGTTTCGTAATGTTCCCCGATCAAATGCGCAAGCACCTCCGTATCCGTGGCGGACGCAAACGTGTGCCCCTTGCCCGCAAGCCTTTGTTTCAGCCGGTCACAATTCTCGATGACCCCGTTATGCACCACGGCGATCTTCCCGCTTTGATCGAGATGCGGATGAGAATTTTCGTCGGAAGGCGGCCCATGCGTGGCCCATCGCGTATGCCCGATGCCCGTCGATCCCGACGCCGGCGCGTCGCGCATCACCGCCCCCAGCCCATCGTCGATGCTCCCCTTTTTCTTGCGGATCTGCAACTGCTCTTGGTCAAGAATAGCAATCCCCGCGCTGTCATACCCGCGATATTGCAAGCGGCGCAAGCCCTCGATCAGAATTGGGCCGGCGTCTTTTTTCCCAATGTATCCGATAATACCGCACATAAAGGCGGCACGAGAATGGGGTATTCTCCGCCAGATTCAAGCTCGCAAATCAAGGTCTTCCCGGTTACGATGCTGCGTGAAATCAGCGCGCCATAAATAAAATCGGTATGAACAATCTGGTCATCGTCGATCACCCGCTTGTCAGACATAATTTAACATGTCTGCGCGACAAAAACACCCAGCACCTCGAATTCCGCCGCCTGCTCGGCGAGATTTCCCTCCTGATGTCCTATGAAATCGCCCGAAGCTTCGAAACGCGCCAAGTCCAAATCCAAACCCCCCTCGAATCCGCGCCCGGCACGCGCCTTGTTCACGAAGTCGCCCTGATCCCCGTACTTCGCGCCGGCCTGGGAATGCTCGAGCCGATTCTCAAAATCCTTCCCAACGCCCGTGTCGGCTTCATCGGTTTCAAGCGCGACGAAAAAACCCTGGCCCCCGGTTTTTATTACGAAAGCTTTCCAAAAAACTTGGGCGACTGCGAAGTCGTCCTCATCGATCCCATGCTCGCCACCGGCGGCACCGTCACCGCTTCGATGGAATTACTGACCCGCTACGGCGCCAAACGTGTAAAACTGCTAAGTCTTCTAGCCTCCCCCGAGGGAATCCGTCACGTCCACGAAAAGTTCCCGCATCTTGTCATTTACACGGCCGCCGTCGATCGTTGTCTCAACGAAAAAGGCTACATCATGCCCGGCCTGGGCGACGCCGGCGACCGCCTCTTCGGAACCGCCTAATAATACTTAACCCGGTTTAGCCACGTTTCCCCTGCCATTAATTCCTTCTTCGTCCTCTTCGTGGTGACCGTCCCGACCATGTTCAGTTATTTGTGAGACGCCAAGTCAGCGCCAGTCTCCCCAATCTTCCCGCACCTGTTCCTCCATCGCCAGCGCCGCTTTGTAAAGCCAATGCGCCGGTTTTCGCCCGAGGTCCTTTCGTATCTCCGCGCCCTTCCCGCTGCCAAGGTGAACATTCGCCGTCTCCCATCCCATCGCGAAAAGCAATTTCAATTCATCCCGCTCCTTCGGCAGATGCGTCAATTCCAGCCGAAAACAATCCGGCGACAACCGCCGCGCCAGCCATCGCCCGTGGATTTTCCAAAACGGGTCGTGCGCTCGAACAGCCCGCCGCAGCACCTCGCTGATATAAAGCGGCCCCGTCGCCTTCCCCTGCGCGAAAAAGCACGCCGAAGCCGCCCACGCCTTCGCCTCCCGCGCAATATTTCCTCCCTCCCAAACTCCAAGTCCCGTGAACCGCTCCCGCCCCAAACTCCCCAAGCCCGCGATTCGATGCGCAAATTTCATCGGGATATTCGGCGCCGGAAGTATCGCGCGGACAGCGTCAAGTACATCGCGCGGGAGCGCTTTCTTCAGCGGCGCAAACCGCGCGAATTTTTTCCAAAATTTTTCCGGCGCCTTCAACCGATGCCGCACCATCTCGCGCAACGGCGTGTCGTGGTCCACCAGCGCAAACGGCTTGCCTCCCGCCTTGAGCGCTTCCCCGTAACCCCGCAGGATCTCCACCGCCGCCCGTTTCGGCGGCGTGTCCAACGCCTCTCGCGCGAGCACTGCGCTCGTCGTCAGCCGTATCAAATCGTTGGTGTACGGCATCGGATGCGTCTCGTCATAATCGTTAATGCCCCAAACCAGCCGTCCTTCCCGGTCCCTCCACGTCCCAAAATTTTCAACATGCAGGTCCCCCACGGAAAGCACCGTCGGCCCCTCCGCGGATGCGCCGCACACTTCCTCCCAAACCTGCGCCCACCGATAAAACGTCGCGCGCAAAAACAAAAACGCGTCCTGCCGCATTCGCAGGTGCTTGAGTTGCAGGTCGTCTTTGAGCAAGGGAATCTGCGCCGCCAGCCACGCTTCGTATTGCGTTGTGGCCTGTCGAATGTTCACGAATCCAAATTCGCCAGCGCGCTTTGCAATTGTTCCCGCTTGGATTGCCAGTCCGCCAGCCGCTGCTGATGCTCCTGCAAAACCTGCGCCGGCACCTTCTCCGCAAAACTCGGGTTCCCCAATTTCTGTTGCACCTTCGCGATTTCCCCCTCGATCTTTTGCAATTCCTTCGCCAGCCGCGCCTTCTCCGCTTCAACGTCAAACAGCCCCGCAATCGGAATATAAAGCTTCCCGCCGCTCGCCGGATACACCACCGGCTCGCCTTTGGCCGGCTGATATTCCGTCCGGTGTTCGATGGAATCCGCCCCGACCAGCAATTGAATGACCTGCTTTTCGTCCGGCGCAAAATCCGTCGCGCCGTGCAACACCAGGTTCAGCCGCTTGTTCGCCGGGATGCGGAATTGCGCCCGCACATTCCTGATTTCGATCACCAGCTTTTGCCGCGCCTCCATCTCGCGAACCACGTCCTCGCTAAGCCCGTAGTGGTCCTTGAAATCGTCCTCCAGCGGTTTGGGCCACGGCGCAAACATGATCGTCTTCCCCCCCTGCTCCGCCGGCATGTCCGCCGAGTATCCCATCCCGTGCCACAATTCCTCCGTGATAAACGGTAAAAATGGATGAAACAATCTCAGCGTGTGCGACAAAACAAAATCCAGCACCGCCAGCGTGTTCGCCTTTCGCGCGGCGTCCGCCCCTTGCAACGCCGCCTTGCTCGCCTCGATATACCAGTCGCAATACTCGCTCCAAAAAAACCGGTATAGCGTCGCCGCCGCGTCGCTGAATTTGTATTCCGCAAACGCCGTGTCCATTTCCCGGATCGCCGCGTCAAGTCGAAGTAAAATCCATTGATCGTCCCGCGTGAGCAGCACCGGGTTGATTTCTCCCTGCACTTCTCCCGGGTGCATCTGCCGGAACCGGCACGCGTTCCAAAGTTTGTTGCAGAAATTGCGCCCCAATTCCACCTGCTGCTCGTCATACAGCACGTCCTGCCCTAGAGGCGCCGAGCGCATCACCCCAAACCGCAGCGCGTCCGCCCCATATTTGGCGATCAATTCCAACGGGTCCGGCGAATTGCCCAGGCTCTTGGACATTTTGCGTCCCTGCTTGTCACGTATAATTCCCGTGAAATAAACGTTCCGAAACGGCGCCTCGCCCATGAACTCGTACCCCGCCATGATCATCCGCGCCACCCAGAAAAAAATAATGTCCGGCGCCGTCACCAGATCGCCCGTCGGGTAAAACTTTTTGAGCGTCTCCGTTTTCGTGGGCCACCCCATTGTCGCAAACGGCCACAGCCACGAACTAAACCACGTGTCCAGCACGTCCGTGTCCTGCGTCCACCCCGCGCCGGGAGATTCAACTTGACAGCGCATTCCCGTCCCCAAGTGCCACACCGGCACCCGGTGTCCCCACCAAAGCTGCCGCGAAATGCACCAGTCCCGGATGTGATGCATCCAGTGCAAATACGTCTTCCCCCAGCGTTCCGGATGAAATTTTATCTCCCCACTTTCCACGGCCCGCGTCGATTCCGCCACCGCCGGATACCGCAAAAACCATTGCTCGCTCAAGTAAGGTTCAATGGGCACATGAGTGCGCTCGCTGTAGCCGACCCGGTGCGTGTAATTTTCCACCTTGAGCAACAGCCCCAATTCTTCCATGCGCGCCACCACCGCCTTCCGCGCCTCCAACCGGTCCAGTCCCGCGAACTCCGCCCCCGCCGCCTCCGTCATCGTCCCATCGGGCGCGATCACCACCGTCAACGGCAGTTGGTGCCGCTGCGCCATTTCGTAGTCCGCCGGATCATGCGCCGGCGTCACCTTGACGCACCCCGTCCCAAATTTCGGGTCCACCAATTCGTCTGTAATGATCGGAATCGCCCGTTCGCGCAACGGCAGAAGCGCCTTCTTCCCATGCAAATTCGTGTAGCGCGGGTCCGCCGGATTCACCGCCACGGCTTCGTCGCCCAGCATCGTTTCTGGTCGCGTCGTCGCGACCACCACGAACCCCTCCCCGCCGATCAGCGGGTATTTGAAATGCCACAGATGCCCCTGCTCCTCCACCATCTCCACTTCCTCGTCCGACAACGCCGTCCGCGCCGCCGGGTCCCAATTCACCATCCGTTTGCCGCGATAAATTAGCCCCTTCTCGTAAAGCTTCACGAAAACCATTTGCACGCATCGGCTGTATTCCGCGTCCATGGTGAACCGCTCCCGCGACCAATCGCACGACGCCCCCAGCTTTTTCAATTGCTGGATAATGATCCCCCCGTGCTTCTCCTTCCATTCCCAAACCTTCTCCAAAAATTTCTCGCGCCCCAGGTCTTCGCGATGTTTCATCGCGCCCTCTTTGCGCAACGCCTTTTCGACGACCGCTTGCGTGGCGATTCCCGCGTGGTCCGTCCCCGGCAGCCACAACACCTCGCGCCCCTGCATCCGCGCGTGCCTCGCAAGGATGTCCTGGATCGTGTTGTTAAGAACGTGTCCCAGCGTCAACACGCCCGTCACGTTCGGCGGCGGAATGACAATCGAATACGCCGGCTTCTTCGAATCCGGATCGGCCCGAAAAAATTTTTGGTCCAGCCAGTATTGATACCACTTGTCCTCGACCGCCTGCGGTTCGTAAGCTTTTGAAATTTCCGACATGACGCTCAGTAGTCCCGTTTGTCTGTTAACGCCCCTTTTTGAGCAGGCGAAATTCCATCGAATCCACCAGCGCCCCAAGGCTCGCCTCGATGATATTCCCGCTCACCCCGACCGTCCCCCATTCTTCCCGCCCATCGCTGGATTGTATGAGCACCCGCGTCTTGGCCGCCGTCCCCTCGGTCGAGTCAAGAATACGCACTTTGTAATCCGTCAGCCGGATCTTTTTCACCTGCGGATAAAAATTCGCCAGCGCCCCGCGCAACGCCGAGTCCAGCGCATTCACCGGCCCGTCGCCCTCCGCCACAGTATGGGCGGACTTCCCATCCACCTGCACTTTGATCGTCGCCTCGCAAACCGACGCCCCTTTTTCCCGCCGCATCGAAACATGGTACGCATTCACCTCGAACGGCAGCGTCTGGTGCCAAAGCGTTTTGCGGATCAACACCGCCAGCGATCCCGCCGCCGCCTCAAATTCATATCCCTGATGTTCCAGCGCCTTGATCTTCGCCAGTATCTCCCGCAATTCCGGCGCGTCATTGTCCAGGTGGATCCCCAATTCCCGCGCCTTCATCACGATATTGCTGCGCCCCGCCAATTCGCTGATCAAAATGTTCCGCGTATTTCCCACCGCCGCCGGATCGACATGCTCGTAACTGTGGACAATTTTTTGCACCGCATTGACGTGCGTCCCCCCCTTGTGCGAAAACGCCGCCGACCCCACCCACGGCTGCCGCGGGCTATGGCGCAGGTTGGCGATTTCATCCACAAACTGCGAAAGGTCCTTGAGCAACGGCAGCGAAGCCGCCGGCACGCAGGTTTTGCGCAGCTTGATCGCGATATTGGGAATCGCGCTCGTAAGATTGCAATTCCCCGTCCGCTCCCCGTAACCATTGATCGTCCCCTGCACATGCGACGCCCCCGCCTCCAGCGACGCAAGCGCATTCGCCACCCCCAATCCCGAATCGTCATGCGTATGAATCCCCAGCCGCACCTTCAGCTTCGCGCGCGCCGCCCCCGTGATTTTCGCGATTTCGTTCGGCAACGTTCCCCCATTCGTGTCACAAAGCGCGATAACGTCCGCCCCCGCGTCCGCCGCGGCCTTCCAGGTCGCCAGCGCATACTCGCCGTTATCCTTAAACCCGTCAAAAGCGTGCTCCGCGTCATAGACCACAAACCGCCCATGCTCCTTCAAAAACCGCACCGTATCCGCGATCATCGCCAGATTTTCGTCCGGCGTCGTGCGCAAAACCTTTTTGACGTGCAGCAGCCACGACTTCCCATAAATGGTCACCACCGGCGTCTCCGCCTCCAGCAAGAGCCGCACCTGCGCATCCTCCGAAGCCCCAATATCCTTCCGGCGCGTCGAGCCAAACGCCGCAAGCTTCGCGCGCCTGAACTTGCGCCGCTTCGCCTCATTAAAAAAGTCAATGTCCTTGGGATTCGACCCCGGCCAGCCGCCTTCAATATAATGGACCCCGAAAGAATCGAGTTTCTCCGCGATGCGCAACTTATCCATCACAGAAAAGTTGACGCCTTCGCCCTGACTTCCATCGCGCAGGGTCGTATCGTATATTTCGACTTCCGGTTTCATAAAATCCGCGCCAGCGGAATCAAATATGTACGACAGAAACGCCCTTTTTGCAAAACATTCCCGACACAGCTATTTTTGCAACGGAGCCTTTCGCGCCCCAGCCTTGCCAAAAAAGGAGAAACCGGTTTCCTGTCAACAAAAGTCCAAAAAGTGAAGACCGACACTGGCCCGAACGTCGCCTTTTCGCATAAAACTTTGGGGCCGTACTTAAACATTTAACATTTGAAATGTCGAAGAAATCGCCTCCGCCCCGCCTCATTGCTTGAGCCGGTAGAATCGCTCTCTCCCGCTCCGCACGATGGTCGCGACGTTGGAGGCGCCCAAAACCG